>DAIQRD010000140.1:4960-5201 GCA_036786445.1 Bacillota bacterium
GAAATTGGTGTCGGAGGGGACTTCAATGGGTTCGAAACCAGTGGTTCCGTAAGCTGGACTCCTCTACCTCGTCTACTTCCGGCCGACACCGGGTTTCGGTTCCCCATGAAAGTGCAGGCCAACTTCAGTACAGATAAACCGGATCGCGAATGGTTGATGACTACTCCTGGCCTAGCCATCTGTGATGGAGGGGAGCCTAACTGGCCGTCTGATGCTGCCGGACGTCCTGCTGCCCGCCACA
>DAIQRD010000141.1:0-5194 GCA_036786445.1 Bacillota bacterium
TAGCAGGCTAGATGAACCGAGAAGCCTCGGACTTCAGTCCGGGGAGTCGTCACTGAGGCTAGTTGGCGGGCCTTGGTAGACAGCATAGAATACGGGCTCATGCGCATTCCCGTGGCAGCCCCTTAGGGAGTGCCCATTTCCTCATTTCCCCGATTTCACCCTTCAGGCATAGTAGTTCTGCTCTCCTAGTATGATGAATAAACATGTCAGCGTGGGCAAGTCCTGTCATACCTAAGGAGATCATAAGTGGGGTACGGGGAAGGGGTTGAAGGCTATGACCGAAGTGGAGCGATGGCGGCCGAAATGGCTGATTTTCGCCATTGCGGTGGGCAGTGTGCTGCTGCTCTGTATGGGTCCCTGGGGGTGGGCACAATCAGCGACGGAGGCAGATACTGATCCATCCCCCAGGGACATCTACCAAGCTAAGATAGATACACCATGGGAGTCAGATGATCTTGCCGGCAAGATGGGCAGGTTGGCAGATGCCTGTTGTGAATCGGATCGAGTGTTGTATCTGGCAGATCCGCCCATGGTGGGTGAGGATGTTGTTGAATTACAAAGTGGGTTGCAGCGTTTGGGGCTCTATGGAGGTCCCATTTCCGGTGAATTTGATCGTGTACTCATGCAAGCCATCAAGCATTTCCAACGCCAGCATGAACTGAGCAGTGATGGGGTGGTGGGCTCCCGGACGTGGCAAGCCCTTGCTGACAGTTTCCCTGTCCCGGTCATTGAGGGTGCTCAACCTGTCCCCGAGGGAGAACGGGAAATTGTCATCGATGTGGCTCGCCGCCAGTTGGCACTTTACATAGATGGTAAGGAGTATCGGAAATTCGCGGTAGCGGTGGGGCTTAGCAAGACACCCAGCCCCATCGGTGAGTTTCGCATTGTCCACAAGAGCATGAACTGGGGCGGGGGTTTTGGCACCCGCTGGTTGGGGCTCAACGTCCCTTGGGGCATTTACGGAATCCATGGCACCAATAAGCCGTGGTCCATTGGGACCATGGCTAGTGGCGGCTGCATTCGCATGTTCAACAGCCATGTGGAATATCTGTATCGGATTATTCCCGAAGGCACCTTGGTGCGGATGGTGGGTCGCGCCTCTGATTCGGTGACCCGACATCTAAAGCCCGGGAGCTGCGGCCAGGATGTGATCACCTTGCAGATGGCTTTGCGGGAGCGAAATTGTGATTGTGGCCTAGCCGATGGCCGCTATGGCGAGCAGACAGCAGATGCTGTGAAAAAACTGCAAAGAATGTATGGACTGATGGCTGATGGCCTGGGATGGCCCGATGTGTATCTGCTTTTGGGGGTGAGATAATGCGGGACCGAAAAATGGCTGTGATCCTGGGTGTAATCCTCCTAGTAGCCGCTGGTGTGGGTGGCTGGCAGTGGTGGCAATGGCGACATCCCCACCTTGTCCTCGATCCCCATGCCAAGATCGATGCAAACCGTACATATCCACTGGAAATATGGGTGGAGATGGGTGGTGAGCTAGTAACTCCCCCCTCCCTAGATGATGAGTTTTGGTCAGAGATCACGAGTGCTTTTCAATCCGTATATCCCAACACGCAAATATCCTTCAAGCCAATAGAGCAAGCCAACCTGGAACAAGCAATGCAAAAGGCTATGGATTGGGGTCGCCCTCCCCACATCTTAGTGGAGAGCAGCAGGTGGTTTCGGGTTTGGTCTGACCTACAGCTGCCCATAGACCGTTTCTTGATGGAAGACGAGAGAGGCCAGTATTTCACAGGGGCTTTAGCACAGGTAGCCGTAGGCGAGCATCTGATGGCTTGGCCTAGCCTGATCCAACCCCGTGTGTGGGTTGCCAATGGGCGGATCTGGAATCAGTTGGGCAGTGAGATGTCCCAGATGGCCCTTGAGTTTGGTGATGCGGCAACTTGGACTAAGGATGGTTGGCGGGACACCAAGGATAGACTAAGTAAGACAGCCAAGCTACCTCTGCCTGTAGTAGCCCAGCCGAAAGGTATTCCCGATACCTTGATTCAGATCCTGGTGGCTGTCAGTGGCGGGATTGTCAGCCCCACAGGAGAGCTTTTGCTTACTGAAGAATTGATCAAGGTGGCTCTAGACCAATGGCAGGCTCAGCAGAATGATAAGTTCATGTCCTTGGTCCAGGGTACATTACTAACTGATTTTTTGTCTGGGAGAAAGGCGATCATAGGGCCCCTGGGTCTTTGGATCTGGTCTCTAGGAGAAAATGCTAAAGTACGAGGGTATCGGTCATTGAACATACCCGAAGATGTGATATTGTTGCCCGCCCCTGGGGGAGCTAGTAGCGGAGGTTATCTAGGTGGAACCATGGTGCAGGTGGCGGTCTTTCGCCATAGGCGCTTCCAAGGTCAGGCCCATGCCCGTTTGGCCATGGAACTAGCTAGAGATCTCAGCCGGAAACTGGGATTGGAGACGGGTAGAAAAAGTCCGGGGGTACCTGCATATAAGGCACTCTTGGAGGAATGGCAGCTGGTAGCCGATCTTGATGCCAAACAAAGAGATAATCTCGTGGAGGTCTTGGAGCAAGCCCAAGGGCTGCAGCCCCTGCCCTTGCAGTGGCACACAGCTCGCCGACTTCTCATTGAGCAGATACTCGAACCTGGGCTCGATGATTTCGTCAATGGGCGGAGCGGGGTGGATTTAGCAGGGAAACTCGCTAGCGAAATGAATCGCTTGCTTGAGGATGTCCGGATCCTTGCCGCGAAGGGAAAACGGCGGTAATCTAGAACTAGTCCATGGTAGAAGTTTGCACGAACGAGTCAAATGTATAAAGATACAGTGGGTGATATTCGTGACAAGGCTATTCGGAACCGATGGTGTACGGGGTGTGGCCAACCAAGGATTAACACCGGAATTGGCCTATGCCCTTGGGCGCTACGGTGCATCTATATTGCTGGGGGAAAGCCAAGCTGCCCGTCCTCGGGTGCTAGTAGGTCGGGATACCCGTATTTCAGGGCGAATGTTGGAGGCCGCGCTAACAGCCGGTATCACTTCGGTGGGGGCCGATGTCCTGCAGGTGGGTGTATTGCCGACCCCGGGAGTTGCCTATTTGACTCGAGCTTGGCATGGAGATGCCGGTGTGATGATTTCAGCCTCCCATAACCCCGCGGCAGATAATGGCATCAAGTTCTTTTCCCGGGACGGTTTTAAGTTGGAGGACGGAGTGGAAGATGAGATAGAAGCTTTGATGCTAAAGGCCGCCCATAGCGCAAGGGCGCCGTTTCAGACCTTCGATGATGGAGCGCCCCGGCCCATAGGTAAGGATGTTGGTAGGATAGAGGTGCGCAACGATGCTGTCGATGCCTATGTGGATTTTCTCAAAGGAACCATTGCCGCTGATTTTACAGGATTGAAAGTCGTTGTTGATTGTGGCAATGGGGCAGCCTACCAAGTGACTCCCACAATTCTTAAGGAATTGGGGGCAACAGTAATCAGCCTTTACGATGAACCAGATGGTCTGAATATTAACGTGAACTGTGGCTCCACCCACCCCCAAGCTCTAGTGGAAGAAGTAGTCAAGCACGGGGCCCATGTGGGCTTAGCCCATGACGGTGATGCCGATCGTTTGATTGCCGTAGATGAGCAGGGCAACCTGTTGGATGGCGATCATATTTTGGTTATCTGTGGACTTCATTTGCTTCGGCAGGGGAGATTGTCCCATAAGCGCCTAGCCTTGACTGTATATAGCAATTTAGGGGTGAGGGCGGCCTTCAGGGCCGCCGGTGGTGATGTGGTGACTACCCCCAACGGAGACCGGTATGTGTTGGAGGCCATGCGGGATAGAGGCTTGAATCTCGGGGGTGAGCAGTCAGGGCACATCATTTTCCTAGATCATAATACTACAGGGGATGGTGTACTCACGGCATTACAGCTTCTAGCCGTCATGCAAGCCGAATCCCGGCCATTATCGGTGCTAGCCAACCAACTGGAGAAATACCCCCAGAACCTATCTAGTGTACATGTCCTAAATAAGCATGGCTGGGAGGATAATCAGCATATTCAAGGGGCTATCGCTGCCGCCACCAAGTTGCTAGGTGATAGTGGCCGCATTCTCGTGCGGGCTTCCGGTACCGAGCCCCTCATTCGGGTCATGGCGGAAGGCCCCGACTCCTGTATTGTGGACAAGGCTGTCAAGGGTGTTGTGGAAGCTATCAAAGCAGAACTAGGTTAGTAGTTAGGCTGTGGGGACGGAGGATGGTTGGTGATTTTTGGAATTGGTATCGATGTTATTGAGATCCACAGGGTAGCCGGTGTTTGGGAAAGAAAAGGTCAGAGATTCTTGGATCGGGTCTATACTCCCCTGGAGCAGCAGCGCTGTTTGCAGGGTGGCCCCGTGGCCCAAAGGGAGAAATTGGCTGCCCGTTTTGCCGCGAAAGAAGCGGTGATGAAAGCTCTGGGAACTGGCTGGCGACAGGGCGTGCGCTGGCGTGACATAGAGATTCGGCATAAGAAGACAGGAGAGCCCTATGTCCAGCTGTGGGGGGCTACTAAGGAGCTGGCTGCGGCCAGGGACATTGGGTGCATTCATATCTCCCTTTCCCACAGCGAAGAACTGGCAGTAGCTACTGCTATGGCACTCGAAGGGCCAGAGGGGAGGCGACTTCTCCATGAAGCTTCTGACCGCCGCTGAGATGCGGGCAGTTGATGCCCGGGTAATCGGAGAGATAGGTATCCCCGGCATGGTGCTTATGGAGAACGCCGGTCGGCAGGTGGCCGACGTAGCGGCCACCTTTTTGCAGCGCAATCAAGGGCGCAAGGTATCCATCATCGCTGGTAAAGGCAATAACGGTGGAGATGGGTTGGTGGCCGCCCGCTATCTGCATGATCTGGGCTATAGAGTGAGGGTGTTCCTTGCTGCCCAACCCAAGGAGCTCAGCCCTGATGCTTTGGCCAATTATCATATCTGTGGGCAATTGGGGCTGGATCTTCAGGAAGTTGATCAGCAGTATCTACCCAAGTTACGATTTTCATTATCCTTAACCGATCTGGTCATCGATGCACTCCTGGGTACTGGCATCAAGGGCTCACCCCAAGGTTTGATGGATGAGATTATCCAGCTAGTAAATGATGTGGGAAGACCGATATTAGCGGTGGATGTACCCTCAGGGCTAGATGCCAGCATAGGTGCTGTTAGTGGTTCGTGTATCAGGGCCCACTAACAGCACCTATGCTGGCATCTAGC
>DAIQRD010000142.1:0-5180 GCA_036786445.1 Bacillota bacterium
GCTCAAAGCTCATATACTAAAAGTACCCCACCACGGCTCTAGGGAAGCTTTGGTATATTCCTTTTTGGGGGAGGTGTCGCCTACCGAAGGGGTCATTTCCGTAGGCTCCAACCCTTTTGGTCATCCTGCTGAGGGCTTCTTACATGCTTTGGAAATAGTCACAGGCAAACCACCTTGGCGCACAGATCAGATGGGAAGTATCAGGGTAAGGATCTGGGGCCGTCACATTAGAATCCATGGATATCATGCAGAACCGTTTTGGAGTGTGGGCACGTGGCCAATAATCAGGCAATGGGAGTCCCAGGTGAGCCAAGTGTTTAGCAGGGTTTGGCCCTGACCTCCTCGAAAAGATAGTATAGTAAGGTAGGTCAGGTGCTAGGTTAGTAGGCTGGACTTTTGTGGAGGGCGACATGGCTAGTAAAGCAAGACAAGCAGGATATGGCTATAAGGAACTCCTTGCTGATATCAAGCGGGGTAGCTATGCTTCAATTTACCTATTTTTGGGCGAAGAGGAGTTCTTGGCAGCACAAGGCGTTACCGCACTGAAAAAGGCACTATTACAGCAAGATGATTATAGCTGGAATCTGGCAGAGTTTGGTGGAAAAGAGATCGATGCCGATGAAGTGGTAGCTTTTCTGAACACCTTGCCCATATTTGGTGCCAAGAGGGTAGCTGTCGTGGAAGACTTCCATCAGTGGAAGGCTGCCGATACTGAGAGTCTGCTGCCTCTGCTGGAGGATATGCCCGACTATGCCCACCTCATACTGGTGTCCCCCAGTATTGACAAGCGGACGAAGTGCTATCGCGCATTGAATGCCCAAGGCCAGGTAGTAGATGTTTCACCTCTAGAAGCCCCGGCAGCAACAACCTGGCTCATGGAGCGGGGGCAAGAATTGGGCTTAAAGCTCTCCCGCAAAGCAGCTCAGCATTTGGTTAACCTAGTGGGTCTTTCTTTGTGGCAGTTAGATAAAGAACTAGAGAAGCTGGTTTGCTACAAGGATGAGCATGATCTGGTGGTCACAGAAGAGGATATAACCCAAATCGCGATACCTGGGCGAGAAGTCGCAGATAACGCCATATTTCGCTTTACTGACGCTGTGGCCGCAGGTGCCAAATCTGATGCCATGGCCCTCTTGCAGCAACTCTTGGCTAGTGGCCGTGAGCCCCTTTCCATATTGGCCATGATTGCTAGACAGTGGCGGATTATAGCATTTGCCACTGAAGCGGCTCGGAGTGGCATAATGCCCCAGGAGACTGGTCGAGAGTTGGGGGTTCCGAGTTTTGCTGTGCAAAGGGCCCTAGTTCAAGGTCAACGGGTAGGTTCTGATGGCATTCGGGGGGCATTGATGGCTACGTTTCAGACCGACCGAGAAATAAAAAGTGGGTATCATCCGTCTGATCGGGCTTTGGAGATCCTTGTTGTGCGTCTAACCGAAGGCTTGAGAGGCGCTATGCACTGAGCCCTCCAAACGATAAAAGCCCCCAGAACAGAGGGGGGCTACCTATCGCATAACAATGTATGGCGGCCAAAATGCACCTTTAGGATGCTTTGTTAAGCCGTTTGGTAAGGCGGGATTTGCGGCGAGCAGCCTCGTTCTTATGGATGACACCCTTAGATGCTGCCCGGTCGACCTCGGTGATGGCCACTTGCAGTAGCTCTTCAGCCTTTACCATATCTTCAGATGCCAAGGCCTTTTCAAACCGCTTGATTGCAGTTCGAAACGTTGAGCGAACGGCCCGATTGCGCAAGGTCTGCCGCCGTGTTACGCCAATTCTCTTCTTAGCAGATAGTATATTTGCCAAACTAGTTCACCCCCGTTTCCTACTACACAGTACAACCTAGTTTATCATGATCAGGAATGGAATGCAATTGTTCCTCCTGACTTTGCTCTAGGTCTGTGATATTGTCAGAGTGCAATCAATCTGGGCAATGGTAGGGAGACTTTCTGGTCCAAGGTGTTCTCGGATCAACCAATTATGATATAATGTGGTGTGCTTGTTTTGGTGACTTGTTATTAGGAGAGTGTTACTTTGTGAGTGAACAGCCGGCTGGCCGCAGGAGCCCTGCGCAGCTCAAGCGGAGCGCGCTTATAGCCGTCATTTTCAGTATACTCGGGCTCTACGCTGTGTTGCAGCTTAATGGAGGCGCCCATTCCTGGGCGGAAATTGCCCAGATCGATCCAACCATGATTGGCATTGCATGCGGACTTGTGGTAATAAGTTGGCTTCTAGATGCTCTGCGTATGCGAGTTCTGACTCGCTCTCTAGGAGGCGATCTTGGCATTCTCAATGGTATGCGTATCTCCATCATGGGAGCGTTTGTATCTGGAGTAACCCCCTTTGATTCCGGGGGGGAACCGGTGCAAGCATACCTTCTCACTGAAAAAGGTTTGAACGCGGGGCAGTCCACAGCAGTCATTGCAGTCAAGACTCTGTGCAACGCTTGGGCCCGGTTCACCCTTGGACTAGCTGCGTCCGTATGGCTTTTCTGCCTTGCGGATTTCTGGAGTGTTCCCACGGCCATGTATTTCGCCCTGATATGCGGGATTATTCTGTATTTCATAGTGTTTGCCTTCGGGGTGTACCTAGTATTCCATCCTGACAAAATCAGTGTTATGGTTGTTCCCGCTGTCCGCAATCGGCTCACCTTGAGATTCTTCAAACCAGAGGTGCTAGATGCTGTCTTAGAGCGCATTGAAGGCGGGCTTAGAGAATTCAGGATTGCATTGCAGGAATTCATGGACAACAAGCGATCTACTCTATGGAAGGTGCTGGGGCTTAGCTATACTTGGTGGCTCACAATCACCATGGTTCCAGCAGTGGTTCTAGTGGGTCTAGGCATGCGTCCCCAGTTCGTGCGTGTGATGGGGATCACACTAATATTCTATCTGTCGGCCGCCTATGCTCCAACACCCGGTTCCAGTGGTGCCGCCGAACTTGGCTTTAGCTTGTTGTTTAGCAGTGTTGTGCCCCACGGCCTTATCGGCCTTTTCGTCACGGTGTGGCGAGGGTTTACTTACTATCTCAGTCTCGTCGTGGGTGGGCTATTGATGTCTGTTGGATTGATGCGCAAGAGGCCGGTGCCGGACAAACAATCTCACACTAAATCGCCATGACTCATTGCTAGAAAACGTGGGTGATGCATACTCCAGCCAAAGGGGAGATAGATTAGGATCGTATGGTAGAGACTGTCTCTCATTAGCTGGAGGAAAATCAGTGCCTACGTCGGAAAACAATTGCCATAGAGAGATATTTCTAGGTCCCCCCTTGCTTATCGAGGGGATTCTTTTTATGCCCATAGTTGAAGTCTATGTTTGCGGTTGTCAGTTGGGCAAGCATCTAGCAATCAATGGCCATGTGCACTTAGTGGCCATTCTGCAATTGGGGCAGTATGAAAACCGCGTCTGGGAGTTTACGGCAGTGAATCTGCCGTGGGATCAACTGATTTCACATCGCTGGGCATGGGAAGCCCGAGTACATGGTTCAAATACTTCCGGGTTAGGCTAAGAATGAAAGCAACAGGCAACATCCTAGAACTGTGAGGAGGACATCCCATGCAGGAGCGAGACCACATACGTTTCAATGATAGTGAGACAGTGGATAGATTTGATGATGAGTTCTACGAAAGACACCATGTGCGAACTGACTTGGCCATGGAGGCCACGGAGGTCATAGTCCAACGGGAAGGGCCGCCGGAGATACCTGGCGTCATAGTCAAAAATGAGGAAACCGAGGTAGCAAAGATTAACAGAACTAGTATTCAGACTGAAGCTGGCGCAAGGGCCATTGTTAGATAAGATTGGTAAGGTTCAGGGCAATTATATTACCATCGAATCTCCCGCTCTGCGTCAGCATAATCGCCAGACTTTGCTGGAGATTAGCGAGTTGATCGCTACAGAACTGGAGGACTTTTTCGGAGATCTCGGTGATGAGGACCCCATTTTGGTAGTGGGGCTAGGCAATTGGAATGCCACTCCCGATGCCCTGGGGCCTCGGGTTATTGACAAGCTCTTGGTGACCAGACACCTTTTCACCTTTGCTCCTCCAGAGATGCGGGGTGGTCTCCGGCCGGTGGCTGCCATCGCGCCCGGTGTCTTGGGTATCACAGGCATAGAGACCGGAGAAACCATCCAAGGGATAGCTGATAGGGTGAAACCTAAGATGATCATTTGCATCGATGCCCTGGCCAGTCGCTCCACGGAGCGTCTTTGTACCACCATCCAGCTAGCTGATACTGGTATTCACCCAGGGTCCGGTATCGGCAATATGCGCATGGGCATCACAGCCAGCACCATGGGTGTGCCAGTGCTCGCCATTGGTGTGCCCACAGTCATCCATGCAGTGACTTTGATATCTGACGGCATGGAGATGATTACCAAGGCAGGTAGCAATGGTGCCGACCACAGCGCAAATTTAGGTATGGGACCTAACACATCAAATGCTACGAATGTAGCACCCGGGGAGGCAATGGCCAAGAGCTCAGTACTTGATCCCCAACGGATCAGGATGAGTGGCGGAGCGAGTCAGGCTATGGAGACGGGAGCCGAGATGGAGTTTTCTGCCAGCAGGAACGCGGATCACAAGATGCAGCAGTTGGGGCAAAAGCTAGCTTCGCAAGGAGGAGCAGGCATAGATGATGCTACAAAACGCCAAGTAATCAGGCAGTTGCTGGAGCCGTATATGAGCACAATGGTGGTTACCCCCAAGGAGATTGATGTGCTTATGGCCGATGCTGCATGGGTGGTAGCCGCGGGCTTGAATATTGCCATCCATCCGGGTATGGATGCAGAACAGGCCGCCCAATACACGGTATAGGGCCATCCTTGTTGTACAACCTGGGTTCTACTCCCCCTGTTTTCTTCATATATTGGCTGCAGAGGCATGGGGGTGGTAATGTTGAGATGGCGACGGTGGATTTCCCAGCTGCACAAAGGTACGTGGCGCTACCGTCTGCGTCGTCGACTGCCTGGGCGCCTATTGCGGAATCTAGGTCTTTTTTATTTGATCTTAGCTTGTGGTGCCGGTCTTTTGATTTTGAGCAACAAGCGACCGGATTTTTTCCAGGGTATGTGGCAGCGGGCACAGCATGATTTGGGTTGGATTAGGAATAAGAGTATCCAAGCCTTGCCAGTATTGGCAGAAATGCTGCCATTGACCGGTGATCTACCCCGCTATATTTT
>DAIQRD010000143.1:0-5174 GCA_036786445.1 Bacillota bacterium
GCACCTCATACAGACTAACGAGATCATACTTGGACTGGAGCTCACCTTCGTAGCCGCCTCCAAATTGCCACCCATTGATGCCATGTTGGCAACCTTCCAGCCACCATCCATCCAAAACACTCAAGTTGAGGCCCCCATTGAGAGCTGCTTTGATACCCGATGTGCCAGAAGCTTCCAGTGGCCGTTGGGGATTGTTGAGCCAAGCATCACAGCCCGCAGTGAGTAGTCTGCCAAGCTCCATGTCGTAATTTTCCAGGAAAACAACACTTTGGGGGAAGCGGCGGGTCATTTCCACAACCTTACTTAATACTTGTTTACCGGACTCATCTCGAGGATGCGCCTTGCCGGAAAAGACCATTTGCACGCGACCGCTAGCCAGCAGAGGCTCTATGATATCCATGCGATGAAAGATGAACTCCGGCCGCTTGTAGACGGCGGCCCTACGGGCGAAACCTATGAGCATAAACTGGGGATTGAGCTGCACTCCCGCTCTCTTTGCAATGGTCTGTAAAAGCTCTTTCTTGGCCTCCATATGGGGGCTCCAGATCCCCAGATTGGCCACATAGGCTCTCCGCACACTTGGGTGCATCCAGGTATCGACATGGACTCCGTTGGTGATGGCTACAATAGGGGCGCGATCGTCTATGTCACACCACATGGATCGGGCTGTCATGCCGTGCAATTTGGATACCCCATTGGCCATACGAGCAAGACGCATCCCCGCCACCGTCATATTGAAGGGGTCGCCGCCGATTCTCTCCATTTGCTCTCTAGACAGACCATTGTAGGCACCCACATATTGCAAGAGCCCATGATCATGGGCTTCGTTACCTGCCATGACAGGGGTATGGGTGGTAAATACCACCTCTCGCCGAGTCGCTTCCAAGGCACGCTGGAAGGATTTACCCTTAGCCATCTTCTGCCTGATGAGCTCAATACCGGCCAACACTGCATGGCCCTCATTGAAGTGGTAGACATCTATGGTATGGCCTAGAGCTTCTAGGGCCCTGACACCTCCTATGCCAAGGACGATCTCCTGTGCTATTCTATCGTGATCATTGCCTCCGTAGAGTCGATTTGTGATCCAACCATAGCTACTGCCAGGTAAAGCTGTATCTAGGAGGTAAAGGGGGGCATTATCATAAGCATCAACCCGCCAGACTCGGACAGGTACCTCTTCACCTCTGATTATGACGTGTACGACTATACCAGTATCGTGGAGCAGATCGCGGTCGTAGGCAGTTGGTTTGTCATAGGGCCATCCCCGTTCGTCGATGAACTGGGATGTATAACCTTCTTTCCATAGGATGCCCACACCAATCAAGGGCAATTTTGCATCATGGGCGCCTTTCAGGATATCTCCTGCCAGGATGCCCAACCCTCCCGCATAGATGGGTAGATCCTCACTTAATCCATATTCCATGCAAAAATAAGCAACTCGAGGTTGATACTTGTGATCGAGCATGATTTACTCCTCCTGTTTGCTTCCAAATGGCTGGAGCATTGGCCCATAGCCAAGCCGCTAGTCAAACTCCACCCAGTGATAGTCTGTACCATACTATCTATGATTAGATTGGGCAATAGTTGAGTGTGGAGGAAAGCTTATCCATGGGAGAAATCGGGGAAGGGAAAATTCCGTGGTGCGCGCAGCAAGCGGATGTGATAGACTGAGATCACCTGGGGGGAGGCATTAAAATGCCAGGCATGCGTAATAGTGATGAATGGCTTTTTCGATTATTCAATACCCGCATCAAGTGTAAGTTGCTGGATAGAATTTCTGTCTGGCTTACTCATACGGGTGGTGCTACTTTCACCATTGGCATTACCTTTGCTGCCATAGTGGCCGGATTGAGTGAGAAACGCACCCCCTATTTGATCGCAGGAGGCAGGGCTTTCACCGCTTTGGCTGGCAGCCATTTGGTTAGCCACATAGTTAAACGCATTGTCAACCGCCCTCGGCCTGTGTTGCGGCTTGACCACATCCGCACTTTTAATGTGCCCATTTGCGCTTATTCCTTCCCTTCGGGGCATACTACTGCTAGTTTCGCTGTTGGGATTAGCTATGCTTTGGCTTTTCCTGGATATTCTTCTTTGTGGGTCTTGTGGGCAACTTTGGTGGGCTGGTCCCGTGTATATGTAGGAGTTCATTACCCCTCTGATGTGCTGGCCGGCAGCGTGGTAGGGGCCCTCTTTGCTGTTATCTCCCGCCTTGTCGTTCCCGGATTTGCCTAACCGAATCCCTGTTTTTAAACAACCTAGTTGAACATCCTAGTTGAGAGGCCAAACCCGTGAGAAGGGTTATTGGCTCTGTCTTACTTGACAAGACTACCAGCAATAGGTAGTCTTTAACCTGTACAGTTTTTGGGCATAGCAGGAGGCAAACATATTATGGAATTGCGCAACGTAGCCATTATAGCCCACGTTGATCACGGCAAGACAACTTTGGTGGACGGGATACTCAGACAGACCGGAGTTTTCCGATCCAATACTGATGTAACGGACCGGATCCTGGATTCTGATGAATTGGAACGGGAGCGGGGGATCACCATCCTCTCCAAAAATACGGCGGTCATGTACGATGACTACAAAATCAACATAGTCGACACCCCCGGTCACACAGATTTTGGGGGTGAAGTAGAGCGGATCATGGATATGGTGGATGGCGCTTTGCTGGTGGTAGACGCTTTTGAAGGGCCCATGCCCCAGACTCGTTTTGTCCTGCAGAAGGCTTTGGCTCAAGGAGTCCAACCCATCGTTCTGGTCAATAAGGTGGACAGACCTGAGTGTCGCCCTCTGGAAGTCGTGGATGAAGTCCTGGATCTTTTCATTGATTTGGGAGCTGATGAAAAGCTACTCGACTACCCAGTGCTTTTCGGTGCAGCCCGCTTAGGTATAGTGTCTGAACGGCTGGATGATGCATTGACATCTATCAAGCAGGGTCAGGGCTCAGTTATGCCCCTTCTGGATGCCATCATACGGCATGTACCAGCGCCTTTCGGTGATGAGCAAGCTCCCCTACAGCTTATGGTTAGTACTTTGGACTACGATTCATACATCGGCCGAATTGCCATTGGGAGGATCCATAATGGCAGCCTGCGGCAAGGTGATGATGTGGCGGTGGTCCGAGGTGGCACAGATAGGTTGCAGAGAGAGTCCGTGAGTCAGCTTTTCATATTCGAGAATCTGAGGCGGACACCGGCTGGTCATGCCCCGGTGGGGGAGATCGTGGCTCTAGCTGGTATGGGTGACATTGGCATAGGTGATACTGTCACTTCATGGGAAAATCCCAGCCCTTTACCACCACTGGAGGTTGATCAGCCCACACTGATGATGTTGTTTCGGGTAAATGACAGTCCTTTTGCCGGTCTTGAAGGGAAGCACCTTACTTCTCGCCACTTACGGGAACGGTTGGAAAAGGAGCAGCGTGTGAATGTAGCCCTAAGGGTTAGGGAAACCGATAGCCCGGAGGTTTTTGAAGTAGCTGGCAGAGGCGAGCTGCACCTAGCCATCCTCATCGAAAACATGAGGCGAGAAGGCTATGAAATGGCCGTCTCCAAGCCCCAAGTCATATTCCGTGAATCCGATGAGGGGCTACTTGAGCCTTTGGAGCATCTAGTCATTGATGTTCCCACGGAACTCATGGGGGTAATAATGGAAAATGTGGGGACTCGCCGAGGTGAGCTGCTCAACATGGCACAGTTGGGGGAGAGTAGGCTGAAACTAGAGTTTATTGTGCCTACTCGGGGGCTAATTGGGTTTGGCTCTGAGTTTCTCACGGAAACCAAAGGCCATGGTGTCATGAATTATACTTTCCATGGTTATGGTCCCTACCGCGGTGATGTTCCCCAAAGGACTAGTGGGGCTTTGGTGGCCTGGGAACAAGGGGAAGCCACTGCCTATGCCATTGCCAGCATTCAGGAACGCGGTACGCTGTTTGTTCGGCCCGGAGCCATGGTCTACCAGGGAATGGTGGTAGGGGAGCACGCCCGGGAAAATGATCTGGATGTGAATGTTGCCAAGAAGAAGCATGTTACCAATATGCGGTCAGCCACTTCAGACATTTCCCCTAAAATCGATGAGCCCCGGGTTCTGTCGCTGGAAGAGGCTTTAGCTTGGGTTGCTGAAGATGAGCTTGTGGAGATCACGCCTAAGAGTATTCGGATGAGGAAGGCAGTTCTGAATAATAAAGATAGGCGTAGCTAATCAAAGAGGGGTCACCTTGGGGAATGTCAGCTGGTGGGGTCTTTGTCAGATTTGATCTTCTGCCAGTAATCGACACCTCTCTTGTCTGCGGCATCTAGCCAGGCTTCCATGGTGGTGGGTTGTGGTGACTCATTATATGGGAGCTGGGACCGCCTCTTTTTGGTGGCCTTAGCCTGCCTTTTCTTGTTCTCTGCTTGCTTGGTTAGTTGATCTTGCAGGTGGTGCATCTGACCGTTAAGTCGGTCACCTATGGGTATAGCCATGGGTGTGCTGTTGGTGGAGGAAGAGGCCATATACTCTCGAATTGTGTCAGGGGATGCTTCGACAATGGGAGGGGAGTTGTCCACCACCAGTCTGGCTTTTCGACCTCGGCTGTGAGCTTTCCCGGGACGGTTCTCCTCCAACAAGACTAGTTGAGCAGCTGTCAACCAGTTCAGTGCGGCTTCCTTTGCAGAGGTGACCACAAAGATCTCCTGGACTGCTCCCGGGATCTTGCCCACTAGTTTCATACCCGTCTCCTGGAAATACTGGAACACGATCACGGGCTGTTGACTACCAACAGCTGGTGAAATCCGGCCGGGAGTGACTGCCTGCACATGGGGGCAAGCGGCGATTTTCTGTAATTTTCTGCGTATACCTGGGATAATTGAGTGTTGTTGCTTGACGCCACCGCGCCGGTGTCTCTTGGGCATTCCGCTCATCCTTTTGTGATGCTCCCATTGTCTTTGGGAGAGCCCCAGCTATTAAGGGTATTATATACATTTCGCTGGGTAGGTTGTCAATCCTGCGGCCCCAATACCTTGCACTCTCCCCGGTAATCCTGCTAAAATGGTGTAGAATGTGGAAGAATGCAAAGGATGTCTTGAGGTAAAAGAAGGTGATTGTTTGAAAATTGCACTGGCACAGCTGAATCTAACAGTGGGAGACTTGCGAGCTAATCTACGGCGGATTCGGGAATATGCGGACTTAGC
>DAIQRD010000008.1:0-34685 GCA_036786445.1 Bacillota bacterium
AGATAGCTGAGAGCCATGCGCCAGGGTTGGTGGATGGCCAGATCATTCCCTGGCAGACTAACATTCTGCCAGTGGGCAAGACGCCGGAAATCCTCGGGCGTGCAGTATAGAATCTCACCTCCCCACACATTTCCATCTAGTCCATAACCGGCACCATCATAGGCTATGCCGATGACTGGTTGAGATACTCCATTTTCCCCCATGCAAGCAGCTATGTGGGCATGGTGGTGCTGGATTGGAATTTGAGGTAGCTCGGCAAAATCTGTGGCAGCAATTATCTGGCTACTGACAAAAGCCGGATTCAGATCGTAGCCCACAGCCGTGGGTTCTAAGTCAAGGAGTTCTTTGTAACGCCTGAACATATAGCGGTAGCGTTCCATAGTCTCGGGGCTTTCCAGGTTACCTAGATAGGGACTGGGAAAGGCCAATTTGCCGTTGCCCAGGCAAAAGCTAGCTTTTAGATCACTCCCACACCCCAAGACTACTTGGCTCACGGGCCGTGCCAAGGTCAAGGGGTAGGGGGCATAGCCACGGCTCCGCCTGATCACCACGCTGTTGGGATCAGGAAGTGTATCTACACAATATAGTACGGAATCATCTAGAGGCATGAGTATTTCCTGGTCATGGGTGAGGATACCATCTACCATGGGACCCATGCGTTCTAGAGCTTCATCATCTTGGAAAGTGATGGGTTCACCGCTATGGTTGGCGCTGGTGGCTACCAAAACGTCTAGACCGTGATCAAATAGTAAGAGATGCAAAGGTGTATAAGGCAGCAATGCACCAATGGTATCTAGGCCAGGAGCTAGGAGGCGAGGTAAGGTAGAGTTCTCCCGACGTTGGAGTATGATGATGGGCTTGAGGGCAGAAGTGAGAAGTTCAATGGCTAGATCCGGAGTGTGGCATTCTTCTTGCAGAGCTTCCAGGTGGCGAAACATGATGGCCAAGGGTTTATCCGGTCGCTGTTTGCTTCTGCGCAAGCGGGCTATGGCTGAGACGCTGCGAGCATCACAGACTAGATGGTAGCCACCTAGCCCCTTCACCGCGATAATGCCCTGGGAATGCAAGATCCTATGGGCTACAGCCAGAGCTTTTGAGCCGCGAAGGGGCTCTGCCTTTACGTGGGAGGCACTCATTGCTCCCCTCCCTGGATATGTACTAGTTGAAGGTCAGTCCCAGACACTAGCTGGAGTTTGCCTTTACAGGCTGGGCAGTTGGCCAAATCACCTTGCCACGGGATCTCCCATCCACAAGTAGGACAACCCATGAGGGCGGGTTCTTCCTCCACAACTAGACTGGCCCTTTGGCAAATGGTGTCTTTCTTGAGTAGATCCCAGGCAAATTCCAGCTCAGCTTGGGGAAAGTGGGAAAGCTGGCCCCGCCTGATTGTAACCCTAGTTATCTCAGTTAGGCCTTGACTAGTAGCCATCGCCTCGATTTCCCCTAGAGCTGCTTGTATCCAACCGAAACCGTGCATGTACTTCACCTTTCTTTCTGTAGGTAACTTGCTCAGCAGCTAACCAAATTGCATCTGGCAAATACTTTCCCTGGGACCAGGGTTCATCAACTAGGATCTGTTCCACCAAGAAGTGTGCGGCCCGGGCCACTGGTGGGGTGAGGCCGTGGCCTAGCATAACATCGGCTGGCTGGATTCCATATATTATGACCAGGGGTAGTGGCAGCTTCCTTTGTGTCATCAAGGCCAGGGTGAGGTTCAGATTAGTACTGTGGGAGTGGATTTCATTTGAAGAAAGGGCTTCTATGAGCTGGGCACAGGGCTTGACTAAGCGGCTGACTGTTCCCCAAGGGTGACCTGTATCTAGAGCATCTAGCACGATTAGCCGAGGGCGACATGTAAGATGTTCAAGTAAAGACAGCAGATCTTGCCCTCCGACCAGGAAATCTACACCTGATATCTGCCTAGCCATGAGTTCAGCTAAGATATGCAGACCCAGGGCATCATCTCGGCGAAGGGGATGACCTAACCCAACGACTAGAGGACGCCTGATTTCTAAGGCACTTGATGGTTCATCCAAATTCTGACGTCACCTCCGGAGCTCGGCGAAGCGAAAAAGCTACATATTTTGGATCCAGATCGCCGGCAGCCTGTCACCCTGCCTTCAGATTATTCGTCGGGAGAGTCTTTTATTACCATCTGAATCTATCTTGTTTGGTTTAAGCATATAGTCTAGTAAGAGGGGGGAAGTTCCATGGAATGCGGGAGTCATGGTAGGTTAGCCAAAATCGGCTCTCACTATCGAGAATGGCTGGCAGCAGGGGCTCCGGCCCCACCCTGGAAGCCACCGGTGATTTGGGTGGAATGTAATGCTTGTTCCGGGGACAAAATCGCTTTTATGAACACGCAAAACCCGAGTCTCGGAGATGTGCTTTCCCGATATATCGATGTGCGGTTCGATAATGCTTTGGTGGGTGCAGAGGGGCAAGAGGCCCTCAGAGCTTTGCTGGAGACAGCCGATAGCCATGCGGGCCAGTTCTACTTGTTCGTTGAAGGCGCCATTCCTTTGCGTGATGAAGGTCTGTATGCCATAGTGGCAGAAAGCAATGGTCGCCGTTTTACAGCCCACGATATTATTACCATGATTGGAAATAAGGCTAGATATGTAGTTGCCGCCGGGACCTGCGCATCCTTCGGTGGGCCGTCAGCAGCCTATCCCAATCCTTCAGGTAGTGTTGGTGTTAGAGATGTCCTAGAGAGATCGGTGATTAACGTCAGTGGCTGTCCAAACAATCCTGATTGGGTCATGGGGACCCTATTTCACCTGCTTTTCTATGGAGAGCCAGAAGTAGATGGGGATGGGCGGCCACTGCTATTCTACCGGTACACGGTACATCGGCATTGTCAACGTCGATCCTATTTTGATCGAGACGAATTTGCCGCTGACTTGGGAGATGTGGAGTGCATGTTTGAGTTAGGATGTGTGGGCCCTAGGACCCCTTCAGATTGCCCCTATCGGCAGTGGAATGGCTATGTCAATTGGCCTGTGCGGGCCAATACGCCCTGCATTGGTTGTACAACGGTGGCATTTCCCGATGGGTCAATGCCCTTTTTTGTTCCACTTCCTCAGAAGCATTTACCTGGGCAGCCACCAGCACCTCCCCAGGAGCCTGGGGCCTAAGGACATGAATATAGTGTGTGAGGAGGGAGAACTCCGGTGAAGGAGATCAAATTCAGCCCTGTCACTCGCCTATCGGGCCTGCTATCTGTTGATGTCTTCGTAGATGGCCAGACGGTGGTTGACGCAAGGGTGAAAGGTAACCAGTATCGGGGATTTGAACACATGCTGGTAGGTAGAGATATCCGAGATGCTCCATACTTCACAGAACGCATATGTGGCATTTGCTCTCTAGCCCATGGCACTGTCAGTAATTACGTTCTAGATGAGATTTTCGCGGATAGTGTGCCTGCCCAGGGTCAGCTGGTAAGGAACATAATGCTAGGTCTGGAGTTCGTGCAAAACCATATCCGGCATTTCTACGGTTTTGGCTTGCCTGATTATGTCGAATTGCCTCCAGGTTTGCCCTATCAAGGGCCTGTGGTTGATCGTCGTCTTGGCCCCAAGGCCAACCAGGAGTTAGTCGACAACTATGTCACATCTTTTGGAGTTGCGGCCAAGGCCCATGAGGCCCAAACCATCTTCGGCGGGAAAGCGCCTCACCAGCACGGTATGGTCCATGGTGGTGTGGCGGTTGTGCCCTCTGCGGACAAGATCCTCCATGCCATAGGTTTAGTACACGAGATTAAGGGTTTTGTCACTGACTACTTGCTGCCTGACACGGGGCTCTTGGCTAGATGCTATCCTGACTATTACGAGATAGGCAGGAGTCCCCGACGTTTTCTCTCTTTTGGGCTGTTCCGTGTCGGAGAAGCTCAAGACATGGTCTGGAAACCAGGGGTTGTGGAGGACCAGATATTCACACCGGGCATCGATGCCGGGCATATCAAGGAAGATGTTATTTCTAGCTGGTATAGGGATGCTACTGGCCCGCTATCGCCTACAGACTTGGTAACGGCTGATCCCTACAAAGCAGAGGCTTATACTTTTGTGAAGGCGGTTCATTACCAAGGGGTTCCTTATGAAGTTGGTCCCCTAGCCCGGCTAGTGATCAATCAGGGCTACCAGGGGGGTCCGTCCACCATGGATCGCATCGTCGCCAGATCTCGGGAAGTTGATGAAATCACTACTTTGGTCCTCAAGTGGCTGCTACTGCTAACTCCTTCGGCACCGGTGCTCAGTCGCAATCCAACTCCATCAGCTACAGAGGCATTGGGCATGACAGATGCTCCCCGGGGGGCTTTGTTGCACCAAGCCATCATCCAGGAGGGGCTGATTGAACGCTATGGGATTATCACACCAACCATGTGGAATTTCTCACCCCTCAACATGTATGAAGAGCATGGCCCGGCGGAGACGGCTCTAATCGGGACTGCTATCCAAGACATAGATAATCCTGTGGAAATCGGTCGCATTGTCCGGGCTTTTGATCCCTGCTTAAGCTGTGGCACTCATTTGATCCGGTTGAAGCCCTATGAAGACTAGATTGAGCGACAGACACGTTTTCTGGAGGTTCCCATGTTGTGGGGTATCTTATGTTGCTTCCTGATTTATCTGGCGAGGGAGGAAGTTGGGATAGAGCAACGAAGATCTAGTTAATTCACATCGCTGCTCTTAGATGCTTCGTCAGAAAGGGGCGATGGCGCTTGCTGCCGCTAAAGGCGGTTGGCAGCGCCAATCTTCATGTCTACGACCTTACAGCAAGTTAGGGATAACATTGAGCCGGTAGTGGCTTTGCAGGATGTGCACAGGATCTATAAAACTGGCAATACTGAGGTCCATGCTTTGACTGCGGTCAATATGATGGTGGAACCCGGTCAACTGGTGGTGCTTAAAGGGCGTTCCGGCTCTGGTAAGACAACAGCCTTAAATATGATGGGAGGACTAGATAGACCCACCGGGGGTCGTGTGTTGTTTAGGGGAGTGGATATTAGCACTTTCAATGAACAGACATTGACCCGTTGGCGCCGCCAAGAGGTGGGTTTTGTCTTTCAATCTTTTGGTCTTTTGCCCTACCTGACTGCCTATGAAAATGTGGAGTTGCCCCTTAAGATCATCCGGCGGTCGCTTAAGGAAAGGCGGGAACGGACAGAGGTTTGTCTAGATCTAGTTGGTCTAGGTAAGCGGGCCCAACACAGGATTATGGAACTAAGTGGTGGAGAACAGCAACGGGTGGGAATAGCCCGGGCCCTGACAGTCCACCCCAGTCTAATTCTGGCAGATGAACCCACCGGTGAATTGGATTTTAACACCAGCATGAAAGTTATGGAGCTCTTTCGGAGTTTAGTGGACGAGCATGGAGTTACCATCTGTTTAGTCAGTCACGATCCTGCTGTAGAAGAGTTCGGTGATCAAGTTTACGACCTAGCCGATGGCAGGGTTGTTAAGGGGGATTAGGGGTGTTGCAGCACAGGCGGCAGTTATACGTAGGCTTTCTAGCAATCATTGTAGTTGTTATGGGTGCGGGGTGTGCTTTGCTTCCCGAGGAACGGGTTGATGCTCCACCGGCTCTATTGTCACCACCGGAAGTGCGGACTGTTACATATACCGTGGAGCGGGGATATATTGCCGATGAACTGCGGACGCTCGGGCGGGTAGCGGCAGTGCGGGAATCAACTCTGTATTTTCGCCGCAGTGGCCGCATCAAGGAATTGCTGGTTCAGGCTGGGGATCCCATCAAGGAGAATCAGATCCTGGCCAAGCTGGAAACCGGTGACTTGGAGCACCGCTTGCAGCTATCGAAACTGGATCAAAAGAGGGTAGATATGGAGTTTGGGCGATATAAGATCCTATTGGGGTTGGAGATCAGCCCCTATGACCTTAAGCTCAAACAGCTGGATAAAGACAAGGCAGCGCTGGAGGTAGAGCGGCTGGAAGCAGAGTTGGAGTCCTCCACTATTCGGGCTCCTTTCGGTGGCCGGATAGTCACTGTCTATTCCCGGGAAAGGGATGCAGTGGAAGCATATAAGACTGTGATCAAGATTGCGGATCCGGTGGAGCTGGAGATTCAAGTCTCATTGCCCTATGGAGCTGATGTCAACAAGCTGGTCAGGGGCCAGAAGGTATTGGTCAACGTGACTGGCGAGACTTGGGTAGATGGGCATATTCACCAGATCACCATGAGCGAAGACGGTGCTTCTAGCTTTGATAACAAACCCATAGTCCAGATCCGATTGGAGGATCCCGAGATACCCCTGGAATTCGACAGCCTTGTGCGGGTCACCATCTTGCTGGAAGAGGCGGAAGATGCCCTCCTAGTTACCAAAGCTGCTGTCCGCAACTACATGGGGAGGAAATTCGTGCGGGTTCTGGACGGAGATGCTCGCCGGGAAGTCGATGTAGTGGTGGGCATTGAAGGAGATACCCACGTTCAGATTCTAAAAGGGCTAGAAGAAAACCAGACAGTCATCGGCAAATAACGAGGTGTCCACATGCGGCTGCTTACTGTTCTATGGATTGTAGTCAAACAGATAGTGCGAAACTGGCGCTTAGAGTTGGGGCTCCTCTTGGGACTAATTGTGGCGGTGGGCGTTGTCTCGGCAGTGCCTATTTACACCAATGGCGCACTGCAGTTTTCCTTGATGCGGGACTGGGTGAGGAGCACTTCCAGGGGTCGCCTGCCCTATACTGTCTTCATGCTCCATGATCCCGGTATGAAAGGTGAAGTCGATACCGAGCAGTACCAGCGGCTCATGGATTTCCTAGAGGAAAAAGTGGAGGGGCTAATAGAAGCTCCTTTGCTTTACTACTCTCGCATTGGTACTGTAGATACCCAAGGCATTCGGCCTGTGGATCCGGATTCAATGAAAAAAGAGCAGTATGGGAACTTGCGATTTATGAGCGGACTTCAGGATATGGTAGATGTCATCGAGGGGCGGTGGCCTCGGCCCTTGCCTCGAGAGGATGGCGTCTTGGAAGTCATAGTCGATGAAAAAGCTTTGGATAGTAAGGAGCTCTTGGTGGGCAGGCAGTATGTAATGCGCCTAGCTAAGACCAGTGACTATGACCGGGAAATGAAGACCGTAACAACGGAAGTAGTAGGTGTCTTCCGGCAAAAAGAAGAGTATAAAGGCTCACCAATTTGGGCTTACTATCCGCCTTTCGAGAATAGTTTCTTCATCAGTGAGGAGTTCCTCACCGATCATCTGATGACCATGGAGGGTGTGGCACTATATGAATTGGTCTGGTATTGGGTTTTTGACCATACCGCTGTCTATGTAGATCAGTTGCCCCACCTCATTGATCAGCTACAGTATCTAGAGAATACTGCCAATCAGATCCTGCCGGGAACCCGGCTGTGGCTCTCTCCTGCAGATACCTTTAGCTACTTCCGGGAAAAGGCCTTTTATCTGAGGCTCTTGATGTTTGTCCTCAGTGTACCTATCCTGGGAATGGTTTTGTATTTCATCGTACTAGCTGCCAGTCTTACAGTTAGCAGGCGACAGACGGAAATCGCTATGTTGCGGAGCCGTGGGGCCAGTGCCCAGCAGGTCCTCTTTTCGTATTTCATGGAATGGTGTCTGCTCGGCCTTATTGCCTTTCTCATTGGTCCTTGGCTAGGTCTGTTGGTATCTAAGGTCATCGGCGCCTCTGCAGGCTTCTTGAGTTTTGTCGATCGCACGGCATTGCCAGTGCGGTTAGGCCGGGAAGCTTACCGCTATGCCTTCTATGGAGTCATCACGGCAGTCTTGGCTTGTCTTATTCCGGTGTTTTCTGCGACCCGCCACAGTATTGTGACATATAAACAGGAAATGGTGCGGCAATCTCGGGCACCTTTGTGGCAGCGATACTACTTAGATGTGCTCTTGGCGGGGCTAGTCTACTTAGGGTATCGCTCTTTGCAGCGACAGGCCTTGTTGGTGCAGACAACCAAAGATGCAGCTAGCTCCCAAATGCTCCTAGATCCTGCGCTGTTTGTGATTCCCGCCCTTTTTCTGGTAGCCATGGCTCTGATTGCACTCCGGATTTATCCCTGGCTAATGAAGCTTTTGGCCTGGATCACAGATCGCTGGGCAGGGGTGGCCACTTCCTTAACCACACTGCACCTAGAGAGAAACCCGGGGCAGTATAGTCCCTTGATCCTTTTGATTATCTTGACTGTTTCCATGGGGATCTACGGCGCGTCTACAGCTCGCACTCTAGATAAGAACTACGCCGATCAGATTCAGTACAAGTATGGCAGTGATGTGGTCTTGCGGGAACAATGGGCGCTGCCAGGGGGTGGCAGTATGGGGCCAGGCGGGTCCATGGGCTATGGAGGGTCCGAGAGTGAAGCTGAAGTTACCATCTATGAGCCGCCCTTTTACATACACAAAGAGTTGCCGGGGGTGGAGGCGGCTGCCCGGGTGCAGAGACTAGAAGTCAATGTGCGGTCCGCGGGTCAGTTTCGGGGTAGGGCCAGTCTCATGGCCATCGATCCCGTAGACTTTGCTGATGTGGCTTGGACTAGGCGAGATCTCAACCAGTATCACATCAATGATTATCTGAATCTCTTGATTGGCCACTATGAGGGTGTACTGGCCTCACGGGAGCTCGCGGAAAAATACCGGCTGCGGGTGGGAGACTGGATTACTGTGGCAGTGGGTGGTCAGGACATTGATTTCTATGTAGTTGGGGTAATAGATTACTGGCCGACGTTATATCCCGACGAGCAACCGTTTTTCGTTGGCAATCTGAATTACTTACAGGACGAGTACTTGATTCAACCATATGATGTATGGCTCAAGGTCAATCGAGAGGCTCGCCTCACCGATATAGTCCAGTCCTTGAGGGAACAAGGGATCTGGGTGATTGGTATCGATGATGTGCGGGGGATGCTGATTTCTGGGCGACAAGAACCCCAACGCATGGGCCTGTTCGGGATGCTATCCACGGGATTTGTGGTGTCCGTTGTGATCAGTTTGATGGGATTTTTCTTCTACACATTCCTATCTTTGACCCAGCGGTTTCTGCAGTTCGGCATTTTGCGGGCCATCGGCCTATCGGTGGGACAACTGATTTCCATGCTCTTTATTGAGCAGGTGTTATCGGTGGGAGTTGCGGTAGCAATCGGGACCCTCCTGGGAGGCTGGGCTAGCCGGATGTTCTTGCCATTTACCAAAGTAAGCGCGGACCTAACGGGAACAGTGCCAGAGTTCATGGTTATCATCTCCAGTTCCGATCTGGCTAAGATATACCTTACTCTTGGCGGCATGCTCTTGTTTGGCCTGATTGGCTTAGTTGTAATCTTGTCTCGCATGCGACTCCATCAGGCTGTGAAACTAGGGGAGGAAGTATGATGGCCAATACACCCATTATCTCCTGCGATAATTTGGTCAAGATCTACAGGGTATCTGATCTAGAGGTCATGGCCCTGCAGGGGCTAGATTTGAGAATCTATCCCCAAGAAGTGATGGCCATCATCGGGGCTAGTGGTAGTGGCAAGTCGACTTTGCTCAATATTTTAGGGGGTTTGGATGAGCCTACAGCCGGATCAGCCATGGTGGCTGGATGGAATCTGGGTCGACTCACCCGCAAACAGCGGCTAATCTATATGCGGGAGGTCGTGGGCTTTGTCTGGCAGAATGTGGGGCGCAATCTAGTCCCCTACCTAACTGCTCTAGAAAACGTGTTGGTGCCCATGATCCTTAGCGGTAAGACTGACAGGGCGTGGGCCCGGGAGCTTTTGGAGGCTGTGGGTTTGGGGCATCGCTTGCAACATCGCCCTTTGGAGATGTCCGGGGGTGAACAGCAGCGGGTGGCTATCGCCATCGCTTTAGCCAATCGACCCAAGGTGCTTCTGGCCGATGAGCCCACTGGAGCCTTAGATACTCGTTCCAGCCGCCAAATATTGGAGGTTTTCCACCACGTGAGTAGCGAGTATGGAGTGACTGTTGTCATTGTCACCCATGATCGCAGTATGTCCTATGCAGTTGATCGATTTGTGCAAATTCGAGATGGCAAAACCAGTACGGAAACGGTGCGGCGCCGACCCCTGGAAGCAGGCGAGGAGGTGGGACAGGATGAGACCTCCCATGACGAATACGTGGTTTTGGATTCAGCCGGCCGCCTACAGATCCCGCCGGAGTATAGGGAAGCTCTAGGCATCGAAGACCGACTTAGTGTAGAGGTGGAAGACGGTAAGATCATCTTGAAGCTTCCCCAAGATGCCGGGGCAGCGCCACCTCCAGGTACAGCTGCTTCCAAATCATCTTGAACAGGGCTGTGCGATCTGGGCTGCCATTGGGGCTAGCAATCTGGGCTAGCAATTTGACTAGCAGGGTTTGCCAGACTTTGTGGGGAAGTATCATTAGCACCGGCCGCCCTAGAGGGTGGAGGTGCTTTTTATCAGATTTTTAAGAGAAGAAAAACCTACTGCTTGGGACTCTTTTGGCCGGTGTATCAGCCATGTCTGGCAAGCGGGCTTGGGATTAGTCTTTCCATCGTCTCAAGGTTGCCTGATCTGTGATGGCAAGCTGCCGGCTGCGGCTCTTGTGGAGCTGTGTCAGTCTTGCCTGGAGCGCCTGTCGTTGGTGGGAGATAATCGTTGCGAGAGGTGTGGCCGTCCTCAGCCTAGGGGCCAGGAATACTGCCGGGACTGTGCAGAGCTACAGCATTTCTTTGTGCGGAACCGGGCGGTAGCCATCTATGATGGGGCGCTCAAGGAGCAGATCCAAGAGGTCAAATATCAATATAATCGGCAGCTGGGTCTAGCTTTAGGGCAGATCATGGGTGTGGTAGCCAGTCGGCGGCGATGGGTACCAAGAAATGCTCTTCTGCTGCCGGTGCCATTGCACCCAACTCGGCTCCGACGGCGGGGGTACAATCAGGCGGAACTCCTGTTGAGAGGGGTAGAGCAATACCTAAACCGGCCTATACTGGAGCCGGGAATCGTCATCCGCAGTGGTGCCTCAGGAGCCTCCAACCGCCTCAGCCCCAGGGAAAGGCGGGCTAATCTCAGGGGAGTCTTCGAGGTACTTAAGCCCCCAAAGATAGCTGGTAAGGTTTTGTGTGTGGTGGACGATATATATACTACAGGCGCAACATTAGATGAGATGGCCAGAACTTTGCTTCACGCGGGGGCCGAGGCAGTCTACGGTTTGACCCTGGCCATTGCTATCAAAGATCAAGATATATTGGGTATCGCCCCCATAGCCACTGGGACGGTATCTGCCGGCGGCGCCGGGGTAGAAGGGAGGATCTAGAGGATGGCCTTACGCAACTGCAACAACTGCGGGACATTGTTCAATGCCTTGAGTTCCGGCACGAGACTTTGTACCCAGTGTGAAAATGATGAGCAGGAGAGATTCAATAAGGTCAAGGCATATATAAAGGAAAACGCCGGGGCCACTGTTATTGAGATTACCAAGGAAACAGGAGTAGAACGTAAGGAGCTCTATGAGTGGGTGCGGAGCGGTCGTATCGATGTAGCGGGTATTGACGGATTGGGCCTGCACTGTGAAAGCTGTGGGACTCTTATTACCAGTGGGCGGTTTTGTGTGGAGTGTGCTGTGCGCATGCAACAGGATGCCCGCAAGGCTTTGGGGGGCCACAGAGCAGCAGGAGGCCAAAAGCCCCAGACGGGGACTGGGAACCGGGGTAAAGCTGGGTTTCATGTGGCCGATAGCATAGTGCGTCGCCGCCGGGGTGATTAAAGCAAAAGGCTCGACTTGCCGATAAGGGTACTAGAAGTCCAGTGGAAAAGACCGAAGAGTCGGAGGTGAGCAGGTGCCCTATGCAGATTAGGAACGGGCACTATGGCAGATGAAGATTTCACCCCAACAAGTGCAGTTGATCACCAAATTGTATCGGGACCAAAGGCAGGCTGGCCTCCGTCCCCCAAGGGAAGATAGCCGGACCAGTGCAGATAAAGTCACCATCTCCCGGACGAGCCAAGAGATCCAGGCAGCCATGGCCAGATTGGCAGATATGCCCGAGGTTAGGGAGTGTAAGGTGGCGGAGTTGCGAGCCGCCATTGAGGGGGGCACTTACCAGGTTTCGTCTCGGGAAGTGGCAGAGAAACTCCTGGAACGCATATTAGTAGATGAGATTTTGCAGGACGAGATCTAGACGAGGAGGCTACCCATGCATCATCTGTTGGGTGGAACCGATGCCGGGGTGAACCCTAGGGTCACGCTGCCGGTGGATCTAGTAGATAATTTGGTGGAGCTATTGTCCCGAGAACATGCCAGTCTATCCAAGCTATTGGGTGAGGCGGAACGCAAAAGGGAGGCTCTGTTAGCCGATGATCTAGCCGCTCTGGAAAAGGCTGTTGCCCAAGAGACGGCTTTGCTGCAGGAGTTCGAAGAGCAAGAACGAGGGCGGCTGCAGCTGATGACAGATATTGAAGGGCATTTGGTCAGCACTGGCGCTGGCCCTGGGTCCGACTCCGGAACACTCCATAGCTTGGAGCGCATAGTGGTTTTCGTACCGGAATCCAGGCAGCACAGCCTGCAACAGCGGGGCAAGGAGCTCAAGGACCAGCTCATAGCTTTGCAGGAGGTCAACAGCCTCAATGCAGAGCTGCTCAGGCATTCCATGACACTGGCCAATTACTCTTTGAGCCTGTTGACTGGGGATGCGGGGCAGATGATCTATGGGCAACCGGGGAAAAAAGAGCCATCAGGTTACCAACAGGGTCGACTCGATGCCAGGGCATAGGGGGTAAGAGCAAATGCGCAGCACTTTTGCAGGATTACAGATGGGGCTCAGGGCTTTACAGGCCCACAAAATGGGGCTCAACGTCGCCGGTCACAACATCGCCAATGCTAACACAGAGGGGTACTCTCGTCAGCGGATGAGTCTCGTGGCCAGCAATCCCTATACAGCTCCGGCCTTCAATCGACCGGCATCTCCGGGACAGATAGGGACAGGTGTTCAGATAGCGGAGATCAAGCGAGTCAGAGATGAGTTCATCGAGATGCAGCTGCGGATGGAGAGTCAAACTACCGGACAGTGGCAAGCCTTAGTCGATGGCTATGAGCAGGTTGAGATGATCTTTAATGAACCGTCAGACACTGGCATCAGCACGGCCTTGACAGAGTTTTGGCGTTCCTGGCAGCAACTCAGTCTCACCCCGGCAGATCTATCGGCTCGGGCAGTGGTGCGGCAAAGTGGGGCGTTGTTGGCCGATTCTATCAGGCACACATATACTCAGTTGCATCGCTATCGAGAGGAGATCAATGGGGCGATTGGCGTAAAGGTCAATCACGTCAATTACCTAGCCCAGCAGGTGGCCGATCTGAATAAGCAGATTGTCGCCGTGGCTGTCTCAGGTGATCACCCCAATGACTTACTAGATGCCAGGGATCTTTTGGTCAAGGAACTGGCCCAGATAGTGAATATCCAGGCAGTGACTGATGAAAAGTTGCAGATGCACATCAGCATCTCTGGGAGTTCTTTGGTTCAAGGTTCCCATGTGTCGAAGTTGGAGCTAAAAGAAGGGTCAGAAGGGTTTGAAGTGGTTTGGGCAGGGGCTAATGACGTGAGGGCTGTTTTCAACGGAGGCGAACTCAAAGGCCTTTTTCAGCTAAGAGATGAGATCCTGAGGGATGGCTATATGGCGGAGCTCGATAGGTTGGCAGAAGCGATTATCACAACTGTCAACGAGCAGCATCAGGCGGGTTATGGCTATGATGCCTCCTATGATGGTGACGATCTGGATGTGCGCTACCCTCGAGACCATGCTTTTTTTGCGGAGATACCCAGTGGTGGCAAATGGGCGCAAGATATCCAGCTTTCTCCAGATATATTGTCGGAAGACGGCTTGAAGTATATTGCCGCCGGTCTAGGTGAAAGCGATACAGCAGCACCGGGCAATGGCGAGAATGCAATGGCTATGGCTGCGTTGCTACAGGGAGCCAAGGTTTCTGGACTAAATGGCAGCATACCAGACTTCTTGTCGTCGCTCATAGCGAGCTTAGGTGTGGATTCCCAGGAGGCCCAGCGAATGATGGCCAATCAGACAGTTTTGCAGCAGCATTTGGAGAGGCGTCAGGAAGCGGTATCCGGTGTATCGTTGGATGAAGAGATAGGCAATCTGATTCGTTTTCAGCATGCTTATAGTGCTGCGGCTCGCCTGATTACGACTCTTGATGAAAGTCTATCCACGGTTATTGAACGGATGGGTATCGTAGGGAGGTAACTAGCTTGCGTGTAACCAATAAGATGTTGGTCACAGATTCGTTGTCTAGTTTGAACCGAGGGCTAGAGCATTTGAAGTACCTAAGCCATCGGCTAGCCGCTGGTAAGAAACTTCTGGTTCCCTCCGATGATCCCATCGGCACTGGTAATGTCATGCGCATGTACAAGGGCTTGGAAGAGACGCGGCAGTATGTGAGCAATGCCGACTATGGCATTGGTATGATGCTGTCTGCTGATGGAGCTCTCACTGATATGACCGAGATCCTGCAGCGGGCCAGGGAGCTGGCTGTATATGGTGCTAATGGCACACAGCCCGAGGATTCCTTGATGGCCTTGGCCGAGGAGATCAACCAGTTGGTGGATCATGCTGTTCAAGTGGCCAACTCCACCTATACTGATAGCTATATTTTCGGGGGACAAGAGACCACCAAGCCTCCCTATGAGAGCATATTAGTGGATGGCAAGATCGACGCTGTGGGGGATTACCAAGGTAGTGATGGGCCAATGAGTGCTGAAATCGGGCCGGGATCCAGGATGGATATCAATGTGCCTGGGAACGTCGTTTTCGAAAAGGCCTTTGAGGTCTTGATTTCCCTGCGGAAGCGGCTAGAGGGAGAAGATGGGGGACCAGGATCAATATCTGAGGAATCCGTTGGTGCCCTAGATGACGCCCTATCTGGCGTATTGCGTTTTCAAGCTGAGATCGGAGCAAAGAGCAAAAGGCTGGAAGTCACAAAGAGCCGCTTGGAAGGGCTGGATATCAATTTACAGACTTTGATTTCCAAGACGGAGGATATTGATGTGGCTCAGGCCATCATGGAATACAAGATGCAAGAGAATGCCTATCGCTTAGCCCTAGACACTACTGCTCGGATCATCCAACCCACATTAATGGATTTCCTGCGCTAGAGGGGGAGCCATATGCTGCAACTGCGGATTAATCAGGAGTTTGGTTGCATCGGCATTAATCAGACTGCAGCGCAAATGCGTGTTCACAGTCGTTTGGCCGATTTAGACATCAAACAAGAGCTTGGTCAATTTGAAATAAACGCTCAGCCTCCTCAGGTCAAGATGGACTTGAAGGGGGCCTTTGGTGATCTAGGTATGAGGAAGCCTGACCAAGTGGCGGAGGAGTTGAAGGCCCAAGCTTGGCAGAGATTTGGCGAGGGTTTGGGACGGGTGGTGGCTGAAGGGGATCGATTAGGTCGCATCGAGCTAGGCGGTCATCCAATTGTAGAAATTGCTCGAGAGAATTTCGCTGAGCACAAGGAGCTGAACGTGCAGGCATTACCGAAGCAGCCACCCAGGATCAGCTCCCTTGGTGGGGAGCTCTCTTTGAGATACCATCTCGGGGGGGCAGAGATCAGTGTCAGTCCTAATTTCCCCCAGATCAAGTACAGTCCCGGCAGTATTGAGATCTACTTGCTTCAGGAACCGTGGATTGAGATCGAAGTTGTGGGGAGCAACGTCGATATGTTGGTGTAAAGGCTAGCTGGGAGTAGCTTCAGAAAGCAGGTGAGACTTTGCGAATTACGACGAGCCGGTTTGGAGAACTGGAGTTAGAAGAGAGTGAGATTATTACTTTTCCCCAGGGCATACTAGGGTTCGAAGCAGTGAAACGCTATGTTTTGTTAGGGGATACTCAGCCCTTTGGTTTCTTGCAGGCTGTAGATGATCCAGACTTAACTTTTGTGGTAATCGATCCCAGAGCAATTGTCCAGGATTACAGGGCAGAGGTACCAGGGGCAGAGGTTGAAGAAATCGGGATTAAAGAGCAGGATGAAACTGTGGCCCTCGCTATAGTGACTATCCCTGATGATCCTCAAAAAATGACGGCCAATTTGCAGGCACCCGTCTTGATCAATTGCTCAAACCGTCAGGCCAAGCAACTAGTCCTGGATGATGGGGGCTACGATTTGCGGCACCCTGTCTTGGCGCCAGTAGGTCAAAGTGCCTAGTGCAAGTGATTTGTTACCACTAGGCGGTTGCCCAGGATGTACTCAGTGCTCATGTGGGGCGGGCACAATGGAATGGATGGAATTCAGGAGGGTACAATAGTCCAAGGAGGGACTCGCCTTTCATGTTGGTGCTTACCCGCAAGATCGATGAGAGTATCATAATTGGAGATAATATCAAAATCATCGTTGTGGATATCCGGGGCGATCAGGTCAAGATCGGCATTGATGCCCCCCGGGAGATTTCCGTGCACCGTGAGGAGATCTATAAGGAGATTCAGGCAGAAAACCTTAAGGCAGCCATGTCCAGCCGGGCAGTGAGTTTAGACAAAATTGCCGACATGATTAAGAAGGGCGAAGAGCAGCAAGAGGACTAGGCCTCCCAGAAAACCCTAGTTAGATCATCATGGGGCGATATGCCCAGGCGTGCGTAACTGAATAATTACCATAGCCGGGAACCGTTGTTTACCGGTTTTTTTTGTTAAAGACACAGGTGATCCTGCCGATATTAGTAATAGGTGGAGTGAACAACGCCGCTATCGATATTCTAGAACAATCAGGCCTGGGCGGGGCCATCGGGGATAGTCTTGCAGTAGCAGACTAGATGAACCGAGAAGCCTCGGACTTTGGTCCGGGGAGTTGTCACGCAGGGTAATCTGGGTATACCCCAGGCAATGTGGTGGAGGTGACCAAGTGGCTGTTAAGGGCATTAGTGCCATTAGTGGGAAGCATGCGGAATATGCAAATGACGCGGCTCGGGGGCCCGGTCCCAGTCAACAGGAACAGCTAGAAGTGGCCAAACTATCGAAGAATAGCATTCCTGGGCGGGAAACGGACTATGAGATAGAAAATATTAGCGATGTGTTAGATGATCTAAATAGTGCGGTGGATGTATTCAACAAAGGCTTACACTTCAAAGTGCATGAGGATACCGAGCGGATTGTAGTGGAGGTAGTCAACAAGGACAGCGGGGAGGTCATTCGTCAGATTCCTCCTGAGTACATTCTTGATATCATGGCTAAGATCGATGCACTCCTTGGAGTTTTTGTGGATGAAAAAGCCTGAGGCGTAGTCGCCCATAGATAGCGTAGGTGTTTGGTGTGGCGGAGCTCAGTGATATTCATGGAGAGATCCTCCGTATTTTGGAAGAAGCAGAATCGACATATGCTCGCCCCGTCAAATCAGAGGATATAGGGTTGACTCTGAATGTCAGTGCTTCATATATCCGGGAGATGATCACTGTATTGCAGAGGTTGGGTTTAGTCAGAGCGCGACGGGGGCGGGGAGGCGGGTACTATATCAGTAGCAGCCGTAACGGGCGGACTGTATAAGCATAGCATTGGTTTTTCCAGGTATGGAACCTGTGGGAGGGATCGACATGGCATTACCGACAGCCTATGAGGCATATCGGACAACTCAGGTGAAGACATCATCTCCGGCGGATCTTCTTCTCCTACTATATGATGGCGCCATTAAGTGGTGCCAAAAAGCAGTGATACACCTCAATAGCGGTGATGGGGAGGCTGCCCATCAAGCCCTGCTGAAGAGTCAGGACATTATCAGCGAGCTCATGATTTCCCTCGACTTTGCCGCGGGTGAGGAGATCGCCCAGGGGCTTTACCAGCTATATGATTATATGTACAACCGTTTGGTTGAGGCCAATATCAAGAAGGAAGAAGAGTTGGTGGCCGAGGTAGTCGGCATGCTGCAGGAAATGCGGGAGATGTGGGGTCAAGTGGCAAAGCAAGTACAGCATCAGGGTTTGGGAACCACTGGTGGTCTAGATATTGTAAAATAGTCAAATTGAAGGGTAGGACAAGAGGGGCCTTGTAGAGGGCCTTTTTTGTTTGGGTAATAATCTGCTAGTAAATTGAGGCGATGACGTCATACCCAAGGGCCCGCAGTCGACCAGTCCAAGCCGTGCGATGTTTGCTCTTGAGACGGAGTTCCTCTGTGGCGAATAGCTCATGGAGGCTGTCAACCTCGCTGGGTGATAGCTGCAGATAAAGGTTAAGCTTCGGTGTTGCTAGGGTTGCCTTGGTATGGCGGGGAATAGCCCATAGGCTTTGCCTCGCACCTTTTGAGCGAAGGTTGTGGGCAGTGAAATGTCGGCCTAAGGCAGTCGCCCAGGGCAAGATCCCATCATCGATCACGAAAGCAAGGGTAGAGGGCTCACCTCTGCCATCATAATCGATAATGTAAGCCTCATAGCGCAGAATATCATCGGTCTGGTCATAGTAAATCCAGACGTGGAGATCCTCGCTATAGGCTACCACTTCTTGCATTTGTCTATAGTACACCGTGCCCCGGCTTTGCCCATGTGCCGACATTGTCTATGCCTCCAGATATGCCCTTTTTGGAGTATTCCACAGTTCTCCAATTAGCATACGAGCCTAGTACTATCATATGTTCCTTGAGTCATCTTCGGCAAGGCCCGGTTGTTTCCCTCTTCCGTTGGCGGGCGAGAGTCTCTGGCAATGGTTGGCGGCAAGGCCAAGAACCATGTTGGGCCAATCACATGAGTGCTCCTATTTGCTCTGAATACGGTCTTGCCGAACACTACCGAGAAGCCCAGGGATAACCGATTCTATTTCTTCGATCTGTTTTCTAAGCAGGAGCGATCCTCGGTTTTCCTGTGGAGGATCGCTCTTGGAATCTTGGATAACCCTTTGAAGCTGCTCAGCCTATTTCAGTGCATTACATCCCTGATCACCTGTGATGCGATCAATTTCAGCTAGTTCTTCGACAGAGAACTCCAAATTAGCTAATGCAGCGACGTTCTCTTCTAGTTGGGATACTCTAGAGGCACCCAGAAGTACGCTAGTAATCTGCGGTAATCTCAAGACCCAGGCCACGGCCATTTGGGCTAGCGTTTGCCCTCGCCTGGCTGCTATCTCGTTTAGCGCCCGAACTCTGGCCAGTGTCTCTGGCGTGAACCTGGATTTACCCTCTTCGCCCCATAGGGCCCCAGCTCGTGAGTCCTCCGGGATTCGCCCACCCAAGTATTTGTTGGTGAGGAGGCCCTGCCCGAGGGACGCGAAGGTAATCACTCCGGTGCCGTTACGCTGGGTATGATCCAGGAGATCCCACTCAATCTTGCGATTCAACATGCTATAAGACGGTTGGTGGATCAAAATGTGAGATAGGTTGCGGCGTTCCACTACCTTGCAGGCCTCTTCGAAATGGGCTCCAGAGAAGCTGCTTACTCCAATGTAGAGGGCCTTGCCTTGGCGAACAATTAGATCCAATGCCTCCATGGTCTCTTCTAATGGGGTGTGGGGGTCGGGTCTGTGGGCATAGTAGATGTCCACATAGTCAAGACCCAATCGCTGTAAGGACTGGTCCAAACTTGCCACCAAATACTTTTTGGACAGCCATTCGCCATAGGGGCCTGGCCACATTCGCCAACCGGCCTTGGTTGAGATGATGAGCTCATCTCTGGGCATGTCTTTTAGGATCTTGCCCACCATGATTTCCGCGTTGCCTGGTGGGACGCCGTAGTTATTAGCCAAATCGAAATGGGTAATGCCGAGATCGAAGGCCCGATAGAGACAGGCCTTGGCTACATCCTCACCAACGTAACTCCCATAGGTTTCATATGCCCCTAGGGATATAACGGGCAACATCAAACCAGATCTACCACAGCGCCGATACTGCATGTTATCGTAACGGGTCGATGAAAACTCCATTTTCCGTAGCCTCCTTGGTATGGTGCTTAGCAGCGTGAACCGCATTCAGTGCGAACCCCATTGCGCTCCCCGGGGTTCTCGTACCCCGCTGGATATTTTGCCATATAGAAAATACTTCTTTGGTTTAGCTGACTATCCTGCTTAGTCCATTTGGCTCAGTCCATCGATCTGCCCGCCAGTGATAGACGGATGCAATCCATGCACAGTGGGTAATCCGGCATATTCGGCTGAGGACCCTTAAAGTCTAGGTAGGTTTTGCCGATAGTAGTAATGGAGCATTATTTCGGTACCAAATCCAATGGCATTTCCCAGCAGAGAGGTGATGGGCCATGGCAGGCATACAGATTATGGGGTTAGCATCGGGTATAGATGTCAATGGCGCGATTGATAAGTTGATTGCTCTAGAGCGGCTTCCCCTTACTAAGATGGCCGAGCGGAAAAACACATACAAGATGCAGCAGGACGCTTGGCGGGATGTGAATACACGGCTATCGGGACTGGATAATGCGTTGACTGACCTAAGGCTTTCTTCTACCTTTCAGGGGAGAACAGCTGTAACTAGTGATGCCCAGTTGGTGACTGCCAGCGCCAGTACCTTGGCCATTAAAGGAACCTATGAGGTAGTAATCAAGCAGACGGCTTTATCTCACAGGGTTGCATCTACCGATGGAGTAGATGAAGGATATGCAACAGGGCAGGACTCAATCTTGAACATCACAGTGGGTAGTGGGGAAGACGCTACCACGGAGATCACCATTGCAGCCGGTTCTGATTTGAAGGATATAGTTAAGGCAATCAATGATTCTAAGGCGCCAGTGAAGGCCACCATTATTGGTGGTAGGCTAGTGCTGGAAAGCAATGAGACGGGAACTGACAGTGCCCTGCAGTTGGATGATGGGGAATCTGGGTTATTGGCAGATCTCAAGCTGTTGACCGATGTCGGTGGAGTGCCTCAGGTAAATACTATCCAGGAAGCTCGGAACGCAGAGTTTTCCATCAATGGCATCGAGCTCACCAGTCAGTCCAATACGGTTAAGGATGCGGTACAAGGCGTCACCTTCACACTGATGAAGGATGATAGCACAGCACAAGTTACTGTAAAGGCTGATGTCGATTCTGCTGTCACCAAGATCCGAGCCTTTGTTGAGCAGTATAACAGTGTGATGAGCTTTCTTGCGGAAAAGACAAAAGTCACCATGACCGATGCTGGCGACATTGGTTCTGTGGGAACTCTGCAGGGTGATGGTACAGCTAATCGGCTGCGGGATGCACTGAGATTCCAGACAACATCGCCTATTTCCATGGATACAGGGTTAGATTATAATCAGTTAGCTGTGCTGGGCATCACGACAAATAAGGAAGGTATCTTGCAGGTCGATGAAGCCAAACTCCGAGAGGCCCTTCAGGAAAAACCGGAGGCTGTGACGGCCTTCTTCAACGAGAAAGCCACCAACGTGAAGGGTTTTATCAAGGGCTATGTTCAGTACGGGTCCGGCATTCTGGCGGAAAAACAGGAGTCCATTGGTCGCCTGATGAAAGACGTTGATCGGCAGATTGAAAGGCTGGAAGAGAGAGTTGCCTGGAAAGAGGAAAGCCTAGTTAGGCAATTTACTGCTCTAGAGAAGGTCCTAGCGGGCTTTCAGGCCCAAGGCGATTGGCTTACTCAGCAGATGACTCAGCTATCTAGCTGGGCACCCCAAAGGAAATAGATTTGGCATAGCGGATCTTTCACAGTGACCAAAACCTAGCTCGCTCCCCCCACTCGCTTCATTGCGTCTTTCCTCGAGTGGCAGGGAGCGATTTTTGATCTGACCATGCTTGCGACGAGGCGGAAAGGATTTCTTTCCGGGAAGATGGAATTCATTCAGTGAGTCTTGCCCGTAGGATTTGGTTATCCTTTGACTACAAGGAATTGAGTGGCGGCTCTGTTGGTGAGGCACCCAACGCATGGAATGACCGAAGCTACGCTCAGAGGGGGGGTAGGACCATGCTACTAGACAAGCTGATAGCTCGATTAAAGGAGTATTTCGCTAAGCGGCCGGAGGTTGCAGTTGCTTATCTCTTTGGCTCTGTGGCTAGGGGTAAAGCCCGGCCAGGTAGTGATATCGATATAGCGGTACTTTTCGTTGAGCAGATGTCACCCTTTGGCCGGTTTGAGAAAACCCTGAATATTGCAGTTGAATTGGAGGGTCTGCTACTTCGAGAGGTTGATATCATTGATTTGGAGAGTGCAGACCCCTATTTCATACACCAGGTAATGCTACACAAGATCCTGATCCTAGACAAGGACACTCAGCGTCGCGTTGTTTTTGAGGTAGAAAACCGAAGAGTATTTTTCGATAGGCAACGCTTCTATGACCTCTACCACGGAGAGGCCCTAAAGAGACTAAGGGGTGGGAAGTGATGATCGATAAAGCTGTGATTGTTAGGAGATTGACGGCACTTGATGAGTATTACTCGGATTTGATCGAAGCTAGGGACATCAGTTTTGAGAAATTTTCATCAAATAAGGTTTCACGGCGATATATAGAACGCACTCTCCATATGGCTATTGAGGCGTGCTTGGATGTAGCTAATCATATCATATCCTATGAAGGGTTCAGGGAGTCCATCAATAACCAAGACACCTTTGCTGTTCTCCAAGAGAATGGCGTACTTGATGACGAGTTGGCCGACCAGTTGAAGGAGATGGCCAAGTTCAGAAATGTTCTTGTGCATGATTATCTCAGGGTTCGAGCGGACATTGTGTACGGTATTCTGCAGGATAGGTTAGAAGACCTCAGGCAATTTGGCTCAGTAATTCAGAGCATATTCCTCTAGGACACTAGAATTTCATAGCGCTATGCCAGCTATGACGAGTTTGGCATAGCTGATCTTCCACAGTGACACTGGGCGGGCATAACCGGCGAAGGGTATGTCGTCAAAACCAACAACAGATATGTCTCCCAGAACATTCAGGCCATGATCTTGCAGGGCAGTCATACAACCAATAGCCATTAGGTCATTGGCTGCAAAAACAGCCGAAAAGTCCAGTTTTGAACATATTAGTCCTTGGCCCGCCCACCAGATACATCCAGCCCTTTTGAAGCGGGAGTGAAGTAAGAGACAAGGCGTAGTCAGGCTACTTCCTTACTGCCCCTTTTGGCTACTCACCAGCTTTTTGAGTGCAACCTGTATGAAGTATTTACTCCATGCTGGCTTTCCACTGACGACCCACGTCTTGGCACCCGCATTTCCGAGAGTCTTGTAGAATTTGGGCATCAACTTGCGAAAGCCGACCTTATACTTGCGAGCCAGCCAATGTCCAAATCTCCAGAACAACGCGTGATCTGCTTTACAGCAAATAGTTGCCGTATAGTCTGTATATTGGTAGAAGGTTGCCCAACCGGTAATCTGCCGGTTCAGGCTCTCCACCATGTCTACAGCACTCATGCTGTGAGTACCTGATAGCTGTTTCACAAGCTTCTCAACGAATCGGCGGTACTTTTCCCATGGAATATTGGTTACTACCCGCAGTTTCCCTTTGTCGGTTTTCGCGGATAGTAATTGGCCGTTTCTTTTCAATAGCAAAGTTCCATGCTCACCGATCCTTACGCACTTTCGCACTAAGGAAGTTCTCCTCCATCCAGATGTCAAACTCATTCAGCATGATGTTTGACAGCAACAGAGATATGACCGCGCCTTGAGGTACGCCTCATGCGTAGCCATGAGCGAGCATTTGTCCAGCATCGCTTTCTTTGCATAAAAGTGAATGGTGTCGCTGTTGCGTATCATTGATAGGAGATGGCCAAAAAGAAATAGTTGCGCGAAAAGGGATCAAAGACAGTGCGTGGAATACATTTATTTAAGGGAGGAAAAGAATGGGGCTATTGGGACAAGATGCGTTACAAACTGTTACGAGGCTAAAATTTGGTGTGGAAAGGCCTCATACCTACCTACTTAAGATAGACACTGGGCAAGAGAGACAGGATTGGTAGCTAGAATCATCTGGTATCGATCTGGATGGGGGGAGATCAGGGGAGAAAATGCAGTAAGGGCATGCTAGAACAGAATATCCTGGATCGAGAGTGTCTGTACACCAGAAAGGGAGGTTTACGACGATGAAGGGTATGACAACTAAGCTGTTTGTCGCAACTCTTGTGTTTCTGCTTTTAGCGTTCACGGCTACCGGGTTCGCAAAAGTCAAGATCACGTTTTCTGACGAGTTTGAGTATGGGCCCCAGGGGTTCAAGGTGTTCGAAGACCTTGTCAAGGAGTTTGAGAAACAGAATCCAGACATTGAAGTTGAATTTCAGCCATTCACCGGTGGAGATTGGCAGCAAAGAATCATAGCTCAGTGCAGTGCAGGCAAAGCGCCGGATGTGTTTGTTGCATATGGCGACTTCGGCCGAGTGTTAATTGAGAATGAACAGCTGCTTCCCTTAGAAGATCACTTTACCGATGAGGATCTGGCTGACTTCTATGAGGGTCAGTTGAACGCTTTTTGGGTAAAAGGCCACTTATACGAGATTCCTAAATATGTGTCCACCATTGCTCTAGCCTACAACAAAGACCTGTTTGACGCGGCCGGAGTTGCCTATCCTACAGAGGAATGGGATTGGGACGATTTCTTGGTAGCGGCTAAAAAGCTGACCAAGCAGGATCCCAAGACTCGGCAGAATGAGTGGGGATTCCACGTTGCCCACAACTACATGTGGTATTGGGTATGGCAAAACGGTGGAGAAGTAATGGATGCGGACTTCCGGGGCACCAAGTCACTACTGGGGCAGCCAGCTGCTCTAGAAGCCTTGCAGTTCGCCCGTGACCTGATTTGGGAGCACAAAGTAGCACCAAAGCCAGCCGATGTAGCCGGTAAGGGTTTGTTCGACACCTTTATTCTGGGCAATATCGCTATGGCAGAGACCCATTCCTGGCAGTTAACTGATTACGTTGCCCGGGCGCCCTTTGACTGGGATGTAACCTATCTACCTAAGGGTAGAACAGGGCAGCGTGGTTCTGTAGTCTTTGCTGACGGATATGGTGTCTATAAAGGGACGAAACACCCTGAAGCGGCGATTCGGTTCCTGAAGTTCATCACCTCTCCCTATGCTGAGGAGGTCATGACCACTTCTATACTGAGTCTGCAACCTTCACGCAAGTCCGTAGCCCCGATATGGGATACCCAATCCATAACAGCGCGAGACGGCAAGAATGCTTGGGTTTATACCAAGACAGCTGAGTTTGCTCGGCTAGATCCGTACTTCGTCAATGATGCTAAAGTTCGGGAGATCAGGGTCCCCATCATGGAGCAGATCTATTTGCTCAATAAGATATCTGTAGAAGAGGGCATCCGCCAATATGAGGAGAAATTGCCCCGCGTATTCGAATAAAGTAGATCTCTAGCTAGTCATGTCCTGGCAGCAACCTGCATAGGGTTGTTGCCAGGCGATCATATGGGGGGGCTCCTATGAAACGCCAGCGCAAATGGACTATCTACCAGCTCGAGGAGATCACTGCCTATGCCTTTCTGTCACCCTGGCTAATCGGACTAGTGGGTTTTACAGCTATACCCATGGTTTTGTCGCTATACTACAGCTTCACTGATGCAAATATGCTTACCAGCCCACAGTTTGTGGGGCTGCAGAACTACATCAATCTGTTCTCATTTGATGACACCATATCTTTGTTCTGGAAAACCCTATACAACACATCATTCTATACATTTGTGGGGGTACCGCTGAACATTGCGGTGGGGCTAATCATTGCTTTACTGCTTAATCAAAAAATCAAAGGCCTGGACATCTTTCGCACAATCTACTATCTTCCTTCGGTGATCTCGGGAGTGGCTGTCTCCCTGCTATGGGCTTGGATATTCCACCCGCATTTTGGGGTCTTAAATCATTTTCTGTCCATAGTCGGGATCACGGGCCCGGCGTGGCTATTTGATGAAATGTGGGCTAAGCCAGCCCTGATCATCATGAATCTCTGGGGTGCTGGTGGAGGCATGTTGATTTTCCTCGCCGGCTTGCAGGGTATTCCTACTCAGCTATATGAAGCAGCGGAGTTAGATGGCGCGAGCATTTGGGGGAAATTCTGGAGGATTACGATGCCAATGCTATCTCCCACTATCTTCTTCGTGTTAGTCACTAACATTATCGGCTCGTTTCAAGTATTCACATCCTCCTATGTCATGACAGCGGGTGGGCCCAATAACGCAACCATGATGTATGTTCTCTGGTTGTTTAACCTAGCCTTTCAGCAGTTCAACATGGGTTTTGCTTGCTCTTTGGCTTGGGTTTATTTGCTCATCATGGTGGCCTTTACGGCATTGGTATTCAAGTCTTCCCCTGCTTGGGTCTACTATGAAAGCGACATTATGGGGGGGAGGAAGAGCTGATGCGACAGAAGCGGCGAGTGATGCAAAGCAAGAGACGACGTGCCATTCTGGGAAAAACCGTTGTGTATATTCTGCTGATACTGGGGGCTTTAGTTTACCTAGTTCCTTTTGCATGGATGCTATCCACCGCGGTCAAACCTCCCGATGAGGTGTATATATTCCCACCTAAATGGATCCCCAGCAGATTTGTCTGGGAGAATTACTTGACCATCTTTACACTGATGCCCACTGGGCGGTTCTTGCTTAACTCCTTATGGATCAGTTGTCTGAAGATGGCAGGCAGTGTGATCTCCTGCTCTTTGGTGGGCTTTAGCTTTGCTAGGCTGCGCTTTCGGGGTAGCGGGGTATTGTTTTTCGTATTGCTCATCACCATGATGTTACCCCACCAGGTAACAATGATTCCCTTGTACATGATCTTTAGCAGGTTGGGATGGGTGGGTACCTATTTGCCGCTAATATTGCCAGCGTTTTTCGGCAATCCTTACTTCATTTTCCTGTTGAGGCAATTCTTTTCCACAATCCCCAGGGAGCTCGATGAGGCAGCAAAGGTGGATGGCTGTAGCATACCTGGTATTTTTGCCCGTATCATTTTGCCCATGAGCAAGCCGGCAGTGGGCATTGTGGCCATTTTGTCCTTCACTGATGCCTGGAACGATTTCGTGACTCCGCTCATCTATTTGAGCGAGTTCAATAAGTTCCCGATATCATTGGGTTTGCGGGCCTTTCAGACCTTGCGAGTTGTCCAGTGGGAGCTACTAATGGCTACATCAACAATTGCCTTGATCCCGGTCTTAGCGCTGTTTTTCTTGGCCCAGAAGAATTACATCCAAGGGATTGTCATCAGCGGAGTTAAGGGATAAAGGCTGAGTTGCGTTAATAGAAAATTCGGGGTGGACATAGTGCAGATACTCAAAGAGCCCACGGAGCATGGGGAACAAGCCATTCTCAAGCTAATTAGGATAAAGGGACCTATTTCCCGCAAAGAGATCGCCCAAAGCCTAGACGTTAGCCTGCCCACTGTGTCCAACAAAGTGGGAGAATTGCTATCACTGGGGATTGTTAGGGAGATCGCTTCTGGCGGATCCGGCAAAGGGAGAAAGCCCTCACTGCTTGAGTACAATCGGGATAGTGGCTATGTCATAGGAGTGGACATAGGTGGCGAGTATATACGAACGGCCTTAAGCAATATGGTAGGGGAGATTGTCAGTAAGACTGAAGTGCCCGCCTTGACGTATCGGGGCATGGATAGCATCATCGACAGGGTCGCCCAGACAATTGATGAGGTAACCGAGCAGGCAGGTGTCGATGCTGCACGGATACTGAGTATGGGGGTGGGGTTGCCGGGCATATTGGGCGACAGGTCAGAAAAGACCTTTCTGAGCCCCTTTCTCGATCCTGCTACAGCTTCCAGGCTGGTCAATCTCCTAAGGAGCAGGTACAATGTGCCCATTCGGATAGAAAATGATGTAGATATGGCTGTTATCGGGGAGAAGTGGAAGGGGGCGGCCAAGGGCCATAGAGACATAGTTTATGTCAATTTGGGTCTGGGACTCGCTTGTGGCATCATCATCAATGGTGAGCTTTATAGGGGTGCCCATGGGGCCGCGGGAGAGATTGGCTTCATGGTCTTGGACAAGATGCACGTGCAGGGCACCCATACCACAAGAGGTGCTTTAGAGCAGCGTATAGCTGGTGAAGGTGTTGTTGCCAACCTGTTGGAGCGCCTAGAAAAGAAGGGCATAGATGCCAACATCATTTTTCCTGGAGAGCGAGATGCGGAAGCTGTATTTGCCCAGGCTGTCAATGGCAACCAGGAGGCCCAAGCCGTCCTGGAGGAGACTCTTACGTATTTCGCCATGGCTCTCGTCAATGTGATAGCTGTGCTCAATCCCGAGATAGTCGTAATTGGAGGCGGCATGGGAATTGCTTTGGGCGATTCCCTAGACGAGATTAGGTCCATAGCAGAGCGGCATATTCCCAGGATGGCACGCATGGTGCCATCGGCCCTTGGCGCCATGGCCGGTGTATATGGGGCTCTAGCTGTCGCTTTGAGGACCGGAAGATCTAGCATTGGTTATTTGATTTCATCGTGATACAGTATGGGGAGGAATCATAATGCGACCGACCAAGGTAGTTTTCATAGGAGCCGGTAGCGCTTCTTTTGGCCCGGGTTGCCTCATAGATGCTATCCACTGTGAAGGTTTCGCCGGCAGCACCATGGTCCTAGTGGATATCGACGAGCGGGCCCTGAATTTGATGCATGATTTTGCCCAGCGCATCAATAAGGTATCGGGTGCTGGCATTAAGTTTGAAAAGACCATGGATAGGCGTGAGGCTCTGCCTGATGCAGAGTTTGTGATTAACTCTATAGCCGTGGAGCGGAATGAGCTTTGGAAGCTGGATTGGCAGATTCCCAAGAAATACGGCATCAGACAGGTCCTCGGAGAGAATGGTGGTCCTGGGGGCCTGTCCCATTCGTTGCGCAATATCCCCCGTATTATTGATATCTGTAGGGATATGGAAGAGCTTTGTCCCGATGCTTGGTTCCTGAATTTTAGCAATCCTGAGAGTCGTCTCTGTATGGCGATCAGCCAGTACACCAGCATTAAGTCTCTGGGACTTTGCCATGGTATCTTCATGGGTATCGATAGCATTGCGGAGATCACCGGCATTGACAAAGATGATATCGATGCTAGGGCAGCAGGTCTCAACCATTTCACTTGGATGTTATCCTTACATAGGAAGAGCACCGGTGAAGATATCTATCCCTTGCTGAGGAGGAAGGAGCGTGACCTCGATCCGGAGTTCATGCCCTTGACTAGGGATCTATTCCGTAGTTTTGGTCTCTTTCCTAACCCCAGCGATGATCATATTGGCGAGTATCTGTCCTATGCTTGGGGGAAATGCGATCACAACGGATATGACTTTGCCGCTGCCGATGCCCACCGGGAGAGCTTAGTCAAGCAATTGGAGGCCATGGCCTGGGGTGATCAGCCGGTAGATGAGTTTATTCGGTATCGATCCGGCGAGATCGTCTTCGATATCATCTCCGGTATGCTTAAGGATACCAATGAGATATTGCCTGCCGTTAATATTCCTAATCGTGGTTGTATCACCAATCTCCCAGTTGATGCAGTGGTGGAGGTGCCTGCAGTGGTGAGCGCTGCTGGAATTCATGGTCTTTGTGTGGGTGATCTGCCTACAGGCATTGCCGCTCTGTGTAGTCAGCAGGTAGGAGTGCAGAAGCTTGTAGTGGAAGCAGCTATGACTGGATGCAGAGAGACTGCTTTGCAGGCCTTATTAGTCGATCCGGTGATTGATGATATTGACAATGCTCGTAAATGCCTCGACGAGTTGCTGGCAGTGCATGCGCCATATCTCCCCCAGTTCAAATAGCTAACAAACTGGGCACATTAATATACTTAGGTAGAATATCACATGGAAGGGGAATCTCCGGGCCCGGGATTGACGCCTAGATTCCCCTTTTGGGTTGCATTACAGGAGGCTTCAATAACCCATGGAAGAAAACATCGGTGCAGCCATTTGCCGTTTTCAAAGTGTGTGGCAACGACCAACCAGGAAAGCTGTAGTTGGTTTCGATGCAGCCATAGACAAAATCATGGAGGTAGTAGATAAGCGGACAGGATGGGATACCTATCAGCGGATCCCCACCATTACCGACTATGCGTCTAGAATCCAGCGGGCTGCCGGGCTTTCCACCAATGTGGAAATTGTACCTAAGGTCGTCAAGACTGGTGGATGTGCTGTGAATATGGCTAGTGCCTTGCTTAATCTGGGGCTTAGTGTATCTTTTGCTGGCACGGTAGGCGAAAACAATGTGCACCCACTATTTGCAGAGTTTGCAGAGCGTTGTACTCGGATGATCTCAATGGGTGAGCCTAGTTATGCCCAAGCCTTGGAGTTTGAGGATGGCAAGATCATCATGGCAGAGCTAGCACCTATGCAGGAACTCACGTGGGAGAAGGTGATTGGCCGTTTCCCCGTTGCCCATCAGGTGCAGGTCTATGCCGAAGCCGATGTAATTGCCATGGTCAATTGGACAGAAACGCCCCATATGAACCAAATCTGGCACAATCTATTGGAGTACGTGTTCCCGGAGTTACCACCTTCCCGTGAACGCCTGATTTTCTTTGATCTGGCAGATCCGGAGAAAAGGCACGATCAGGAGCTTTACGCTGGCCTCATGCTGATCAAGAGATTTGGCCTTTATGGAAAGGTGGTATTGGGCCTCAACCGCAAGGAGGCTACGGCAGTGGCTAGGGCGTTGGGAATTAGATGTACTACGCCCCTAGCGGAGGCGTCTTTAGGTGAGATCACAAAGGCTATAGCCTCCGCACTTGATATCCATGGCGTGGTGGTCCACCCCGTATCTAAAGCGGGCTTGGCCATGGGATGCGAATATGTGGAGGTAGAAGGGCCTTTTACGCCCAATCCTCGATTGGTTACAGGAGCCGGAGATAATTTCAATGCTGGTTTTGTATATGGTTTGGCTCTGGGTCTTGAGCCCCAAGATGCACTGATCTTGGGGGTAGGGACTTCCGGGTTCTATGTGCGCAACATGGGAAGCCCTACCGCCCAAGAGCTAATAGATTTCCTAAGAGCATGGGAATCAGCTGAGGGTTGCAGTAGCCTATCTAGTCTAGGCTAAGCAGTGAAGAGCTTCTTCACGTTTTCTTTGACGGGAGGTATTACCAACCCCATGGCCAGCATGATCACCATGATGCCTGCAATCTTTCTCATAGAGATGGGTTCCCCTAATATGAGGAAGGCGAAGACTGTTGCTAGAGCTGGTTTGAAGAAAAAGACTGCGGCGCCGGCGGTGGTATCTAAGTAGAGCAGACCTGTGAAGAAAGCGTAGTAGGCGATGCCGCTGACGGCTACACCCAGGTAGATGAGGAGCAGTATATTGGTGGTATTGAAGCCAGTGAGCGGTATCTTTAGTAAGGCTGTGAGAATAAGCAAAAAGCCACCACCTAGAAGAAAAGCAAAGGAATTCATCACTAGGCTGCCATAGCGTTGGGACAATCTCTTGCCAGCTACCGTATATACAGCCCAGACCATGGACGCTAGAGTGGCCAAGACGGGGCCTAGAGCATTTGCTGACTTAACCCCACCGGACACGAGCAGCATGCCACCGATCCCTAGCAAAAGAGCGATGATCTTGTCTTTCGTTAGGGGTTCTTTGAAGATGAATGCAGACAAGAGTGATACAAAGAGTGGGTTACTGCTCATGAGTACGGCAGCAGTGGAGGCCTCGGTGTACTGCAAGGCGTACTGCGTGAGGCCCATACATACTCCAGCATTTAGAAAGCCTAGGCCGAAGAGAGCCAAGAGGTCAGCGCCCCTTAGTTTGAGTTGTTCCCGTCGCATGGTTCTAATCGCTAGGGGGAGTAGAACCAATCCACCCATGGTAAAGCGGATGGCGTTGACTAGCAACGGATGAATGGTCTGGGCAAAAATGCTGCCAACCACTTCATATGTGCTAAAAAGAGTGATGGTGAAAAAAAGCCATAGATATCCCTTGGTCGTATCGTTCACAGCTATCCCCTTCCTGTCGTACCGGATATCAATTCGAGTTTGCATTGGGCAATACCTGCGAGGGACTATTGCGTCAATTTCACTCTGGCTCCGCAGGATATGCATGCTTCCTGGTGAAGCAAATCTCAAGGAACCATGCAAAATACGTAGCTTGGCTAATCCGGGATGACTATGGGTATAGGCTCAGGGATGGAAAGGGGAGCAAGCATCATGCAGGAGGAACCAGTACCAATTCTTACCACAGCGGGACGAAAAAAGGTAGAAGAGTGCTTGATTGCTGCTGTACAGGGGACCTTTGGAGATCTGGGCCAAGCCATTCTTTTGAAGGGATCGCTTTTCAAGGGGGATTTCATCCCCTATTTTTCTGATGTGGATTTACATGTGTTTGTCCAATCTGCAGCTATGCAGGGACCCATGATCCCGAAACTAGAATACTGTCTGGAGTTTCAGGCACGCTTTGGCCATTTGGATCCCGAAGAATTCGGTGTCAGCCAGTTTCAGGTGTATTTCCTGGACGTAAATGACTACCCCCGTAATTGGACTCCGCCTTTGCCGGGTACCTACAGAGTGATTTGGGGAGCAATTGATATTCCCCTACCAACGGAAGAGTTCATGTATGCTCAAGCCCATCTCTATTTGCGAAGGCTGCCTTTTCAAGTAGAGGGATTGATGCATCGCTTTATAGACAAGCCCAATACCGGCACTGCTGCCATGGTCAGGCTCCTGGGCGTTTTTCTCAAACCTGCGGCTTATACAGTGGCCACACTGCTGGGATATGATCCAATTAAGATCTGGACTAAACCCCTGGAGAAGGTGTTGGCCATCGTTGAACCAGCTTTGGGCATCAACAGTTGGAGCCAATTCTACCAAGCGGTGCAACCATGGCAGAATGTCAGGGAGCAGCCGGACATGTTGCGCAAGCTCTTTGAAATTGGGATCAGGGGCTCTGATGCCCTAACTGATCTATATGATACAGCAGAGTGGGGCAGATCAAGGTGGCCAGAATAGGAAGTCGTCTACTCCCTTCGTTGTGCCCTTCCTCTACTGTCAGGGAGCGAGTTTGATCTGTAGTGCCACCTCTTCCTTGGAAAACCGAAGAGTATTTTCGGATAGGCAACATCATGAGGTGCGTATGCCCTTATCCCTTGATACCAGTCAGCGAGATCCCTTGGATAAATGTCTTCTGCGTAAAGAAGAACAGGATGATAATGGGCAATGTCACCAGAGTACTTGCTGCCATGAGCCCGCCCCATTCGGTCAATAGGGCACTGCGAAACTGCTGTAGGCCCAAGGCCAAGGTATATTTTTCGGTGCTGCGTAGGTAAATCAGCGGCCCTAGAAAGTCATTCCAGGAACCGATGAATTGAAAGAGTGCTACAACGGCCAAGGCTGGTTTGGCTAAGGGCAAGATGATCCCCCGGTAGATGTAGAACTCAGAAGCTCCATCAATCCGGGCAGCATCAGATAGCTCTAAGGGGATGGTCATGAAGAATTGCCGAAGCAGAAAGATATAGAATGCTGGGCCGAAATATGTAGGTACCACCAGTGGTTTAAAGGTATTGATCCACCGCAGCTTGTTGAAGATCACAAACATGGGGATCATAGTTACAGCAAAGGGGACCATCATGGTGGCGATGACTACAACGAAGATGGCATCCCGCTCTGGCCAATCGATGCGAGAAAAGCCATAGGCCACCAGGGAGCAGGAGAGCACGCTACCTAGCACACTCAGGGCGCAAATAGAGAGGGTATTGTACAAGTACTGGAAGAAAGGGATAAAGCCTATAGCTGTTCGGTAATGCCCCCAAAACACTTGGCTTGGGATCCACTTGGGTGGGAAGATGAAGATTTCGGTGTTGGGTTTCAAGGATGTTGAGATTAACCAGAATAGGGGTAGGGCAAATAGGGCTGATAGTAGGATCAGAGCCAAATGGCTAAGTAGCAGGTTGATAGTTTTTCTGTTACTCATTACCGACACTCCTTAGGGGGAAATAGACTCCTGCGGGGAAAGCCCCGCAGGAGTGATTCATCTCGTACTATTTGCGAATCCGCTCGTACTCCTTCATGACTTCAGCAGCGGCATCATCGAGAGCCTGCTGGGGACTTTTCTCCAACAGCCGGGCATAGTCTCTAGCTGCAGTGACTCGGTTGAAGAGGAATGAGTCGACTGGAGTCTGCATGACGGTCCAGTTTTGCATGGTGAGTATGTTCCGGAAGGTGGAGAACTGTGGGAACATATTGAGATACTGAACAGTGGTAGCCTGTTCCCAGATTTTTTGCTCCTTATCTAGGGGCATCCAAGCTCCCCACTCAAAGATCTTGGCACGCTGGGCTTCATAGCCATAGCCCACCCAGAACTTGATGAACTCTAGGGCAGCTTCAGCGTTTTTGGAGCCAGATGGTATGGCTAACGCGCCATAGGCAGAACGCACCAGGACGCCACCCTGTTTGCCACCTTCAGGATAGGGAGTGAAGGGGGCAATGCCATAGGAGAAGTCCTCGGCGGCATAGTTGGCTAGGTTGATAATTACCCACTGTCCCTGCTGCTCCATGGATTTCTTCTTGGAGATGAAGGGATCAAGGGCTCCTGCCCTTTCTTCGGAAAGGCCAGATTCAAAGGCAACGATCTTGTTGACATCATATTTGTGGGAGTAGGAAGCAATCCACTCCATGGCTTGTAGGATTTTGGGATCCTTATTGAAGGTGGGAGCACCCTCATCATCAACGAATTTGCCCCCAAACACTGTGCCCCAGTAATCCAGACCCCAGCTGGGGTAAAAGCCGATGATATCTATGTTGCCTCTGGCATCATAGCGGGTGAGTTTCTCCGCGAAGGCATCTAGCTCAGTGATGGTGGAAGGAGGGGCTTCAGGATCTAAGCCGGCTTCCGTAAAGTGGGTCTTGTTGTAAT
>DAIQRD010000144.1:0-5067 GCA_036786445.1 Bacillota bacterium
TTCTTTCTGGTGGGAGCCGCTATACTTACACACTGTGTGCTCAAATACACCTTGACGGGTAGAGGGATATTTGCCGTGGGCGGTAATCCCCTGGCAGCTGTCCGAGCTGGGTTCCATAAGGATAAGATTCTATTATTTCTATATGCTTATCTTGGTTTTCTCGTGGGCCTCGCGGCAGTTGTCCATACATCCATCATGCGGCAAGTTGATCCCAATGCTTTCGCCTTTTTTGAAATGAATGTCATCGCCGCTGTGGTGTTAGGCGGAGCTAACGTTCTGGGGGGCGAGGGCTCGGTGTTTGGCACGATATTGGGTGTGTTAATGTTGGCTGTCATCCAAAATGGCCTCATCCTGGCTTGGATACCTACATACTGGCAACAGATAGTAGTCGGTGCCATTATCCTTATCGCAGTCAGCCTCGATGTGACACAAAACAGGCGACGGCAGGATCGAATTGCCCGGATAGATGTAGCGGGTGAGATACCTTTCGGGGGGTAGTAATATGGAAAACAGCAAAAAGGAATACATCCTCTGTGGAGTTTTCGCTGCTATAGTTATCGTCATGTCAATCCTATCTCCAGACAGGTTTTTGAGTCTTTATAACCTCCAAACAATGGCTTTCCAATTGCCGGAGTTTGGCATCATTGCCTTGGGTATGATGATGGTTATCTTGACAGGCGGTATCAACCTCTCCATAACTGCAGGCTCCGCCTTGGCAGGCATCATGGCAGCTTTTATCCTTTCTGGCACTATAATGGCAGGCAGTAACATTGTTTTGGCCATTGCTGTAGCCATCGGTGTTATCTTGTTGACCTCTGTTTTGATTGGGCTCTTGAACGGTTTTGTGGTCGCATACATCGGGGTAACCCCTATCTTGGTTACTCTGGGGAGCCAGATTCTATATGAGGGCATCAGTATGTGGCTCACTAAAGGTGGCGCTATCTCCAATTTCCCCGAAGCCTACTATTGGTTTGGCAATGAGAGTATTGGTCCCATCCCAGTGCCTTTGATTATTTTCGTCATCATAGCTGTGGTTACTTATATCCTGTTGGAGAAGACTCCCTGGGGAGCCAGAGTCTATATGGTGGGCAGCAACCCCACCGCTGCTATATTCTCTGGGATAGATATCAAGCGAATACTGATGCAGGTGTATGTCTATTCGGCTCTATTGGCGGGGGGTGCCGCGGTGATCATGCTTTCTAGGTACAATTCAGCGAAGGTAGATCTTGGCTCTTCCTATCTCTTACAGAGCGTGGCTGCGGTGGTGTTAGGTGGAACGAATATAGCCGGTGGCCACGGGAAGGTGTTCGGCACTGTCGTTGCTGTGGCCATCTTGCAGGTGATCTCCAGTGGCCTTAACATCCTGGGGGTTAATCGATTCATCATCGATATGATCACAGGTGCTATCTTGATTGCTGTCTTGACTTTGAACATCCTCTCCAACCGGCGGCAATCTCTGCGGAAAGATGACCCCATTTTGGATCAAGCAGCGTAACAGGGGAAATTGGAAAGACGCGGAGGTGAGCCATGGAGCAAGGTTGTTACGAAAAGTGAAGCTTTCACCAGCTAGGGACAATATGAAGGAGGACTATCAGTGAAAAAAGGGCTAAGAATTGTTCTGCTCGCTATGTTAGTTTGTTCCTTGTTCTTGGCAGCTGCTGAAGCAAAAGAGTATACTGTCTTGGTTATGCCCAAGTTAGTTGGCATTCCGTATTTCAACGCCTCTGAGACTGGGGCGCTGCAAGCTGGCAAGGATCTGGGTGTTAATGTGATCTACGCTGGCCCCACTCAGCCTGATGCCGCGGCCCAGGTAAAGATGATTGAGGACTACATCAGCCGGGGCGTGGACGCCATCGCCGTTGCTCCCAACGATCCCGCCGCTTTGACACCGGTTCTAAGAAGAGCTAAGCAAAGAGGCATTTTGGTAATGGACTGGGACACCCCCGCCGATAAATCTGTTGTAGAATTCTCTGTTCACCAGATCGATGACAAGGTGTACGGCGAGCACAACTGGGATCTCTTAGTTGAGGCCATGGGGACAGATGAAGGCGATTATGCCATCATCACCGGGGGCTTGGCGGCTGCTAACCTCAATACCTGGATCGACCACGGTCTCGCCTATGCCAAGGAGAAATACCCGAACCTAAGGCTGGTCACGGAACGGGTTCCCACCGATGAAAAGCAGCAAGAAGCTTACAGAAAGACCCTTGATCTGCTGCGGGCATATCCCAACCTCAAGGGAATTGTTGGGGTGAGTACACCTGCCCCCATAGGTGCAGCTCAGGCTGTGGAGGAAAGAGGGGTACAGGATAAGGTCGCTGTAGTGGGAACTGCGTTACCCAATGACTCTGCACCTTATCTCAAGTCCGGGGCTTTGAGAGTCTCTACTCTTTGGGATCCGGCTAAGCTGGGGTATCTGACTGTTGCCTTGGCGGTCAAGCGGCTCGACGGGGAAGAGATCACTAACGGAATGGAAATCCCCAATGTGGGTGTGATTGATCTATGGGATGATGGCATCACCGTCATCATGGGACCACCTACCGATTTCACGGCAGAGAATGTCGATCAATTCGACTTCTAGTCTCGGCCCGGTGCGATTAGGTAAATAGATGAGAACTGGCCTAACCCCTGTTGTTGCTGGAGTTGGGCCAGTTTGCTTCAATAGCTCAGGTTAGTAGTCTAGAACTTGCTACTTTTCATTTGCAGCGAATCGGGCATGATCTGCATTAGCTCGATATCATTGCCATCGGGGTCCTTGATCCAATATTGCCAGTTGCCGTCCTTCCCCATACTGGGTTCTCCGGGGCAAGGCAGCCCACGCTCACGCAGCTCAGCTAAGGTTGCGGAAATATCATCTACATGCAAACAAAGGTGGGCGAACCCTATGGATTCCCTGGTTACCGGCACTTTCTCTTTGCCACCGGGGAAAAGCTCAATGAAGGTGTTGGCGTTGATCTGTAGGTAAACTAGGAATGGTTCACCATTGTCGTGCACCAACCGGAATGCTTCCTTTAAGCCGAGAATCTGGGTATAGAACTTGATAGATTTGTCCAGATTTTCCACCCTAAATGCGTTGTGTGCTATGCCAGTAATCATCTTCCCACTAGCCCCCTCTTGGTATTATTTGCGCACTCATTGGTTCATAGAGACGCTAGGATGTCAGATTGCCAAGGCTTTATCCAGCAAGGAGTGTAGGTCATGACTAATAGAACACACGCAGACGATACCTTCTGCGTCCCAAAATGACAAGCTCCTTCGTGGCCAGTGCCCGTTCCAGGCGGACCTTGGTCAACCGGTCAAGTATTGCTATCTCCTCGAATTACTATATTCTCTCCACAATTTGTATTTCCTTGGCCTTGTGCATAGCCACGCAACTCTACTCCTAGCAATGAGTGCAGGCAGGCCCTTGGCAGGAAAGTCAGTAGATAAATGGAAGAATTAAGATACAGTTGTGCGAACTGCATGAAATGGAGGGGTAATATGATTTATAGGCCTATAGGGAAGACCGGGATGTCGGCTAGTATCGTTGGGCTTGGTGCTGAGCATCTAGACAACAGGCCATACGAAGTAGCAGAGGAAGTCATCGATGCAGCTCTAGAGTGTGATATCAATATCATCGATGTGTTTATGCCTGGCAGACCTGTACGGGAGAATATCTCTAGGGCTCTTAAGGGTAGAAGAGATCAAGTTCTGCTACAGGGGCATGTGGGTTCGGTTGACCTTCGGGAACAGTACGATAGGACCCGTGATGTAGCAGTATGCCGCAGGTACTTTGAGGATCTACTGAGGATCTTTAAGACCGATTACATTGACTTGGGTATGATGTTTTTCATCGATACCGAGGAAGATTACCAGGGCGTCTTTGAAACGGATTATATCACCTACGTCCAGAAGCTGAAAGAGGAAGGTAAGATCCGTGCCATTGGGGCCAGTTCTCATAATCCGAGAATGGCAGCCCGTATTGTGGAGACGGGAGCTATCGAGCTTCTAATGTTCAGTACCAACCCTGCCTTCGACATGCTCTCCTATGATGCTGATATTGGAGATGCCATGACCGGAAAACTGGATCGCACCCATTTCGATGGCATGGATCCCGATCGTGTGCGCTTGTATCAGCTTTGTGAAAGCAAAGGTCTAGCTATCACAACTATGAAGACCTTGGGCGCGGGCAAACTTCTGTCTCCGGAGTTCTCACCTTTTGATCAGCCGTTGACTGTGGGACAGTGTATCCATTATGCTTTGACCCGTCCAGCAGTTGTCAGTACTCTGATTGGCTGTAGTACACGGGAACAGGTTCTAGAAGCTGTGAATTATCTCAACCTTACAGATGAGGAACGTGACTATAGTGAAGCCATTAGAACCACTAAAGGTTCAATGAGCGGACAGTGTGTATACTGCAACCATTGCCTACCGTGTCCTTCACAGATCGATATTGCCGCAACGATAAGGATGCTAGATATCGCATCGCTGGATACTAACAACATACCTGCACAAATCCGTGAGCAATATGAGGCTACCCCCCATAAGGCTTCCCAGTGCATAGAGTGTGGCAGTTGCGAGGAAAAATGCCCCTTCAGTGTACATGTTATTGACAAAATGCAAGGTGCAACAGCCTTGTTTGAATAAGACGGTGTAATCGGGAAAGGCGGGCCGTCTCGATTCGGCACCTATGGGGGAGGGGCGGCCTGGGGTCCCCGAATACTCATGATGAGTTCATAAGCCTTGACAACTCGAAGCTTGCAGCACTGGAGAGGGCGCCAACCGATATGGATAATCCCCACTGTGTTATTGACACGGAGACATCGGCATCTGTCCGCTACCTCAAACTTGGCTATCTATTCGATCTGATGGCCATGTTCGCCTTTGGTGCTTACTTCAATATTTACCTACACCGAATAGGGCTGACCGGTAAGGAGATCGGGATGGTAGCCGCTTGTGGACCGCTGGTGGCCTTGATCAGCCAGCCATTCTGGGGGGGCGTTGCTGACAACCGCTTGGGAAGAACCAAGGCACTGCGCCTACTTGTGTTTATGAGTGCCACGCTGTGCCCATTTTTTCTCGTGTCAA
>DAIQRD010000009.1:0-33406 GCA_036786445.1 Bacillota bacterium
CCTTAACTAAGGATGCCGTAGTAGAGAGCTCATCCTCAGGCAAAGACCTCACATAAAGCAAGCGATAGGAGCGCTCCCGCACCGCCCGCAAGAATCTAGTCTCTGTCCGCGGCCTATCATATCGGGGAAGTTCCTTGGGATAGATGGTATGTACCCGGACAGTATGTAAAGGAGCTAGCTTGGCAAGCTCTGCCTCTCCTTGCTGACCCGCGAATTCCTGCAAACCGAAACGGATCCCTTGTGCCCTCAATAAATCAGCTACCTGCCGTAATTCGCCTGGATAGCCAGCTACTTCGGTGCCACCGAACAAAATAACCTCGGGATCTGTCATGTAGACAAAACTCGCCAAGTCCGCCGCGCTGGGAGCAAGATCGGGGGCAACAGCTATCTGCTTGGGCATCTGCTCACCAGATAGGTGCTGATCTTCATCATTCCCTATCTTCAGAATCAGCCGGTAACCAGCAGCCTTCACTGTCTCAGCCATCTGCCTAATTTCCCAGTCCGCCCCTGGCTCCTGGGGGGATACCGTGAGCACAAGACTCTCCACTCCCCAGCCGCCTAGCTCTTGCAGAAGATCATTCAAATCAGTGAGCCCTTCTAAACGGGAACTTTGCTCCATTAGATCCCTCAGATCAACCGCGATTTCTACTGTTTGGAAGTCCTTTTCCAGGGCCAGCCGCTGGCCAATGGCTGCCAGACCCGCCACTAGCCCCAGAATCACTAGTACCACGGCGCATCTCTGCAAAGTTACCGCCCTTCCCCACTAAGCTTAGCATAATGCCCGAAAGCGTACAGTTGCCCTTGCTCAAGCCGCATCTCATCAATGATGAGAGGCACCGGCAACCTGGCCAAATCCATGAGCAAGGCTTTGTCCTCCACCAAGGCGTTCAATATGACCTGGGGAACTTCCAACTTCTCCACGGTTAGGGCCTCTGGCACGAATATGATCTTAGTCTGTTCACGTACCTGAAAAACACCCCGTAGGTTGATGTCAATCCCATGGCCAAAGAAGTTAATATTCCCCACCAAGGCAGCACCTTCAGCCATCAAGGAAATGTGCAAGCGTTTTTCTGGATCAACCTTTTCCCAAAGGTACTGATTGATGCCATCTTCCGTCAGGAGCACTGTCACCCGCAAGTCGGCGGCATTTTCCACAAGTACTTCGCCATTGCGGTACAATGCCCTGGGATCCAATTTCACCTGGCGACCTTGCACCAAGAAGGCGCCGACTGGCAAATCGTCGATGACGAAATCCTTGGCTTCTATGCGGATTCTGCGAAAGCGTCCCACAAGACTCATTAGTGCAGGCCTAGATTGGATATCTACTGCCAAGTACTCCACTGCAGCTAGTCTCTGCCTCAGCGCTCGTTCCACTCGGCCTTCTAAAGCCAGAGGTAACAAAATCTGGGTCAACCCAACCGTAATTATGACTATTATTAATAGCCAAGCAATGCCTGAACGCATTCCCATCCTCCCCTACCGGGATACCCTCCACCGCCTAGCCATAATGGCCTAGCTAGTGTTGTTTGTGCCAGCGTAAATAGGCCTGGATGAAAGGATCTAGTTCACCATCCATGACAGCCTGTACATTGCCGGTCTCATAGTCTGTGCGGTGATCTTTGACCATAGTATAGGGGCAAAAGACGTAAGACCGAATCTGGCTACCCCAGGCGATTTCCCTTTGCTCACCCCGCAATTGCTCCATCATGGCTTCTTGTTCCGAAAGCTTTTTCTCTGACAAGCGGGCCCGCAAAAGCTGCATAGCCCTTTCCCGGTTAGAATGCTGAGACCGTTCCCCTTGGCATTGCACCACAACGCCCGTGGGAATATGAGTGATCCGCACAGCGGAATCGGTCTTGTTTACATGCTGACCCCCGGCCCCACTGGCCCGATAGGTGTCGATGCGCAGGTCTGCCGGTTCAATAGCTACCTCGCCATCATCTTCCACCTGGGGGATAACATCGACAGAAGCGAAAGACGTATGCCTGCGACCAGATGAGTCAAAAGGCGAAATTCTCACCAAGCGATGCACACCCTTTTCAGCCCTGAGATACCCATAGGCATTTTCCCCTTTGATGAGGATTGTGGCATTCTTGATTCCAGCTTCATCCCCAGGCATGAGGTCAATGATATCTAAATCAAAGCCCTGTTCTTCTGCCCAGCGACTGTACATCCTAAACAGCATCTCCACCCAGTCTTGAGACTCGGTACCACCGGCCCCTGAATGGATAGACAGATAAGCGTCACTACTATCGTGATCTCCACTGAGCAACGTGGCCAGTTCCAGTGCTTCGACTGCTTGGTCTAGTGTAATCAGTTCCGTTTTGACTTCCCCTATAGTGTCTGCATCATTTTCTGCTAGACCCAGTTCCAACAGCACTGACAGATCATCCAAGGCCTCGCTAACTTTCCGCCAACCTGTCAGGGGATGCCTGATACTGTTTAGTTTCCTTATGACCCCTTGAGCAGCCTCGGGATCATCCCAAAACCCCGCTTGGGCCATGATTTCTTCGTATTCGCCGACCTGCTTTTCTCTGCCGGCAACGTCAAAGATAAACCCCCATTTCTTTGACTTTCCTCTGCAATTCTTCTAGGCGATCCTGCATATCTGGTAACTCGACTTCCCAAATCACTGTCAGTGCTCCTTCCTGCTGGCACTTATTGTCCACAACACTTCTTGTATTTCTTGCCACTGCCACAGGGGCACGGATCATTGCGCCCGACTTTCTCTACCCGCCGCTGCGGGATGCGAGCTTGGTCCATACCACCATCTGCGTCCCGGTTGGTAACAACTTGACTAAGACGATCCTCCCGAGGCCGCTCTTCGGCCACCAATTGAACCCTAAAGAGTAGTTGGACTACATCTTCCTGCATTTCATCCATCATGGCCTGGAACATCTCATAGGCCTCGAATTTATACTCCATCAGAGGATCTCTCTGGCCATAGGCCCTGAGCCCGATCCCTTCCCGCAGATCATCCATGGCCCGCAGGTGCTCCATCCATTTGCTATCCATAACTCTGAGCAATACGATGCGCTCTAATTCCCGAAGCTGTTCCGATCCAAGCTGTGCCTCTCGCTTCCCATAGGCTGCCAGCAAGCGGTCTGCCAATAGCTGACGCACTTCTTCCCGGTCCTTACCCTGCAGCTCTTCTACCTGTAGTTGCATGGTATGGTTTGCCAGCTCAACTAGATGATGGACTAGACTCGGCAGATCCCAGTCTTCCTGGAATGTTTTTTCATCTGCATAAAGATCCAGCGCTGTGTCAACCTGTCGTCTCAGCATGTCCTGCATGTTCTCTTGCAGATTCTGATCCTCCAAGACTATGCGACGCTGGCCATAAATGGTCTCCCGCTGCTTGCTCATGACATCATCGTATTCCAAGACTTGCTTACGAATATCAAAATGATGGGCTTCCAGTTTCTTTTGCGCACCTTCGATGGCTCGGCTGATCTGGGGATGCTCGATGGCTTCATCTGCTCCCCATCCCAATCGATCCATTATGGCCCCTACCCGCTCCGAACCAAAGAGCCGCATCAGATCATCTTCCAAGGAAACATAGAATCGAGAAGAACCAGCATCACCTTGTCGTCCCGATCGCCCCCGCAACTGGTTGTCAATCCGGCGGCTTTCATGACGTTCGCTACCGAGGATGTGCATACCACCGAGTTCATTTACACCTTCTCCAAGAATAATGTCAGTCCCCCGACCCGCCATGTTTGTGGCAATGGTCACCGTACCTCTCTGTCCTGCCTCTTTGACAATCTCAGCTTCCCGTTCATGCTGCTTAGCATTGAGCACCGAGTGGGGGATACCCCGGTCGTTCAACATGTCACTGAGCATCTCCGATTTTTCAATGGAAATCGTCCCCAGCAACACCGGTTGACCTTTACCATGTAGCTCGGCCACCTCTTCAACTATGGCAGCATACTTGGCGTCTTCAGTTCTGTACACCGCGTCAGGATAGTCAATGCGGATCATAGGCTTATGGGTGGGAATCACAACCACGTCCATGCCGTAAATCTTCTGGAACTCCGCCTCCTCGGTGGCGGCAGTGCCGGTCATACCTGCTAGTTTCTCATACATGCGGAAGTAATTCTGAAAGGTAATAGAAGCCAGTGTCTGACTCTCCCGCTCAATCTTCACATTTTCCCTAGCCTCTATTGCTTGGTGCAACCCATCACTGTAACGCCGACCATGCATCAGCCGGCCAGTAAACTCATCAACGATGAGCACCTCACCATTTTGAACCACATAGTCCCGGTCTCTCCGAAAGAGGTTGGCTGCCTTAAGAGCCTGATTGAGATAATGGTTAAGCTGGAAATGCTCTTCATCGAAGAGATTATCGATGCTGAGGAGATCTTCAACTCTGGCTACACCTTCCTCTGTCAAAGCCACAGTCTTTGCTTTTTCGTCCACCGTGTAATGGGTTTCAGGCTTGAGCCGGGGCACCAGCTTTGCGAAGCGATAGTATAATTCCGGGGCTTCCTCTGAGGGGCCAGAGATAATTAGGGGTGTACGAGCTTCATCTATGAGAATGCTGTCTACCTCATCGACGATGGCATAGTGTAAAGGGCGTTGCACCATTTGGTCCGCGTAGAGCACCATATTGTCACGCAGATAGTCGAAACCAAACTCATTATTGGTCCCATAGGTAACATCGGCATTGTAGGCAGCCCGGCGTTCATCGAAATCTAAACCATGGACGATGGTGCCCACCGAAAGTCCTAGAAAGCGATACACACTGCCCATCCATTCTGCGTCCCTGCGGGCTAGATAATCATTGACAGTGACTAGATGAACACCCTTCCCAGTCAGAGCATTGAGATAAATGGGCAAGGTGGCCACCAGGGTTTTGCCTTCTCCGGTCTTCATCTCAGCAATGCGCCCTTCATGGAGGATAATACCACCCATGAGCTGCACATCAAAATGGCGCATGTTCACTGTGCGGCGAGCAGCTTCCCGGACGACAGCGAAAGCCTCGGGCAAAATATCCTCCAAAGATGCTCCCCGGTGAAGGCGTCCCTTAAACTCTCCTGTTTTGGCCTGCAGTTCTGTATCGGATAGGGGCTGAATCTCCGCTTCCCAGCTATTGATGACTTCAGCCTGCTGCTGAAGACGCTTGACTTCCTTACTATTAGTATCGAATAACTTGCGCAATAAGCCCAGCATAATGGCCCATCCTTTCCGGTTCAACTCCCATGAGCCCCGATGACTAACCATATCTAATATTTACTATACCACAACTACACTTGCAGGGAAACGCACACATAGGGAAAGGGCCAGTGGGCTTACCAAAACATGAAGGGTGGGCAGCAGCACTGCCCACCCAAAAGCACTCAGCCATATGTTGGCGCTTGATAACTAGAAGTCTGGCTCGATGAGACCATAGTCACCACTGCGTCGTTTATAAACTACATTGGCCTCCTCAGTAGTCGCATTGGCGAACACAAAGAAGTCATGACCCAATAGCTCCATCTGCAGAATAGCTTCTTCAACGGACATAGGCTTCATGGCAAACCGCTTAGTCCTGACAACCCGCGGTGGGCCTATTTCACCATCTTGCCGGCCTCCGGCTCCCCCTAAAGCACCATTACTAGCTAGTTCGCCTAGACTAGGTCCTTGCTGACGTTTTTGGAACCGGGTCTTATACTTGCGAATCTGGCGATCAATTCTGTCGACGGCTTCATCCAACGAGGCATACATGTCCGATGTCTTGCCTTCACCCCTTACCAGCAAACCACCAACTTGGAGGGTGATCTCTGCCACGTGAAATTCTCGCTCAATCCTCAAAACTACTTCAGCTAAGGGTTCACGAGGTTCGTCAAAGAATTTGGCTATCTTCTTCAGCTTTTTCTGCGCATACTCCCGCAAAGAAGGGGTAACTTCGAGGTTCTTACCTTTCATTATTACCCGGATTTCGTCTACAGCCACTCCCACCAACTCCTTTGAGTTTGGATTGACCGACCTCTATTACTATATTTCCGCAGTGTGCCACAAATCTCCTGCAGGGACAATCATCACCAAAAAAGGGCCGCCACTCTATATTTACCCCAATAGCGGCCGGGTTACACCCATTGACATATAGAAAACCCCACAGACTATGCAACTCTGTGGGGTACTATCAGCGATAGTTAACCGACTCTCAGACTTTTACAACGTTAGCAGCCTGTGGGCCCCTTTCACCTTCAACGATATCGAACTCAACTTCCTGCCCCTCGTCCAAGGTTTTGAAGCCTTGGTCCTGGATAGCGGAAAAGTGAACAAATACGTCGCCGCCGTCTTCCCTCTCAATGAAGCCGTAGCCCTTCTCCGCGTTAAACCACTTAACTTTGCCTAGCATTACTACGCATTCCTCCTAAAGATTTCTCCAACTCTTAAGGTTAGCAAACAAGGCCAAGAACAAGGGGGCTTGCATAGGGCCCGATGTTGCCCAGTAACAGCAACGCCTAAGAGTTTCCAACTTTCGAACTAATGGTATCACACCCTGATCTAGCCTGTCAAGAGGCTAAACGCTGTTCGTCCAATTTCATCCGTCTTTCTAGCCGGTTTACCAGAAAAGAGATACTTTTGGTCATGATCAGGTAGATGATGGCGATCTGAATATAGATTTCAAAAGGTCGATAGAACCTGGTGACATTAATCTGGCCTTTCCGCAGCAACTCTTCCAAGGAAATTACTGCCACCAAGGACGAGTCCTTGAGCAAAGCAATAAATTCGTTGCCTAAGGGTGGAATGATTCGACGAAAAGCCTGAGGCAACACAATATACTGCATTGTCTGCGAACCGGTCATGCCCAATGAGCGGGCGGCCTCCACCTGACCCTTGTCTATAGATTGGATACCAGATCGAACGATTTCCGCAACATATGCCCCACTATTGAGGCTGAGGGCTGTCAAAGCCGCTGCCCAGTTAGAAAGGCGCAAGCCCAATTGCGGCAACCCCATATACACTACAAAGATCTGCACCAGTAGAGGCGTCCCTCGGAAAAAATCCACGTAAGCTCCCGACAGCCGACTCACGATGCGTTTCTGGGATAGGCGCCCCATACCTAGTAATGTCCCAAGGATTATGCCCATAAACACTGAAAAGGCTGTCAGTTTTACGGTAACAATGGCTCCCTCTAGGTGGGATGGCAGTATTTTCCACATCAAATCCCAGCGGAAATCCATCTACTCAACACCAAAATACTTGGAAGAGATTTCATCATAAATACCCTTGTCTATGACGGCTGCCAGGGCCTCATTGATTTTGCCTAAGAGGTCTTCTCTGCCTTTGCGAACCGCTATGCCATAGTGCTCAGTGGTAAAGGGCTCACCTACGATTTTGGCACCTTCCGGGTTGTTCTTAATGTAGTCATTCGCGACCTGCATATCTACAACAGCGAGATCAGCTGCCTTATTCTGCAACTCCATGAATGCCTCAGGAATGCTGTTAAAGCGGGCCACCCGCTTCAGGCTATCCATTTCACTAGCTTCCAAGTCTCCCGTTGTCCCGATCTGTACCGCGGCTACTTTACCTGTCAAATCCTCTAGCCCCTGAATGCGATCATCGTCTTTACGGACCACCAATACCTGGCTGGCATTGAAGTACGGGTCGGAGAAATCAACTGCTTCCAGGCGAGCCTCAGTAATGGTCATGGCAGCAATCACAACATCATAGTTGCCATTGATAAGACCGGGCAAGATGCCGTCCCAAGCGGTGTTGAGGATCTGTACCTCCATACCCATTTCCGCACCTATGGCCTTGATTAGATCCATATCGAATCCTACACATTCATCAGTATCAGGGTCCACGCTTTCAAAAGGCGGGAACGTTGCATCTGAAGCTACCCGCAGCACTTCCTGGGCAAAGCCCCACCCTGATGCTCCAAAGAACAACATGACTGTAAGTATGATGGCCAAGCGATTGAATTTCTTCACTTCAATTACCCCTCTCTTCATCTGCAGTGTCAGTCAACTGCGATAAGATAATTATACAAGAAAGAGTATAAAATTACAAGCACAAAAAAAGGACCCTTTCCGATATTCCCCGGTAGTGTATCGGCAAGGGTCCTGATTTCCATATCTTACATGGGTCTAGGCTTCAAGCCGCCCAACTTAGCCCCGATGATTGGCAAAGCAATCTCTGCAATACACCGGTCTATCTGATTGGGGCTTGAAAGGTACTTCTGTATCCGCGCCACAATCGGCACAGACTACTCGAAACATCTCCCGCTGGCGTGGACGAGCCGGCGCATTGCGCTGCTGTTTCCGATTCCGGCGACATTCTGGGCACCGGGTCGGCTCGTTCACAAACCCTCTTTCTTCGTAAAAGGCTTGCTCTCCAGAGGTGAAAGTAAAATCCGAACCACAGTCACGGCAGACTAGAACCTTGTCTACAAAGGCAGCCATTAATCTGATCCCCTTCTTCTCATCCGTAGTTACAATCTATCGCTAATCAGCGCGGGCCTGCCTTTGCCCCATTGTCTTTACCCCGCCGGGGGGAGTGTCTTACCAACACTTCAGGGGATCAAAACGGTGGCCTTAGGGCTGGTCTTTCTGCCGTGGCAGGTTGGATGTGTGACACACCGACCGCTAGGGCCCACACTATCATCTGTATTATATCTTGCAATGGCAAATAAAACAACGCCCACTATGTTTGTCCAAACCCACCTGACCTGCCTTCATGCATTAACATGAGCATCCCTTGCATAACAAGGACCAACACCACAAAGCAACTGGCTGCATGATCGCCGTCAGACTACAAGCTCCCCTTCTTCGTTGAGAAACGCCCTAGCCCGCCGCTGGGGATCTCTGAATACCCGCATCTCACCGCGAATGGAAATAGTGACATTGGGATGGACAATTTCGGCGGAGATCACCCCTCCATCGACTACTGTCACCTCGGTAGCTACGCCACCGGGGCCGCCTAACTCTTTAAACTCCACATTGCCTTCATTGACCACGACTTTGCCCCCCCGTAAGAGCCCACGGGGTGCCTTTACTCCTTTGCCTGCTAGAATGGTGGAATAGTAACAGCCAGTCCCATTGATGATAACCTTTCCACTAGCTGCTATTGTGGCGTTCTGCAGACTCTTGACCTCTATATCCGCCTCAACGGCCTGCATAGCTTCTAGATGCAGTGCCAAGCCCTGCAGAGAGTCCAGTAGGGATTGTAGCTCCCAGCGGGAGGCAATACCCGTCGGCCCCAGGCCAATCAGTTTGCTCCGCAGGGCGGGCAGCAACTGTGCAAAATCCTGGAAAAGAGTTAATGAGCCGGCAGCATATTCCTCCAATTCCACGATCTGCTTGGGGATCTCGCTGAATTTCCCTTCCAAGAGCTGTTGGACAAGTTGGCCATCGGTTAGCTTTAGCTGCTGCATTCTGGGATCCCGCTGCAACTGCTGTACTGCCTTGAGCAATTCCTCCAGCCGGAGAGTCAGTGCGCTAACCACTGATAAGCTACGTTTACACTCGGCAGCTATACCGCCAGCCTCTACTTGACCCCCAATAACACTCTTCTGAATGATGACCCCCTGCTGCCCCATGATCTTGGCATGGGAGACAAGCCCGGATATTTCCACCAAACCTCCGGACACCACTTCCACCCTGTCCAACACATCACCATTGATCACCACATCACCGGAGAAGCGGACATGTCCGGTACTAGCATCTGCATTCTGTGGCACCACAAACGTCGGTACCACTTTGATGGTCTTACCATCTAGAATGGGCCGCCCGTCCCGGGTAGCCACTGCCTTGCGACCTTCATCTAGTAGTTCCACACCTTCACCGACAGATAGCACAGGATTGCGATAGTTGCGAGGCCGCACAGAGCCCCCCAATACATCAGTCCCCGGTACACCGGGCATAGCATCCTGCTTTTCTGCCAGGACATCTCTGGGCTGGACCCAAGGAATCGCATGGCGATCATACAAATCTATCCGAGTAGCCGTATGATCTACATCTACTTCAGATAGTTCCGTAAAAAGATACTTAATCACTCCATCTACTGGTTCCGATGGTGCTTGCCCCTGGGCCACCACCATTGTTCTCGTACTTTGGCTTTGAATCAACTCATGGACTGCACTGAGCTGAATACCAAACACAACTCCGGCCTCAGCTAGTTTATCCATCACATCCTGCACACTAGGATCAGGCGGGTCGATGACTTCCGCAAGCTCCGCCGTTGCTCGGGCAAACTGACCCTCCGGCACATCACTTACCTGGAACCTTTTGCCAGCTTGGCGATGCACAGAGGCCACAGCCTGCATTTTTGTGGAGCTAATGCCGACTTTGATGTCAAAGGTGGCTTCTTCATTGGCAGGTAAGACCTCCACCACCTCATCGGGGGCAAGAGTATGCTTGTCTTCGATGATCTCGCCATTCACTCGAACAATTACATTATTGCCCGGTCGAATCACCGGCCACCTTCCGCCCGCCTCAGGTGGTATGATGGAAACCTTTCCGTCTGTAATTGAGATCCGCCCATCCATGGGAGGCTGGCTCGCTATTGGGGTTTCATCGAGAGCCGCCTGGACGTTCTCCTGCTCAAGAGGTACCGATACATTCTCCGCGATGACTTGTTCCCGGCTGATGTGCTCCTCCTCCCAAACCGATTGTCCCCTGGTCCTCACCCGATCTCGCAAAGCCACGGCAACCCCCCCTTTAAACATTTCATCCTCTGGTTGGTCTAAGAGACCTTTCCAGTAACTTCTGAGCCTCACCAAACACCACCGGAGCAATAGACAACCCTATCACCAAATCCCAATGCAGTATATCTAATGGCACGACACCGAAAATCGGCTGTATAGCCGGTATCAGAAGGACCACTAGCTGGAGAGAAGCTGAAGCTAGAAATGCTAGAATAAGGTACTTGTTGCTGAACAACCCTATTCTAAATATTGATTGGCCCGATCTCGCGTTTTGCGAATGGAACAGCTGGGAGAAAGCGAGAGTAGCAAAGGCCATGGTGCGAGCCATAGCGACGGGGGCCCCCCGCCTGATTCCCAAGTAATAGGCCATCAGACCTAATGTACCTATTAGGCACCCATGAACAAGAATCCTGTAAGACATCCCCCCGGCGAAAATACTCTCTTTGCTCCCTCGAGGACGCTGCCCCATGATCCCGGGTTCAGATGGCTCCATCCCCAAGGCTAAGGCAGGCAAGCCATCGGTAACAAGGTTGATCCACAAAATCTGAATGGCCGTCAAGGGTCTACCCCAGCCTAACATGATGGCCATGAAAATAGTGAAAATCTCGCCAACATTGCATGAGAGTAAGTAATACACGGCCTTACGAATATTGGCGTAGATAGTACGCCCCTCACCCACCGCCGCCACAATGGTGGCGAAGTTATCATCCGCTAACACCATGTCAGCAGCTTCCTTGGCCACATCGGTGCCGGTGATCCCCATGGCGGCCCCGATATCCGCTCTTTTCAGTGCCGGCGCGTCATTGACTCCGTCCCCGGTCATGGCCACCACATGGCCATTGGCTTTCAAGGCATCGACTATTCTCACCTTGTGCTCAGGCGACACCCGGGCAAATACCCGCACATCCTCCATGACGGCCTGGAGCTCGATATCCTTGAGCTTTTCCAATTCCTGCCCCGAGATCACAACCTGATCTTCATTTTCCAAAACACCTAGTTCTTGGGCAATTGCTGTAGCGGTGAGTCTATGATCCCCCGTTACCATGATGGTCCTAATCCCGGCTGTCTTGGCAACCGCGACTGCCGCCTTCACCTCTGGTCGCGGAGGATCGATCATGCCGGCGAAACCCACAAAGACCAGATCCTGCTCCACTGCCTCTGAAGAGATTGTCTGGGGGAGCTTGTTCCATTGACGGAAGCCCAGGGCTAGCACCCGTAGGGCTGCCTGCCCCATACTGGCATTGGTATCCAATAGCTCCTGGCGCTCTTCTTCATGTAAAGGGCGAATCCGGCCTTGGGCATAGATATGGGTGCATAGGGAAAGTAGGATATCGGGAGCACCCTTAGTGAAGGAAATCACAGGTTGCTCAAGCACTTCCACAGTGGCTAGCCTACCACCCCCGTTGCGTTCATGGAAAGTTGTCATTAGCTTGCGCCGGGAGTCAAAGGGCAGTTCGCCTATGCGGGGATAATTGTCATCACCGCCCACAGGAATTCCGGTTTTGGCACCCAGCACCACCAGTGCGCCCTCGGTGGGATCACCAATAATCCCATATCCTACGCTATTGGCGTCAAACTGCGCATCATTGGCCAGTGAGAAACCGTGGAGGAGCACATTGAGGTGGGGATCAGCCAAAGGCTTGAGTTTCTTCTCACCATTGCGCCCGATCAACTCTCCTTTAGGCTCATATCCTTGACCAGTGACATCCATGAATTCACCATTGACATAAACTTGAGTTACCGTCATCTCATTTTGAGTTAGAGTTCCGGTTTTATCCGATGCTATGACACTGGCCGTTCCCAATGTCTCTACTGCCGGCAATTTGCGTATGATGGCCTGCCGTTTACTCATCCGCTGCACGCCTAAGGCTAGAACAATGGTAACAATGGCGGGTAACCCCTCGGGAATTGCTGCTACAGCTAGACTGATAGCGGTCATGAACATATCAAAGGTGGGCTCGCCCCGCAAAACTCCTGCCAGAAAAACCAGGACAACGAGCACAAGGGCCACCACACCCAGGCTCTTGCCTAGTTCGTCTAGTTTATGTTGTAGCGGCGTAGCTTCTTGGGGAGCCGCTTGAATCATGCTGGCGATCTCACCGATCTGGGTGTCCATGCCGGTGGTGGTCACCAATGCATGGCAGCGACCATAGACCGAGGTTGTCCCACTAAATATCATATTCACACGATCGCCCAAGGCAGCATCTTCACTTTGGAGCGGAGAGACTTTCTTCTCAACAGAGACTGACTCTCCAGTCAGGGCAGCCTCTTCACACCGGAAATTGGCGACTTCCACCAGCCGAGCATCTGCCGGCACGTTGGCACCAGCTTCCAAAAGGACTAGATCACCGGGCACTAGCTCCCGTGCGGGGATCTCCTGAGCGTTACCATCCCGCACAACGGTGGCCCTCGGCGCGGACAGTTGTTTTAGAGCTGCCAAGGAACTTTCCGCCTTACTTTCTTGCACCACGCCTATAATGGCATTCAGTGCCACAATCAGCAAAATCACAATACTGTCCGTTATCTCACCCATGAAACCAGATATGATTGCAGCTCCCATAAGCATCAGCACCATCACATCCTGGAACTGCGCCATCAGCATTGACCAAAGGCTACGCCCAGGGTCAGCTTGCAGTTCATTGGGGCCATACTCGTTTAATCGCCGGGTAACCTCTGCTCCAGTTAATCCGTTATGCAAGTCTGTCTTCAGAAAAGCTGCCGTCTCTTCCACAGTCATCGTATGCCAGTGTTGCTCTCTGCTACCTGCCACTCGTCCGCTGCGCCTCCTCAATATCTGCGCCATTCTTATAAGTATCTGTCGATAACACTATTTTGTCTCGTCCACAAATCGAGCATCTCCGTAGAGACTAGACCCAGGTTGATAGGCCTTAGCCGCCCGCTTAGTCTTCTGCAAATCTTCCATTTGCAGTTGCACACCGTCCACCATTTGACGCAGGCGTTCTTCGTTGTCTTGCTCTTGAACTTGTAGTTTTTCAATCACACCCATCAACTGCCTCAATGTATTGCCTAGAACGGTGGCAGGAAAGCGCTCCTCGAGAGCCGAAAGGGAAAATATCTCCAATCCCATATGCTTCTGAAGATCAAGACGCAGCTCACTCAACTTCTTCTCCCGCTCATCGATCTTGTCCATGATGGCTTGCTTAGCACATAGCTCTTGACTAACCGCTTCCCAGCCATCCACCTCCAAATGCTTGGCCATGGAATTGCCTGAAACCAACAGCTGTTCATATAACCCGAGCATTTCCCGGTAACCTGTTTCCAGTCGCTCCACTAAAGGGCCCATTGGTTTACCACCCCTCCAGATCCTTTGCCGCCGCCACAAGCGCCTAACACTAATAGATTTCGGGAAAGAGGAAAAAACTCCTACCAGACGGAATCTACCTGGAGATAGGTAGAGTTCATTCTGCTTGGAAAAACACCCGGGAGGCGACAACTCTCATGCATATATATGGAATCAGTGACTTACATCTACCCGGTGGGGAGGACAAACCCATGGACATCTTTGGGCCGGAATGGCAAGACCATGGGCTCCGCATCGCCACCGCCTGGCAAGCCATGGTATCCCCGGAAGATCTAGTGCTCTCCCCGGGGGATCTGTCCTGGGCTATGCATTTGTCCTCTGTCCAATCAGATCTGGATTTCCTGGGAACACTCCCCGGCAACATCCTACTGGTGAAAGGCAATCATGATCTTTGGTGGAAAAGCATCTCACAACTCCGCAAAAGGCTGCCTCAAAATGTTTACGCTCTCCAAAATGATTTCTATTCACTGACCCAAGGCCTGGCAGTGTGTGGCACCAGGGGCTGGAAATGCCCCACCGCCAGCGATTTCACAGCTGCCGATGAGAAGATTTACCTGAGGGAGCTAGAAAGGTTACGCCTTTCACTTAAGTCAGCCGTAGATGCCGGCCACCGGCCCCATATTGCCATGTTGCACTATCCCCCCACCGATGAAAACCGTTCTGCATCGGGGTTTACCGAAATCATGGAGACCGCCGGCATTGAGCACTGCGTATACGGTCATCTCCATGGATACGCTCAAAAACAAGCCCTAACAGGCCTGCACAGGGGCATCAATTACCATCTGGTGGCCTGTGACGCCATGGATTTCCAACCCAAGCTCATCACCAGTCTCCCATGAAAGGCGCCACTCTTCCTGCTCCCTAGTTTCGATCATGGCTCCTAGAACCCCAACCCCCGAAGGCTGGTTGGTATGTCAAATAAGCCCTATATGCCTAGCTTCGGATCTAAGAGCTTCTCGGAATTTGGGATGAGCCAGATCTATAAGCAAGCGAGCTCTTTCAGTTAGGGACTTGCCCTTGAGCTGGGCCACTCCATATTCAGTAACTACATAATGCACATCCGTTCTAGGGGTAGTGACTACTGCACCGGGACTCAGTGTGGGTACAATCCGCGATATAGTGCCTCCTTTGGCCGTAGAGTTGAAGGCGATAATTGCCATTCCGCCCGGCGAATCAAAGGCTCCCCTGGTGAAATCCAGCTGACCCCCGGTGCCACTGTACTGCTGTACTCCAAAGGACTCGGCGCAACACTGGCCAGTCAAGTCGACTTGCAGTGCGGCATTAATGGCCACCTGCTTGTGGTTTTGGGCGATGACTGCCGGAGCGTTGACATATTGCACCGGCAGGGCCTCAACCATTGGATTATCATCTAAAAAGTCATACAGCCGCCGGGTTCCTGTGGCAAAGGAAATCACTGCCTTATGCTTGTGTATACTCTTGCAACGCCCTGTGGCCACCCCCGCCAAAATCAACTCCATGAGGCTGTCACTCATCATCTCTGTATGAATACCTAGATCTTTATGATCCATGAGGTACTTGGTTACAGCGCTGGGTATGCCTCCGATCCCCAGCTGCAAAGTCGCCCCATTGGGGATCATCTCTGCGATTAGCTGGCCAATTCTCTCTTCCTCGGAGCCAAAAACCGGTGGATCCAACTCCACCAGTGGTGCCTCATGCTCAATGATGGCATCAACCTCGTCGATATGCAAAAAACCGGCACCATGAATGCGTGGCATGTTGGGATTCACTTCCACAATTAGCTGACGGGCTTGGCGACAGACTTCCAGGGTATAATCTACCGACACACCCAGGCTAAAGCAGCCATGGCGGTCCATGGGAGACACAGTGGCAATGGCTGTATCGATCGTACGAAATTCTGTAAATATACGGGGTGCTTGATGAAACAGATTGGGTGTATATGTTGCCCGACCCTCTTTGTACGCCTTGCGATCTACACCACTAAAGAAATAAGACTCCCACTTGATCTCAGGAGGTAGATCGGAACGCAGAACCGTCTTTAACGTATTAGTCAGGGGCAACATGGCATGCATGGTAATGTTGCGCAGCTCACCGGCGGAAACGGCACCAGCTATAGCGGCAAGTAGGGCCGGGGGCTCACCAGCCCCCAATGGCTGAACAATGGTACTGCCGCTTTCAATGCCGGTTACCGCTTCTCGAGGCGTCATCAACTTCTCTTTATATTTTTGCTGCGCGTCTTTAGCAATACTGATCAAACCTGGACCTCCTCTTAGACCTCCGGCAAAGATACCCTTTCCTATGATTCCCCCTAGATGCCAGAGGCACATCATCCCACCTTTTACCACTCTCCATTACTCCATCTTTGCTCACAATCCTGCTTCTGGCAAATAGTGGCACAAAGGTGAGTGCCATGAATGCCCATTGCCCGAGGGTCCCATCCCGGGAAGATGTATGACCCTCCATGACGGCGGGTATCCTAGATGTGAATCCCGGAGAAAGGAGTTGAGCCCATGCAATTGATCCACGGAGTCGCAGTGGAGCCCAGTAATCCGTACCAGAATCAAGATATCACCATCAATTACGATGGCCTCCTCCACAAAAGTGGTGCAGACCAGATCTATCTGCATTTCGGAATCGATAATTGGCAGAGCCCTGCTACAGTCCCGATGATGCGCAGCCCCACGGGCAGTTTCAATGCTATGGTTAAGGCATCTGCCAGACACGAGGTGAATTTCTGCTTCCATGACAGTGCCATGAACTGGGATAACAATAACGGCATTGACTGGACTATCCGGGTCTTCTAGTGCCGGAAAGCAATAATCCCGAATAGCCTAGTAGCAGACCACAGGGCGAAACTCAGCAATGACAAGAAGCTAATGAGTTTCGCCCTGCTATTGGCAACCGTGCATTCGCGCACGATAAGCTCAAAGAAAACAGATGGGGGTGAAGCCATGGCTAATAACTATGTCTGTATGAGATGTGGTCAGGAAACCGATAATCCCCATTTCGATCTAATCTCCGGTGTCGTACGATGTCCAATCTGCTTGGAGCAAGAAACCAGCTTGCTGGGCAAATTGCGGGGACCAGAGGGTAAGGATGCCGCCAATGATCCTGACTAAGTCACGATGAGCAGCGGCAACAATAAGCAGGAATTCGATCTAGTGTCCCAGAACGGAGTGTGGTAAGCAAAGCTACACTATACCTAACACTGGGATGAGGCAAATGCAAAACTTGCTGGACAAAGGCATATGGAGTCGCCCTACTGATAAAATGGCGGTATATATCGAGCTTGAGCCAGGCATGACTTGGGGAATAAGGGTAACTCTCTACTCCCATACAGCCCGCGTGGAGGCCATTAACGGGCCCAAATGTACTTGGTATAGGGCGCCATCACGGGTATCGGCCGAGGTCACTCCCCCTGGTTTCTGGGAGAGGTTGCGGGGCATTACCTTCCAGGACAAGCTCATGACCGAGGTCGCAAACAAACGGACGGTGGCAGAGGAGGAGAACTCTAAACCTAAGCCTACTTGCCACTCTGGGACTGCTCAATAAGCAAAAGGGCTGCGTTTTTCCCTGACTGCATAGCACTGGCCATATTACCAGAGTGGACATACCAATGCCCACACTGGAAAAGACGAGGCAAGGGCGTTGTCTCCCGTTTGATTTGTGACAAGGTCTCAGCTGTGGGTAGCCAGCCTCGCTTAGCACCCTTCCAGTTCCCTGTATAACGGCGGTATGTAATAGGCGTAGCCGCTTCAGCCACGGTAACCCGATCCCGCAGCCCTGGAAGCAGCCTTTCGGTAGAAGCCAGCAAAGCTGCTGCCACGTCCTCTTTCAAAGCTATGTACTCCGGACCCCGCATCTCACTAATCGTCTGCCAACGCTGCTTATATTCAAAGGAAACTTGAGCGCCCACTGTGAGACTGCGATAGCCAGTGGGAGCATGGAGACTGTCGGCGCAGCTGTTATCCACCACATTAACTAGCCAATGACTGGGATCCTCACTGTCCATGGCATCCATGAGGGCAGGGCAATAGGTAATATGATGGTGCCAGGAGGCTTGATCTGTCACACCATCATCTACTCCCAAGGATATGAGAAAATGCGAAGGCCAGGGTTCCAAGTCGTTGAGATCCTCTAGGACATATTCGGGAGCAGCACCGGCAGGAACCAGCTGGCCATAGAGTTTCATGGCATCGCATGCAGCAATGACAAAATCACTGCGGATATCCTCATCGTCTGCTAGAGTCACCCCTATGGCAGAGCCGTCCTCCACTAATATGCCGCTGACCGCAGTGCCACAGCGGATCTCTCCCCCAGACGCTTCCAGGGCTTGGCGCAAGCTATCCACCAACGCCTGCCCGCCACCCACCGGGTAATGAAGTTGTCTCTCCCTCACCCAGCCAATAGTGGTCAGAAGCAGCATGGCTGAAGCCTCGCCCACGGGGCATAGGGAATAGAAAAAAGTGCGCAGCTGTGGGTCTTTGAACTCCTGCACTAAGAGATCCTGGATGTTCAAGCCCGCATATCTGCCATAGAGATTCATATTCCGCAAGGAAGCCAGCCCGATCCTCAGCTTTTCCCACTTGCTAAACATCGCCTGGGGCTTTTTGGGAGTCTCAGGAATTCGCCTAAAGAGCTTTACTGCATCAGCTACCAGCCTTTTGATAGCTACAGCATCTCCGGGGAAAAGCTTACATAGCTCACTGACCCATTGTCCTACATCTGCAGAGATAAGTATGTCAAATCCAGGACCAATCTGGCGGCTGTAAGGATCGAGCTGCTTGAAACTCAAGTTCAAACCCAGCTCTTCCCTACAAGCATGGATGGAGCCACCAGGATGGCAACCGACCAGCGCCTGCAGGGTCTGTTCGAATAAGTAATCCCTGCGGGAAAAAGCCCCAGCTAAGCCCCCCACTTTGTGCTGCTGCTCTAAAACGCATACACTCATTCCCGCCTGGGCAAGATAAGCCGCTGCCGTCAGGCCGGCCACACCGCCGCCAACAACTACTACCTCAAAATCTTTCGTCATTTGGCTGCACCTTTGCTTTCTTCTACGTAGACAGGGCCATTATCTGTCCCGATGCTTAGCTGCCATGATATAGCCAGCCCCGGTCCTGATTGGCCCTGTTCACTACTTCAATTACTCACATAATCGAACCGGTTGCTTCGTCTGAGCAGATTCATAGGTGGCCATGGCCACCGCTAGGGCTTTAATGCCATCTCTGGCAGTAATACTCGGCATTCGATCCTCTCGAAAACAATCCACAAACTCCTTGACTAGGTAGTAATCACTATTAGAGCCCCAGAAATCCCACTGGTAGTTGGGCTGCCCCCGCCCAATTCGCTCTAGACTCTGGCGCATCATGTCGACCTCTGTCACCATCTTGGTCCCTACTACCTTCAGATAGACGTCTCCCCAAGTATAAAAATCATCTGGCCGTGACCAGCTAGGATCTAAGGTCATGAAAGCGCCATTGGCCAATTCCAAAGTCAAAAGTCCGCAATCCTCTGTAGGAATATCATGAAAGCGGCGATCAATTTCAGCGTAGACCTCCGTAACCTCCGTCTGGAAGACCCAGCGTACCACATCGACTATGTGGACTGTGTGATCAATGATAGCTCCACCGCCGGCCGCCTCGGGATCGATAAAGAAACCTCCGGGCATGCGGCCATGGTTAGTGCCTCGTAGCACCACCACTCTGCCCAGGCTACCATTGTCGTATTGATCCTTTAAGCGCTGGACAGCAGGGATATATCGGCAGGGAAAAGCCATTTGGAACTTGACGCCGGCCTCTTCGGTAATCTTCTCCATGGCCTTTGCGTCCTCTAGGGTGGTGGCAATTGGTTTTTCGCAGAGAATATGCTTCCCCGCGGCAGCTGCCATCTCCGTCAACCTTCGATGATCGGCGTTAGCAGCAGTGATAATCACGCCATCCACATCTGCCTGCAAGAGCTCTTCAAAAGAAGGAAACTGCCTAGTGCCAGCATGGTTGGCAGCAATTTTGCCCCGTTCCTGATCACTATCCGCAACGCCAACAAGCTCTACACCAGGTAACTGCTGAATCGCATCCACATATGCATAAGCATGCATGTGAGCAAAACTCATGATACCAATTCTCATCACCCTTACCCCCTTTCCGGCCTTACCGGTTTCCCGGTGGCTATGGACTTCTGAGCAGCCACCGCGATATCCACTGCCCGGAGAGCCTCTTCCCCATTGATCATAGGTTCTTTGTCCTCTTGGAGACACTTGATAAAATGCTCCAGTTCCAGTGTATAGGGATCCCTGGCCAAAGGACTCTCTGGCACAGCTACACCGGGGCCACCGACCTGGGAAGCGTTCTGTAGCTGATAACTCGTCAAAGCCGAGGTCGTCTTGGAATCATGGAGCAAGAGCCCCTCTTCGCAGGCAAACTCAAACTTGGTTCCAAAGCCACCCAGGTCTAGCCAAGTGCCCTCTACGTTGGCAATAACTCCATTGGCAAATCGCAAGTTAACCAAGACATGTTCCATTCGGTTATACTCGCGGCCCCAAGTACTCTTGGCAAAGACTCGCTCCACATCACCTAGGGTCCACCGGAGAAAGTCCAGATCATGGATGATCAAATCCAGGGTGATTCCACCACTCCACTCATACCTGGCATACCAATCCTGCCACGCCGTGGGGAATCCGCCCCCACCCCGGTAAGTGTACACAGTTCCGACATCACCCATTTCGCCACCATCGATGATGGCCTTAGCCCGCTGGTACTCGGGAAAGAAACGCACCACATGCCCCACTCCCAGCTCAACACCGGCTCTGTGGCAAGCATCGATCATAGCCTGCCCTTCGCCTCGACTGCGGGCCAGGGGCTTCTCACAGAAAACATGCTTACCTGCCTTTGCCGCCATTTCCACAGCTTGACGGTGGAGAAAAGTGGGCAGACACACATCGACTACATCTAGGTTCTCAGCCGATAGCATGTCGGCAAGAGTGGCGTACCCTCTTACGCCATATCTTTCTGCCATGCCCAGACGCCGTTCCGGTTGAATATCGGCTACGGCCGCCAGTTCACAACCGGCAACGTTCTGATAACTAGCTGCATGAGTTGTCCCCATGGTGCCCAACCCGACAATTCCAACCCTCATTCTCCCTCACCTCCATATAAATTGCCTAGTCTTCTTATTCTGGAAATAGGCATTTGTTTCCTGCCCACATTCCGGCGTTTCGCCGCGAGGTCAGGGGAGACTGCCTCAAAACCCCATAATATTGTATCCGGCATCTACATGCAGGACTTCTCCAGTGATCCCTTGGGCCATGGAACTAGCTAGAAAAACGGCTGCCGCAGCCACATCCTGCTGATCCACGTTTCTACCCAAAGGAGCCCTTTCCCGATGCTGGCGCAGCATATCAACAAATCCGGGAATGCCCCGGCTGGCCAAGGTGCTAACAGGCCCCGCAGATATGGCATTCACCCGAATTCCACGACCACCCAAATCATGGGCAAGATATCGGACACTGGCTTCCAGAGACGCCTTGGCTACCCCCATCACGTTGTAGCTGGGGATGACCTTCTCCGCCCCAAAATAGGTAAGGGTAACAATATTGGCATCTTGTGACATGAGAGGCAAGGCTCGCCTAGTTAGGGCCACCAATGAATAAGCACTGATCTCTAGAGCCATCTGAAAAGCTTCCCTGCTTGTCTCCACAAAGGGGTTTTCCAGAGCGTCTTTCGGGGCGAAGGCCAAAGAGTGGACAAGCACATCCAAGGTCCCCCATTCCCGCTCCATCACAGCAAAAGCAGCCTCCATGGATTCTTCTGACAAGACATCACACATCATAAGCAATGCCGGCGGTGAAAGCTCCGCTGCCAATGAGGCTGCTTCCTCTCCCGTTCTTTCATTTTGGTAACCCAAAGCTATATGGGCCCCCTGCTGATTCATTGCTGTGGCTATGGCCCAGGCCAAGCTCCGCCGGTTGGCCACATTGAATACTCCAACTTTTTTGCCCTGTAACATCGTGTCCCTCCTCCATAAGATCGCAACTGCCGCTGTTTTATCGTTCCCCAGCGGCAGCATCTTACTATCCTTGGCGAAAGCACCATCAACCCTAGCAAACATGGATTCATGGCCCATCTGCTACACCTAACTGATCCCACGTTCATTCTTGAGCAGTCTGCTCCTTGATAGCTTCTTTGGCTAGATAATCACAGCGATCGTTCAGTTCATTGTCAGAATGACCCTCAACTTTAATCCACCGCACTTGGTGCTTTTTCGTCAATGCGATTAGCCGCTTCCATAGATCCTGATTCTCCACCGGCTTCTTCTTGGCATTGAGCCAACCGTTGCGCTGCCACTTGGTCAGCCAATCCTGCTTGAACGCATTTATGAGATAAGCGCTATCACTATGGAGCGCAACTGAACATGGTTTGGTCAAAGCCTCTAGTCCACCGATGGCCGCCATCAACTCCATCCGTTGGTTGGTGGAATAGGCTTCATACCCAGTCACCTCTTTCTGGTGGGGGCCATAGATCAGAACTGCACCCCAACCACCAGGACCAGGATTGCCGGAGCAAGCTCCATCAGTGTAAAGTGTAACCTCAGGTAGACTCACCGTTAATACTTCATTCCCTTCTCAATTCACTGTTAAACACAGGAGCTGGTCAAGACCAGAAGAGCTGCCATCTAGACAGCTCCTCTCTACAGCTAAGCTAACTTTGGAGTGATACTACTAGATTGTCTCCAAAGGCTCTGGTACATGCCCAAACTCCGGAGCAGGGCCTTGGGTAGGCGCAGCCCAGCGGACTGCATTGGAGATCACCCGCTGGATATCTTTATTATAGAATATGGGGTATGTCTCATGCCCTGGGCGAAAATAGAAAACTTTGCCCTTCCCCCGACTATAGCAGCAGCCACTCCGGAAGACCTCTCCTCCAGCAAACCAACTGATAAACACTAGTGTATCTGGTGCTGGGATATCAAAGCGTTCGCCGTACATCTCAGTCTCCGGCAGCTCAATATATTCTCCAATACCCTCTACAATGGGATGGCCTGGCTCTACTACCCAAAGCCGTTCCTTCTCCCCAATTTCTCTCCACTTCAGATCACAGGTAGTGCCCATTAGCTTGCGAAATATCTTGGAAAAATGAGCGGAATGCAAGACGATTAATCCCATACCCTCCAGGACCCGTTCCTGTACTTTGTCTACAACCTTATCGCATACTTCCTGGTGAGCCAAATGGCCCCACCACAGGAGCACATCGGTCTTATCCAGAACCTCGTCAGTTAGGCCATGTTCCGGTTCATCTAGCGTCGCTGTGCCTACGTCCATGCCCTGGGTGCGCAAGTACTCGGCAATGGCCCCGTGTATACCCTCAGGATATACCTCCCGCACCTTTTCGCTTCTCTGCTCGTGCCGATTTTCATTCCAAACTGTCACGCGAATAGCCATGCTATCGCCCCTCCCATATGATCAGACCCCTGAATCCATTGGGAAACATCCGATCCATCCATGGCCAGTGATCCCCTATGATATTCCTGCTCCAGAAGAGTGATTCCTGCCTAGGGCAACACAGTCAACTTCATGCCATCATGTGCCACTAGAAAACCATGGGGGTTCAAGATCTGCTCCAGCTCATGGTGGAGCAACCCACCATTATGGGAGAAATGAGTAACTATGAAGATTGTCCGCTCTCCAGCAATACCGGTTTCCAGCATCCTCTCCCGGGTCTTGAGGATGGCTGGTATACCCATGTGATTATCCCAGTTGTCATCGTTACCATGGGTGCAATCCAGAGATACTACATCCAACTCAAACTGCTGTAGCCCGGACCAGACCTCTTCGAAAAAGAAACCCGTATCGTTTCCATAGAGTAGACTGATCCCGTCCTTCTGGAAGACACAGATGAGCGCGCCTTTCTTTTCATAGTGATTGGCCTTGAAAGGATACAGACGAGCATCCCCCAGTTGATAGCTGGAGTTGGCTTCCACCAGATGAAAACGCACTCCACCCTCGACCAGTTCCTCCCAATCGGCAGTCTCTTGCACCCAAACGTCGCCATATACGTCTAGACCTGGATCATCTTTGATGTGGGCGAAAGGAGTACGCCGAGTATCCAATTCCTGCCAGTAAAAATGGTCTTCATGACAGTGGGTAATAATCAAATGCTGAATATCTGCGAGACAAAGTCGGTGAGTTAGTACGTGATGATAGGTATCAGGGGGGAAATCGAATTTGTAACGGCCATCGACCTGTACTGACGTGCGCGTCCTGATATTCTTGCCGCCTAGTTCTCGAGCCTTCTGGCAGTACTCACACTCACAGAAAAGCGCTGGCCATCCTTCTGATGCGCCGGTCCCCAAATAGAGAATCTCCATCCATATCTTCCTTTCCAACTCAGGCTTCCATTAGGTCTGGTCACGGCAGCCGTTGCCACTATGCCCTTCTGCCCATGACTAGCAATTCGGCACTGGCACCCTATTCCCTCCGATCCTGTACGATCTCAGAATCCTGGCAACAGCATTTCCCGATGAAGATAGAGGGATTGCGGTGACTCTGGCGAAAAGTACAGCAGATCTGAGCTTTACTGGGTAAATCGGTATATTCCCAGCCACAGTAGCGTATGCTGCTTGGGGAGTATTCTCGGTCAAGAACAACACCTGCAGATCCCCCAGCAAGCAGCAATCAGAATAGCAGTGGAGGTAACAATATGCTGTCTGCCAATGAGTTCTTCCAATGGGAATCCACCTCCCTAGCTGCCCTATTTGAAGGAATCACATATGTCTGGGAGGCTTTGGATGGGGTTGATTCATGGCTCGAGAAACAGCTTCGACTCCTACCTTCTTTGAGTACCCGCAGACAGGGGATCATCCAACCCGGTGCCTTTGTCGGTGATGATGTGATCCTAGCCCAGGGGGCAATAGTTGAAACGGGAGCGTGGATAAAAGGGCCAGCATATATCGGAGCTCACAGTCAGGTCCGCCATGGAGCCTATCTGCGGGAGGGCTCCATCATCGGTGAGCACTGTGTGGTAGGTCACGCATCTGAGATCAAAACCAGTATCCTCCTAGATGGGAGCGCTGCCCCCCATTTCAACTATGTAGGAGACTCGATTCTAGGCAGGCACTGTAATCTCGGGGCCGGCGCCAAGCTGTCCAACCTCAAACATGCCAAGACTGAGATTGTGATCAAAGTCAGCGGCACAGAATACCCGACACACCGAACAAAACTAGGAGCCATCCTCGGCGATGGTGTCGCCTTGGGCTGTAACACTGTAAGCAACCCTGGGACTATAGTGGGACCGGGGACTTTGGTCTATCCCAATGCACTACTACGGGGTGTATACCCAGCCAACTCCATCGTCAAAGTAGTGGTTGCAGCGGAGGTATTCCCGAAGATGGACCAATAGAACGTGAATAGATCTAGGGGCCTCCGCCTAGCAAGAAGGCCCCCAGAAGGCTGAACTAACCTCCCAAGGATGCTCTCGGGAGTGGATTCGCTTTAGTCGACTAAGCCGTAGTAAACGTCTCGCAATTGGTGTCCTGACACTCTTTGGCTGCATCGCCACTTACGAAGATCTCTTTGGCGTCACACAGATCACCATCTGCCCAGTAGCTGCAAGACTCTACAACACAGGTCACTGTAGGTGAGAGCTCACGATCTGGCAAAAACGCCGCTTCGATGGCCCCCCACCAATTCACGTTGTCTGCTGAACCCAGGAGATTTGCTAGACCACGGCGTTCAGAGAAGGTCTTGCACTCGGTATGTTCGGTGGACTCCGCAAGCATCTCTTCTTCATTGAGGATATCAATATTGGCAGCTCCACAGACTTTGCCAGGGAGCCAGTGGGTACACGTCTCTACTTCACAGAGTACCTTGGGATTGGGCATCCTTCACACTCCTTTCACCCTTGAGTATGACCGCAAGATTCCCTGTCTATGTAATGGAAGACAGGTGATTACTTCAAGCTGCAAAAGGATAGCAATCTCCCTAGATGCTCAGCCCAACCGGGGAGATTAGGTAGTTGCTTGGAGCAGATTTGTAATCTAGCTAACTGCCAAACCATGGGTTCACCCGATATTATTGTCTAAGCCAAGCAAAAACCTGTCATCAGTTGGAAACTATTGGGAGGTGTTCAATGTGCTGAAACGACAATATGGTAATACTGGCGAAATGCTGTCCATAATTGGGTTTGGTGGGATAGTGGTAGCCAAGACAGAGCAAGCTGCAGCTAATAACCTCGTGGCAGAAGCCCTTGACCGAGGAGTCAACTACTTTGATGTGGCTCCGACATACGATGATGCGGAAGACCGTCTGGGCCCAGCCTTAGTTGGCAAGAGGGACAAGATCTTCTTGGCCTGCAAGACTACAATGCGAACTCGCAAAGAGGCTGAACAGGAATTGCATCAGTCGCTTAGGAAATTGCAGACCGACCATTTCGATTTATATCAGTTGCACGCAGTCAACACCAAGGCCGATGTAGAAACCGCCATGGGGTCGGAGGGCGTTTTGGAGGCAGTCCTGGCTGCTCAGGAAGAAGGACTTATCCGCTATGTTGGTTTCTCATCCCACACGGTGGAAGCTGCCCTTACCCTCATGGACATGTTTGCCTTTAATAGTGTGCTATTTCCCCTGAACTGGGCTGGGTTTTTCAACGCCAATTTCGGACCCCAAGTCCTGGAGAAAGCAACTGCAAAAGGCATGGGTAAACTAGCTCTCAAAGCCATGGCCCACACTCGATGGCAAGAGGGGGAAGAACGTACATATCAGAAAACTTGGTATCGGCCCATCGATGAGCGGGAACTAGCTAGCCTGGCTTTGCGGTTCACGCTCTCCCAAGATATTACAGCAGCCATTCCCCCGGGAGAAGCCAGCCTTTTCCAGATGGCTTTGGACATCGCGGAAGATTTTGCACCCCTAAACAAACTTGAGCTAGCTAGACTCAAGGAAATAGCCCAAGGGGTTACTCCAGTGTTCACCGAACACTCTGCCTAAACAGCCATACCCCTACCCCCATTTCCCCTAATAGAGGAGGCAGGTTTGCTAGACTAGCAGCCTGCCTCCTCCAATAGCGCCCCGGCCACAGTAGTCCCATTAGCTGATCCAAGCTTCAGACCCCACTCGTATTCCACTTGCCCCACCATGGCATCAGCCCCATTGATGAGGCCGACTATCTGCCACTGAGTGCCCATGGGGACCACAAGCAGATGGCCTTCCGCCAAGTCAGCTTGGCGCAATCACAGACCGATTTTCCTGTTGCCCAGGTTCCCCAGGTCACGCAGGTTACTTTGCGATTAGGTGGAAGATTCATATATGTGGTGGTATTTAATGGAGATCTTGGCTGCGGATTAACACAACAAGGAGGTCATGACTTGGATAAGGAGCTCTTTCAGAACCCCTGTAGCGCCTACCGTCCCATCCCCTTTTGGTCCTGGAATGACCGTCTAGAGCCAAAACGCATTCGGGAACAGGTGCGGCACATGCATTCCATTGGCCTGGGAGGGTTTTTCATGCATTCCCGCCAGGGATTGGCAACACCCTTCATGGGTGAAGAATGGATGGAGGCAGTAGCTGCCGCCGTCAATGAAGCCGGGAAGTTAGGCATGGAAGCCTGGATCTATGACGAAGATCGTTATCCCAGTGGTCCCGCCGGTGGCCTAGCGCTGGAGCGTAACTTCGTGGCCTTCGCTGCCAAGCACCTCAAGTCTGTGGATAGCGAAGCTCCAGGCCGGGTGCCAGGTAATCTGCTGGCAAGCTTTGCTTATGACACTTCCACTGAAGGCCCCATTAAGGTACGGTGCCTTGAAGAAGATGATGATCAACTGGCAGATGGTGAAAGATGCCTCACTTTCTGCTGGCAAAATGCCACCCCCTCCAACTGGTTCAACGGTTTCGCTTACCTAGACACCCTGGACGCCGATGCAGTCCAGTCTTTCATTGTACACGGTCTAGAACCCTACAAGGAACGCTTTGCTAGCCACTTCGGCCGGGAGATCCCCGGTGTATTCACCGATGAGCCCCAGATATACAGTGAGAGAACTGGCCAGACATCGACCCTGCCCTGGACTCCCCGATTTCCGCTGGAATTCCGCCAGCGCTGTGGCTATGATCTTATTCCCAATCTAGCAGGCCTGATCTTGGATACTGAAGATGCATGGCGGATCCGCTACGATTTTTGGCGAACAGCTACCCAGCTATTCCTGGAAAACTGGTGTGAGCCTGTATTTGACTGGTGTAATCAAAACGGCCTTCAATGGACAGGACATTACTGGGAGCACGAATTCCCGTATTTCCACAAGGCTGGCTCTTTCATGGCCCCCCTTGCCTATCTACACGTGCCAGGAGTCGATCTCTTAGGTGGCAGGGCCTTCATCGGCAAGCTTCCCGGTGATGCCATCCAATCCCAAATGGGCAATGTCCAGATGATCAAACTCGCCTCCAGCGTAGCCCACCAAACCGGCCGCCAGCGGCTACTTTCTGAGACTTACGGTGGAGCCATGTCAGATATTTCCTTTGCTGATCAGAAAATAATGGGGGACTGGCAATATGCTTTAGGCGTCAACTTGCTCAATCAACACCTCTATCATTACTCTCTGCGCGGCCTACGGAAGAGAGATTACCCCCCTAGTTGGGGAGAGCACCAGCCTTGGGCCAAGGAATACGGCTACCTAGCCGATTACTTTGGACGTCTTGGCTACGCACTTACCCGGGGAGATTTTGCAGCTGATATCGCTGTCTTGCATCCCGTCACCGTCTTCTGGGTAGAGGGCTTTGACCGACAAGATATCGCCCGGAGCTTTGAGGATCTATGCAAAGATCTGACAGAAGCCAGCTGGGATTACGATCTCGCCGATGAAGTCCTCATGGAGACCATGGCCCAGGTGAAGGATGGGAAACTTCTAATCGGACAGGGATGCTACAGTGTCTTTGTCTTACCCTCCAACACAGTTCTCGCCGCTCCCACTCTGGATCTCTTGGAGAAACTCATAGAAACCGGCGGATCTGTTGTTTACCTAGAGGTGCCCCCTAGAGTAATCGAAGCAACAGACGAGGAACGGCTCCAGAAGCTGCTACCCTTCATGGAGGCTGCCACTGATTTCAAAGCTCTGGAAGCGATACTAGCTCCCAGGGCGAAACGCACTGTGACCGTGGGCCCCATACATCCAACCACAGCCAGCCTAAGCACTCAGGACCAGCCCCTGCCCCGCATCTATACCCATTCTCGGTGCCTAGGTGATAGCCTCATGGTGTTCCTGGCCAATGTAGGTGAAGCCCCCTGCCCGGAGGCTGAAGTCACCATCTACCATGGAGGACCTTTGGCCAGATTAGATCTTTTGACTGGCGAGATACAGCTACTCAGCTACAGCAAGACTCCAGAGGGACTCAAGACCAGCTTACGATTCTTGGAAGCCGAATCCCACCTGCTCCTGGCGGGAGCGCTGGCCCACGATTGGTGTTCAGGTTCCAAGCAACCTTATGTTGCCGACACAGGCACCGCCAAAGAGGCGAAAGCACTTCCCTTAGGCGAATGGAAGATACGGCCCCGGGAAGATAACACCTTAGTTCTAGACTGGTGCCGGTATAGAATTGGTGATGGCCAATGGAGCAGACCCATGCCCATTTGGGATGCCTTTACCAGGATTCGCAGGGCCCATGGGCTACCCACATCCAGAAATAACCGGGATGTCCAGCCCTGGCGACAACTGCAAGACCGGCGGCCCATCACGGCCACTGAGCCCATTGAAATCGAACTAAGCTTCAACATAAGCAACTTGGCAAAGCAAACCTCCCATCCGGCAAAGCTGGTAGTAGAATCTGGTGATGAGTACAAGATCAGTGTCAACGGCTACTCCAATCCCCGGCCTGCCGGCACCTGGTTAGATGAGGCCTTTGTGGCCTTTGATATCACCACTAGCCTCCAGGAAGGCATGAACGTGATCGTTCTGTCTACCAACTTTAGTGAGCTCTGGGAGCTGGAAAACAGCTTCATCTTGGGAGATTTCCATGTCAACGCCGCAGCCATCGGCCACCCCAACACAGCGGATTTCCAGAAGACCACCCTGGAATTGGGTGACTGGACTCAGCAAGGGTACCCCTTCTATGCCGGCCAAATGGAGTATAGCACTAATTTCACCTGGCAAGGCACCGAGACCCAGGCTGTACTGGAGCTCATCGATCTAAAGGCACCCATCGCCACGGTTTACATCAATGGGAAACGCTGTGGGCCAGTGGCATTGCCACCCTATGAGCTACGTATCACCCAAGGCATCAGATCTGGTGAAAACCATCTCCAGATCGTTGTGACCAATAGCCTACGCAATCTCCTCGACCCGCTACATCACCGGGAGGTGCGCTTTATTGCCGGACCGGAGACTTTCTCCGATCCCACCAACTGGCAGAATGCATATAATCTGGTGGCCCAAGGACTGGGTGATATCAAACTGAAGATCCGCGGATAGCCAAGGAGGACAAACCGTTCCCCTCCCCCAGTACGCAAAAACCCCCGGCTAAACATACTAGTCGGGGGTCGCACTTTGTCTGCTACGACTTGCTCACCAGCTAGGCATGGACTGCTGCTGCCTTGGCAGCCTGCCTCATCTCAAACACCTGCTGGGCATCTTTATCGCCACGGCCGGAAAGATTCACGATGATGATGTCATCCTTAGACAAGCCCGGCGCCATCTTTACAGCCTGTGCCACGGCATGGGCGCTCTCTAGGGCGGGAATAATCCCTTCCACCTGGGAAAGCAACCTAAATGCTTCTAGAGACTCGTCATCGGTAACCGCTACATACTCAGCACGGCCACTGGCCTTATAGAAACTATGCTCTGGCCCCACACCGGGATAGTCTAGCCCGGCAGCAATAGAGTGGGTCGGCAAAGCCTCACCTTGATCATCTTGCATAACATAGCACTTGAAACCATGCAAAAGACCGGGCTTACCAGCATTTAGGGGAGCGGCATGCTCTCCAGTGGCAAGACCTCTACCGGCTGGCTCTACCCCAACCATCTTGACGTCTTTGTCCCCATAGAATGGGTGGAATAACCCAATGGAATTGCTACCACCGCCGACACAGGCCAGAAGATATGTGGGGAGTTTTCCCTCTTGTTCGAGTATCTGTTCCCGGGCCTCTTGACCAATGATGCTCTGGAAGTGCCGCACAATCAAAGGGAAGGGGTGGGGACCCACAGCAGAGCCCAACATATAGTAGGTATGCTTATAGTTGGCCAAAAGGTCACTAAAAGCCTCATCTACAGCCTCTTTTAGGGTGCGGTTGCCAGTGTTAACTGATATCACTTTTGCCCCTAGAAGTTCCATGCGAAATACGTTGAGAGCTTGGCGACGGATATCCTCTGCACCCATATAGATAGTGCAATCCATACCAAACAGGGCACAAGCCGTGGCAGTCGCTACACCGTGCTGCCCAGCTCCAGTTTCAGCTATAACTCGCTTGACACCCATGCGTTTGGCCAAGAGTGCCTGGCCGATAACGTTGTTGATCTTATGGGAACCGGTGTGGTTGAGGTCTTCCCGCTTGATGTAGATCTTCGCACCACCCAATTCCTCGGATAGGCGAGCAGCATAGTACAGTGGGCTGGGGCGGCCAATATAGTGTTTGTGGTAGTGGCTCAACTCTTTCTTGAAATCCTCATCATCTTTGTAACGTTCAAAGGCTTCTTCTAGATGGTCCAATACTGTCTGCAGTTCCGGTGTGACAAAACTGCCCCCGAATTCTCCATAGAAACCTGCTTTCTGATCAACGTTCATTTTACTCCTCCTCGGCTCGTCTAGTCTCAGCTATGCTCGGCTCCACTCCTGCTCTCTAGCAGTCGTCCTCCACCGATATGCTGGCATATAGAAGTATATTTCCACCGCTAGCGGCAATTTCCTGCTTCAATGGGCAAAGATTTATCAGAGAGCGATCAAGAGATAGATGCCTTGCTCGATTAGTGGTTTCCGTGGTAAACTAATTCGTGTGCGAAGCTTCTAGTTGTCATTTCCAGGGAAGGAGTATATTTGGTGAGATCCCCAACTCGGCAGGAATTGGATGCAACCAAACATTTGCTACACAGTGTTCACCACAGGATCAAGCGGGGAATGAGGGAAATCCTTCAGGATAGTGAGTTGACTTTCCCCCAGGCGTCTATACTGAAAACCATTGATGGCTACGATACGCCTCCTACTTTGGCGGACGTAGCCTGTAAAATGCACTTAGCTCCCAGCACAGTTACGGATATTATCCAGCGGCTAGAGCGCAACGAATTGCTGATCCGGGAGAAGGATCCCGCGGATGCTCGGGCCTTCCGGCTACAAGTGACTACTGAAGCTCGGAAACTGATACAATTGGCAGAGGCCAGATATGATGCCTTTATCCTGCACAGCATAGTTGATTTCGATACCGATGAGCTCCAGCTATTTCTATCTATGCTAGATAGACTCAACCAAGCCTTACAGAGTCCCATGCCAGCCCATACTGAATCTGACCCTAGCGCCAGTGACTAGCATGAATACTACGGCAGTCTTGTGCGATTAGGCCCCACCCTCGGTCTAGGCCAAGGTCACTTTTTCTCGTCGGAAAGGGGTTTCACATTGCAGAACAAGCAAGTCACTAATTTCACAGAAGGAGACATCCTCCGTCATCTCTTGATGTTTTCCATTCCCATGCTCCTGGGTAACCTATTACAGGCCTTATATAATACAGTTGATAGCATCTGGGTGGGGCGTTTTCTAGGGGCCCACGCCCTAGCCGCGGTGTCAGTGGGCTTTCCCATCATCTTTGCCCTAATAGCTCTAGTAAACGGCATCACCATGGCTACCACCATCCTAGTATCCCAATACTATGGGGCAGGCCAGCAGGAACGATTGGCAAAGACTGTGACTAATTCACTGATCCTCCTGACTGCCCTGGGGCTTTTGATCTCTGCCATCGGCGTAATCTTCCGTCGCCCCCTCTTGGGGCTGATCAATACGCCTCCCGAGATCATCGATATGGCCTCTGAATACCTAGCCATCTTTATGGCAGGAATCGTGGGAATGTTCCTTTACAATGCAGCCAGTTCTGTGCTGCGGGGTCTGGGAGACTCCCGCACACCACTGCGTTTCTTGGCATATGCCACCGTCTTGAACATCATTTTGGACCCACTATTTATCTTTGGCCTTGGTCCTATCCCCCCTATGGGTGTTGCCGGCGTAGCCTTGGCCACGATTATTGCCCAGGGCATGTCAGCTGTAATTGCTCTGAGGTACCTTTACCTGAAATCTGGGCTTCTGCATTACCGACCCGGCATACTCCGCCTGGATTGGGAGCTCACGACCCTGACATTTAGGATCGGACTACCCGCTGGCATCCAGCAAGTGTTGGTGTCCATGAGTGCCATTGTAGTCAACTCAGCCATCAACGGCTTTGGTGCCACGGTCATTGCGGGCTTTGGGGCTGCCTCCCGCCTCGATCAGTTTGCTTTCATGCCGTCCATGAGCATCAGCATGG
>DAIQRD010000009.1:33416-34108 GCA_036786445.1 Bacillota bacterium
GCCTTGGTAGGCCAGAATCTAGGTGCCGGTAAGCCGGAAAGGGTCGCGGAGACGGTGAGGTGGAGCACTTTGCTTTCCGCTGGCATCACAGCTATCGTGTCTATAGTAGCAATCCTGCGTCCCGATATCCTCATGGTGCTATTCACCAAGGATCAGGGAGTATTGGCGGAAGGATCCCGATACTTGCGGTATGTGTCTTTATCCTATATCCCCATGGCTCTGATGTTTACTTTTGGGGGAGTTATCAGGGGTGCCGGTGATACAGTGGCCACCATGCTCTTGACACTTATTTCGCTATGGGTATTTAGAGTGCCGGCCGCAACCTACCTGTCTTCCATTCCACGATTGGGAGTAACTGGTGTGTGGATTGCTATAGCCCTGGGGTCAGTGATGGGGTTCATCCTCAACTTCGCTTACTATAAGACTGGGCGATGGAGGGATCGAGTCGTTGTTCAGCGAACTGTGGAAAGCACCGAGTGAATAGATCGCTGGATGAATAGTAAATACCAGTGAGGGGTTAGTGGCACCATGTCCACCAACCCCTCTTGTTTATTGCATAGTCATATCTAGTCATCTGCCCACTGCGAACTTTATACTTTCATGCCCTAACGGCACCATATCTCTTTGCCTCTTGTCAAAAACAGCTGCCTCATTGATGCCGTAATGACGCAGTTGTTTGATTACCTCTGGGT
>DAIQRD010000010.1:0-33764 GCA_036786445.1 Bacillota bacterium
GCCAACCGGCAGCTCCCCCAGCTCTAAAAAAGGCAGGGTCTTCCGATGGCGCGCGCCCCATGGAGGTCACTTTGATACCATGTTCTTCGAGCAACTCCAGGGTGTGATCCCGGTCTGTAAAAACGAGGTTATGACGCCCAAGATTAGAAGCTTGATACTGCTGCTGCAAAAATCTCCCTTCCTCACCGGAAAGCTTAGGTAAGGGCAGGAAACAGCTGCTGTAGCAGAGTCGGCCTAACACTGTCAAAGTATGGTGGCTTATCCCATAGTGGCGGGATCTTTTCTCAGCGAAGCTGAGTCTAGGCACAGCCACGGCCCTACCCCCAAGAGCATTGACACCATCAAGTATAGCGGCGGTTTCAAGGGCCGTAGTGCCAAAGGGAGTGCCGGTCCCCACAACCCCGGGGCCCATGGCGACTAGGCAGGCATCAGCCTTAAGCACATGCCGGGCAGCCAAAAGGCCAGAGTAAATGTTTACAGCTTCAAGATCGCCGCCAAAGGCGTGGCCGACGGTGATGGTTGACGAAATGTACCCGCCCTTCTGCAAGGATGCTACCAACCGACTAAACCCTAGTGGTAAGGCTGCCCCATCAGTCATTATGTAGGTCAAATGAGCCCGCCTCGGGGCATTATGTTGGAGAACCACGGCCATGGGGGCAATAAGGCTATGTAAGCTAGCCACCATCACCGGCATGCCTTCCAAGGAATCCGCTTCCTGCATGACTGAGTGATGGGGGCTGTTCTCCTCTTCTGCACATAGTATAGCCAACTGTAGGGGGGTGTAGCGTAGCTTCATGATATGACCAGTATCTTGTTGCCGAGTCGTCCCCATGGCATCTCGTGCCTGCCCACATCTTTCGAGCCGACTAATGACAAAATGGACCCCGCCTGTTCCCAAGCCGAGATCCACTGCCGTAGTGTTGATTTCAACCAAATCGCCGGGGTAGACATCTTCCGCCAAGACACGGTAATTCACCGAGGGAACCAGTTCCCCACCAATCTTGATAACTAGCTCCTGTGTTTGATCGGTGATACCTTGGACAGCCTGTACTATACCCCGTCGTCGGTTGAGCATGGCGTACTCCTTTACGCTATCTCGTCAAACAACAGAAATCTACCCTCGTGGGCGATGACCCCGGCTGGTGCTGCGCTCGGATGCCTTGCCATCATTGCCTTCTAGGGCCTCCAGCGTGGCCAGATTGATTCTGCCCATACGATCGATCTCAATCACCTTGACCGTAATGACGTCACCTACGTTGACTACATCCTCAACTTTCCCCACTCGGCCCTTGGCTAGTTTGGAAATATGCACTAATCCCTCTTTGCCGGGAAGCACTTCGACAAAAGCACCGAAATCCATGATCCGCTTTACGGATCCCTGGTATGTCTCGCCCACTTCCACATCTTTGACCAGATTGCTGATCAACGCTTGAGCCTTGATACCAGCTTCTTGGTTGGTGGAGGCAACATAGACGCGGCCATCATCCTCGATATCAATGGAGACACCAGTTTCGTCGATGATCTTGCGGATGGTTTTTCCGCCGGGTCCGATGACATCTCTGATTTTATCTACAGGGATCTCCATGGTAAAGATCCGGGGAGCGTAGGGAGATAGTTCCTGCCTAGGTGCACTGATTGTTTCCATCATCTTCTGAAGGATGAACAATCTTCCCTCTTTTGCTTGAGCTAAAGCCTGCTGCAAAATTTCTCGAGTGACACCCTGGATTTTGATGTCCATTTGGAGAGCGGTAACACCTTCAGCCGTTCCTGCTACTTTAAAATCCATGTCACCCAAAGCATCTTCCAGACCTTGGATATCTGTGAGAATGGAAAACTCCTCACCCTGCTTAACAAGACCCATGGCGATTCCAGCCACTGGGCGCTTGATGGGAACACCGGCATCCATGAGCGCTAGGGTGCTACCACATACACTAGCCTGAGAAGAAGAACCATTAGATTCCAGTACCTCTGATACTAGTCGTATGGTATAGGGGAATTCCTCCTCCGGCGGAATCAGCGGAAGTAGAGCTCGGGACGCCAATGCACCGTGGCCGATGTCCCGGCGAGATGGTCCCCGCATAGGTCTAGTCTCACCCACACAAAAGGCTGGGAAATTATAGTGATGTATATAGCGTTTGCGATCTTCGTCGCCAAGATCATCTAGCATCTGCTCATCGGACTTGACGCCCAAGGTACAGGCAGTCATCACCTGGGTCTGCCCCCGAGTAAACACTGCAGAGCCGTGTACTCTTGGCAAGAGGCTCACCGCAGTGCTGATAGGTCTGATCTCCTGTAAGCCCCGACCATCTGGTCGCTGTTTATCGTGGGTGATCATGTGGCGGACTAGTTCTCTGATCAAACTCCCGATAGCGCGATCTAGATCTGCATGATTTTGGGCAAAAAGTTCCTGCCCATACTCTTTGGCATAGTCTTGAAGTAGAGAGGACCGTACATTGTCCACATCTTCTTCTCGACTCAACTTATCTGAGTTTTTCAGTGCATCCCGTAAAGACTGGGTCCCTTTACTCCTGACCCAATCCACCACAGAAGGCGCCGGAGCGGACAGCGATATCTGGATCTTGGGACGTCCCACTTCCTTCGCTATTTCCTGTTGGAAAGCGACCAGCCGCTTCACCTCAGCATGTCCGAACATAATGGCATCCAAGAGCACATCTTCAGGGACTTCCTGGGCTCCAGCTTCTACCATAGTGACCGCATCTAGGGTACCAGCTACAACTAAGGACAGATCGCTTTTTTCCTGCTGTTCCAACGTGGGATTGATAACAAATTGGCCATCGACTCGACCCACAATCACTCCACCCACTGGCCCACCAAAGGGGATGTCGGAAATCGATAAGGCCGCAGAAGCCCCCACCATTGCGGTAATATCCGGTGCATTATCCTGATCCACTGATAATATAGTGGCAACTACCTGTACATCGTTGCGTAACCCCTCGGGAAACAACGGCCTAAGGGGTCGATCGATCATGCGAGCAGACAGGACCGCTGTCTCACCTGGCCTACCTTCCCGGCGGCCCCAGCCACCTGGTATTTTACCAACGGCATACATGCGCTCTTCATAGTCTACCATGAGAGGGAAAAAATCGATCCCCTCCCGAGGTTCTTTAGAGATGGTTGCGGTGACTAGCACAACTGTATCACCATAGCGCATCATTACACTCCCATTGGCTTGTTGGGCCAGTGTGCCGGTTTCGAGAACTAGCGGTCTCCCCCCTATTTCCAGCCTAAACTCCCTTTTCATCTTTTTACCTCCTTGCGTGCTGTAGATATTGCATAGCACGTCTATATATAGGTCCCTACCCAGCAAGGAACTCTTCCTTCTGGCTAGGGTATACCGGGCAGTACTATAGTATCTTCCCCATATGCTGGGAGCATTCTCGCCCAAGCAAAGTTAGTGATTTGAAGAAGGAGCGGGATTACCGCTCCTTCTCGTCAGATTTACCCGCGTAGCCCGAGTTTGGCAACGATGGCCCGATATCGTTCGATATCTGTATCCCGAAGATAATCGAGCAACCCTTTTCTTTGCCCGATCATTTTCAGCATGCCCCGCCGGGAATGGTAATCCGTCTTATGCACCTTAAGATGCTGTGTAAGATCACTAATCCGCCTAGTCAAGATTGCTATCTGCACTTCAGATGAGCCTGTATCAGATTCGTGCATCTTGAAATCGTCAATAATCTCACGTTTAATCTCTTTATCTAGAGCCACTGACTTCACCTCCCCACTCCATAATCGCCCTAGCCCAGAAAGACGCTGGAGGAGCTCGCCAATCCGAGTCAAGGGTTCTAGTGCAGTTTCACTATATCACAAAGCCCTATGGCTGTAAATCTTTCCTCCCATAGCAGACGGTGTTGGTCCCAAGAGCCTCCGAACAACCTTTATGTCTCGTTCAACCTGATCTTTCAGTGCTTCGGCGCTTTCGAAGCGCTGGGAGGGGCGAAGCCAGTTGCAAAAGGAAACCTCGAGCTCCTTGCCATAGTAACTCTCCTGTCGGTCTAGTACGTGCGCCTCAATACTGCGCTCGGTCCCGGCAAAAGTTGGTTTATCGCCGATGCTCAGCACACCTATCATCCTGGCCTGATTAGCTACACAAGTATTCCCTGTGTCGGAACGCTCATCAATCAAACGTACGGTTACGGCATAGACTCCGTCTCGGGGTATAAGCCTCTCGGTGGGTACCGCTAGGTTGGCTGTAGGGAATCCTAGCTTCCTACCCCTGCCCTCTCCAGCGATCACAGGACCGGATAGCCTATACGGGCGGCCTAAGCACTCAGCGGCCTCCTCTACCTTCCCTTCCCGCAGCAGACCCCGGATCCCCGTACTGGACACCCTTGCACCTTTGATCGAAATCGGCTCGACCACATCGGTGGCCTCAATGCCCCATCCGGGCCCAGCCTGCCGCAAAAGACGGACTCCTCCCTGGCCCCTATAGCCAAAACGGAAATCATCACCGGCCACAACAGCGATGACGCCTAATTGTCTGGCCAGAATGCGGCTGGCGAACTCCTTAGGTTCAAGTCTAGCAAGTTGTTGGTTGAAGCCAAGCTCTGCCATGGCTGCAATACCTAGCTCCCAAACATAAGTGCGTCGCTCCCGGGCACTTGTCAAGAGCTTAGGAACAGCATCGGGTCTGATAATTTCCAGAGGGTGCCGATCAAAGGTCACCATTACGGAAAGAGCATCCATCTTCTCTGCCAGTTCTTTGACTCTCAGCAAGATGGCTTGATGCCCTAGATGTACTCCATCAAAAAAGCCGAGGCCAGCAACTACCCGCTCGCTCCCCACTGTATCTGTGACACTGCCGTCATGCCAGTATACCTGCAACCATCCTCACCCCTGGTCTATTGCTCATCAATCTGTTGCAAGGGGCAACATTCTTACTGGCTGGATTTCCCAGCCTTGCTCTGCTACTTTTTGCCGACGGCCGATGCCTAGGAAACCACCCTCCACATCGTACATCCGCAACCAGTGCTCATGCCCTGCTGCATTACCTACAGCTGTAAAAGTATCGATATTCGGGGACAGGTGATCTGCAATGTGCTCAGTCATGGCCCTGGCTCCTTGCTGAAGGCGCCGAGCGCCTTCCCAGGAAACTATCACTGCATGCAAATGGCCTACCCCTTTATCCATGGGAAACAACCCGTTTTTGGGAGTATTGGTGAACTCCTCCAGAGTAGTGGCATGCTGCAATCCCCAGGGTCCAACCCGAGTCCGCAGCAAAAATGACATATGGGTTGGAACCCCAAGACATGTCCCCATGTCTTGGCAGAGGGTGCGAATATAGGTACCCTTTGAACAAGTAACATCAAACAGGAGGCGATCCCCAAAAAGCCAAGGACCTGGCCCCCAGGTGCCTACCGGTCGCAGCTCATAGATGCGGATGGTCCGGGGTTTTCTCTCAACAACCTTGCCTTGCCGGGCTAACTCATACAAGCGCTGGCCCTTGTGTTTGAGTGCAGATACCATGGGCGGGATCTGCTGGATTTCCCCTCGAAACAGATCAACGACCCCGGCTAGCTCTGAAGCTGCCAGTTGAGAATCCCGATTTTCCTCTAGTAGCTTTCCTCCGGCATCCTGGGTATCAGTGGACCAGCCTAGACGCAGCTCTGCCCTGTAGCCCTTTACATAGTCCTCCATAAAGGGAATCAGGCGGGTTGCCTTGCCTAGACACAATACCAAAATCCCGGCTGCCCCCGGATCTAGTGTCCCAAGGTGACCTACCTGCCGCTGACCGGTCCGACGCCTCACTCCGGCTACCACATCATGGGAGGTCATCCCTGGCGGTTTGAGTATAACCAAAATACCATCCATACTATGGTTCGCCCCGCTCAGTTTCCTGGCCACAAGCAGCCGATTCAGCCAATTCCGTACCTGACCGGCACCTATTGAGCTCGCAGATAACGGTCTTGATTACCAGCGTCATGGCGTCTGCCAAAGGAGCGTCGATTGTGCAGCCCGCGGCACGGACGTGGCCTCCGCCACCAAATAGACTCGCTATGTAGCTGACATCCATGTGGGATCGAGACCTGAAGCTCACCTTGGTTTTCTCCGATTCCATTTCTCTAAAGAGCACAGCCACCTCCACTGTATCGATCATCCGGGGGAACTGGATGATGTCATTGGAGTGCTGACCAACCCATTGCCTGCCACCCAGCATATCCTGGGTGATACTAATCCAAGCCGCCGCCCCATCGGGACTAAGCTCAAGGGTATTGAGCGCCTGACGCATGAGATCAACTTCCTCATAGGAGCGCTCCTCATAAAGGTGAACCGCAATATCTGCGGGATCAGCTCCAATTTCCACCAATTCGCTAGCTATCCGCAAAGTCGTGGCCTTAGTGTTACTATAACGAAATGTGCCAGTGTCACCGGACAACGCGGCAAATAGGTTAGTCGCTATGTCCTTGTCTAAGGGTACTCGCCAAAACTTAGCCAATTCGTAAATGATCTCACCGGTGGCGGCGGCCGTTGTGTCTACGTAGAAAGCCACACCTCGGCCGGGGTTGGTTCCGTGATGATCAATGTTGATGACTGGCAACTCTCCAGATTTGAGATATGGTCCTAAACCTCCACATCTGTCTATCTCAGCATCGATGACTACGGCTGCAGAAAAATCAAGCAAGAGTTGCTTATGAAAAACCTGACATCTGTCGGCACCAGGCAAGAAGCCAAACCACTGCCCTAAAGGATCGGGAGAAATGCACATAGCTTCTTGGCCCATAAGCTCCAGGATCATCTGCAGCGCTAACCCAGACCCAACACTATCTGGGTCTGGGTCCACATGCCAAGTTATCAGGAGTCGTTTGTGAGAAGCTAGCGTCTTAGCAACTGTCTCCAAGGAACCACGGCGCACTATTTGTCGTCACCTTCACTTTCCGGTGAAGATGATTCGTTTTCTTGCCCCTGCTTGAGTTCGTGTAGAATCTGGGATATGCGGGCCCCTCTCTCCATAGAACTATCCCAGCGAAAAGCTATTTCAGGTGTGTGCCGCAGCCTTATGCGTTGACCGATCTCTGTTCGAATATAGCCCTTGGCCCGCTCCAACCCCTCTAAGGAGGTCTGTCTACTCTCTTCGTCGCCCAAAACACTGACAAATATCTTGACATGACGAAGATCACGGGACACTTCCACATCGGTAACTGTCACAAAGCCAATGCGGGGATCCTTCATCTGTCTAATGATGTCGCTAGCTTCCTGCTTAATAGCTTCTCGGATTTTCTCAACCCGCTGCTGGGTGGCCATATCCTCAACCCCTTTTCAAGCACTATCCATACTCTAGAGGGTCCGCTTCACAGCCCTCACAACGAAAGCTTCCAGTTCATCGCCTTCTTTGACATCGTTAAAACGCTCAATACCTATGCCACATTCGTAGCCTTGCACGACTTCCCTCACATCATCCTTAAACCGTTTGAGAGATGCAATAGGGCCTTCATGAATAACCACGTTGTCTCTAAGCAACCGCACACGAGCATTGCGGGTTATCTTGCCATCAATAACATAGCTGCCTGCAATAACGCCGGCATTGGGGACCCTAAAAGTAGCCCTGACTTCAGCCCTGCCCACCACATCTTCCACATACTCAGGTTCCAAGAGCCCTTCCATGGCGGATTTCACATCATCGATGGCATGGTAGATGACTCGATAGGTCCGAACATCCACTTTTTCCCACTCTGCTACTCGGCGAGCAGTCGTATCTGGTCGTACATTGAATCCGATGATCACCGCATTGGAGGCTGCCGCCAAGTTCACATCAGTCTCTGATATGCCACCGGCTGCCCCATGAATCACATTGACCCGCACTTCATCAGTACCGAGGCCTTCCAGTGCTTGCCGCACAGCTTCCACTGAACCCTGCACATCAGCCTTAATAATAATATTGAGCTCCTTGACTTCGCCTTCCTTGATTCGCTCAAATAGGTCATCTAAGGATATCGGCTTGGAGGATCTAAGCTCTATCGCTCGCCTTGCTTCTTGCTTTTGGTCTGCTATCTGCCGAGCCAGTCTTTCATCTGCTAGTGCCACCAATTCATCACCAGCCTCGGGGACATCGGCTAGACCGACAACCTCCACTGGCATGGCCGGCCCGGCTGTTTCAACTCTATTCCCAGCAGCATCAGTCATGGCGCGTACCCGTCCTGACACCGAGCCAGCAACTATAGCTTCCCCAACTTGCAGAGTACCGTTCCGTACCAAAACAGTTGCCACTGGTCCGCGGCCCTTGTCTAGCCTAGCCTCCACAATGGTGCCTCTGGCCAAGCGATCAGGATTGGCCTTAAGCTCTCGCAAATCTGCTACGAGCAGAATCATCTCCAAGAGATCGTCAATACCTTCTTTGCGCAGAGCCGAGATATTGACAAACACAGTATCTCCGCCCCAGTCTTCAGGTACCAAACCCAACTCAGAGAGGCCCTGCTTGATTCGGTCAGGATTGGCATCGGGGCGGTCCATTTTATTGATAGCTACGATGATTGGCACCCCTGCTGCCTGTGCATGGCTGACAGCTTCCCTAGTCTGGGGCATCACGCCATCATCAGCAGCCACAACCAATATCGCGATGTCTGTAACTTGAGCACCACGGGAGCGCATGGCCGTGAAAGCTTCATGGCCCGGTGTATCCAAGAAGGTGATCTTTCGACCGTGACAGTTAACTTGGTAAGCCCCTATGTGCTGCGTGATGCCACCGGCCTCACCTTCTGTGACTCTACTTTCCCGTACAGCATCTAGCAGAGTGGTCTTGCCATGGTCAACATGACCCATGATAGTGACGATGGGTGGTCGTGACTGCAATTTCTCGAGGGGATCGTCGAAATCAGCCAGGGGATCCACAGTGTGAATCTCAGGCAGTTTTACGGTGAATCCGAAATCCTCTGCCACCGTTGCCGCTGCCTCCCAGCCAATGCTCTGGGGAACAGTGGCCATAATCCCCATCCCCATCAATTTCTTGATGATACTAGCAGCAGATACGCTCATGCGACCGGCCAATTCCTTGACCGTAATGTTTTCGGAAATCTCCACTTCCGTGGGTCTCGGTTTTGGGGGAACGCGTTTCCTGCTTGGACCCCGCCCCCGCCCCCGTCCTCGGCCTTGACTTCTACGGGAACTAGATGCTCGTTGCTTGGAGGGCCTAGAGCGGCCACCCTTCACTGCTGAATCATCTTCGTCCAGTTTGGGATCCACCTTTAGGGTGACTTCTGGCGAACGTTTGACAGCCACTGCAGCCTTATTTTCACTGGTAGCGGCAGGTTTGCCTTCTTTTGGCTTCTCTGCTTTACTGGCAAAATGCTCCCTCACCAAGGTAGCAACATCATCATCAACCGTGCTCATGTGGTTCTTTACATCAGCGCCGAGGTCCTGTAAGAATTCCACCAAGCGCTTGCTTTTCAACTCTAATTCTCTGGCTAGTTCGTAAACGCGAACTTTCACCATATACCATCACCCCTAGCTGTGATCCTGTTTCATTTCACTCTTCCATGGGCACCCTCTGCCTCCGTTGCTCTTGTGTTCACTGCTTTAGCGATTGCCGCCGCTATTCCCGGCTCCCGCACACAAAGTACCGCTCTAGCCGATTTGCCTACGGCTGCTCCCAACTCTTCCTTAGTACTCATTAGCACCACTGGTGTCTGCTTGGCCGCCCGCACAAATTTCTCCTTTGTGGAGGCACTAGCATCGGTGGCTAGAACCACCAAATGCCCCTGTCCCCGCCGCAAAACAGCCAAGCAGCCATTATATCCCGACACAAGATGACCACCGGCCTGGGCAAATCCCAGCAGACTCAGGGCTCTCATGGTAACGTTTCCACCTCATCCCGCAATTTTTCCATTACCTCCGGATCGATGGGTGTCTCCAAGGCCCTCTCCAACTGCTTACGTTTGAAAGCCTGTTCGATACAAACTCCATCAGGACAGACATACGCACCCCTGCCTGATTGCTTCCCTGTCAGATCTATATGAACCGCCCCCTCGGGTGTACGCACAATCCGGACCAGGTCTCGCTTGGGGCGAACGGTGCGACAGCCAATACAGGTTCTTTGGGGGCTTCTACGCTGTTTTCGCACCTTTCTATCACTCCTCTATTGAAAAACACATGGCAAAAAGCGTCCTATTCATTGAATTCAAAATCTACCGAGCTTAGTTCAGACAGATCCTTGATGACTTTCTTGGTCTTAGGCTCTTGCTTTGTATTCTCCTTATCCTTTTCGTCCCCTTGGGGACCGGCGACATAATGCCCTACCGAGCTGGAACGTTGTTGCTTATTTGCTCCAGGAAACAGAGTTGGCAAAGGCTCTGCGTCCACGAGCTCTTCTTCCAACAGGGACTCTAGCTCCTGTTTCCGTGTCTTGCGGCTTTTGGCCTTGGCTGTACCGCCAACTACCCTTAGGGGGCGTTTACGCCGAGCTTCAGCATCCATCGCGTCTGGCTCAGCCTCTTCATCTACCTCAGCCGCCGGGTCTAGCTCGACCTCTTGGTCTGGTCCAGCCGAGAGATCCAGCTCATCAGCTGCACCTGAATCAACCTCTACCTCAACATCCTCTGTGTCGGGGAGAACTGTATCTAGCTCCGCCGGTTCGCTTGGCGACTTCTCAGCTTCCGGCGTCTTTTCCGACGGTAAGACTTGTGGGGGAACTCCAGTTGCAGAGGTTACTTCCTCTTCATGCAAGGGAGCAACCTCTGCAATATCCTCCTCAAGATCGGTATCTGTCTCCTTGGGAGTTGCCCTTTCAAAAGCTTCACGGGCAAGGATTTGAGCCATTTGCTCCTGGCTCTTGATATCAATTCTCCAACCAGTTAGCCGAGCAGCGAGCCGAGCATTTTGGCCCTCTTTACCTATGGCCAAAGAAAGGTGATTGTCCGGCACCACAACTCGCGCCGTCTTGCTTTCTTCATCTAAATGCACCCCTACGACTTTCGCGGGGCTCAAGGCGTTGCCCACAAATTCCTCTGGCAAAGCTGCCCAAGGAATAACATCAATCTTTTCCCCCCGCAGCTCAGATACGACCGCCTGCACCCGCATACCCCGAGGTCCTACACAGGCTCCCACTGGATCCACGTTCTCATCTCTAGACGAGACTGCTAGTTTGGAACGGGCTCCTGCTTCCCGAGCCACCGCCCTGATTTCGACAATTCCATCATGAATCTCCGGAACTTCCATCTCGAACAAGCGAGTGACCAAGCCAGGATGAGTCCGAGAAACGTACACTTGAGGTCCCTTACTACTCTGCTTAACCTCAGAAACGTAAACTTTTAGCCTGGTTCTCTGGGCATGGGAGTCACCTGGCATCTGGTCAGCAGCACTCAGGACAGCCTCCACTTTTCCCAGGTCCACGATGACATTGCGATGATCCCAACGCTGGACAATACCGGTCATCACATCTCCTTGGCGATTACTAAACTCATCGTAGACCAGTGCCCGCTCAGCTTCACGAATTCTCTGAATGACTACTTGTTTAGCTGTCTGGGCGGCTATTCGGCCGAAGTCGCTGGGGGTCACTTCCACCTCCACCACATCATCAAGACCATAATTGGGGTCCTCGGCTGTGGCTTCAGCAAGACTTATTTCACCCATTTCATCGGTAACATCATCTACTACCACTTTGCGGGCATAGACTTTGATGCTCCCTGTCTTATCGTCGACATCCACCCGCACGCTTTGCGATGTCCCATAGTTGCGCTTGTATGCAGACGTAATAGCCGCCTCAATGGCCTCCAGTATTATTTCCTTAGCAATGCCCCGCTCTTTTTCCAGTTCATTTAGAGCGCTCATCACATCGAGATTCATTTAAGTGCCCTCCTGTTTCCACCTAAAACTCGGGGGCCAGGTTAACCTTGGCCACCTGGTCTCGAGGGATCTTGATAACTCCAGTATCGGTCTCTACTGCAATCGCGTCGTCTTCTAGGCCAAGCAATTGGCCTTTCCACTGTTTCTTGCCTTGATATGGTGCATAGGCCCTGATGCTAACCAGCTGTCCAGCAAACCTTTGGAAATGGGCATCTTTTGTGAGAGGTCGCTCTAGCCCCGGTGATGACACCTCTAGCGAATAGTTGCCAGGCACCGGATCAATATCATCTAGGCGAGAGCTGAGGCGACGGCTCACCTTTTCACAGTCGTCAAGATTGACACCAGCCTCTTTGTCGATAAACACCCGTAGCACCCACGTAGGACCTTCTTTGACATACTCCACATCAACCAGCTCAAGTTCCGGATAACTAGCCAGAATCTCCTCTGTGATCTGAGTAACAATGGCCTGTACATGCTGCCGTCCCATATCTCATCCCCCATTTCTGGACAAACTTTCTTCGGCACATCATTAACATATGTAATCTTGTCACTATTGATCCACCGAGACAATGCGTTGCCAGCATCTGCCTGCAATATTTCGCCCTTTTTACTATGAAAGAGTGGGCATGACCCACTCTTCGCAGAAGACACATCATTGGGCAAAAACAAGGCCGCGCTCGGTCCCGTCTATAGGGACAAAAGAATGCAGCGCGGCATTCTCCACGAACAGTATATCACGTTCCCCCGCCATTGACAAGACCTTCGAGGGGAGACATTCTCCAAGAATATTCGTGGCTAGAACAAAGAGAGCTGGGATGATTCCGGTAATCCATCTAGGGCTCCACTGGCTGCTAAAGCTTCAATCACTGTCTTGTTTACCCCACACCGCAGTCTCAGATCCTCCCAAGAGGCGAATTCCCCTTCTTTTCGACCCGCGGCTAGGGTCTTGGCAGCGGTAGCGCCTACTCCTTGGACCGCGGCAAGGGGCGGTAGAAGCTTCCCGTCGCACTTCTGGAAATGAGTCTGGTGGGATAGATATATGTCAACTGGGAGAAATTCCACTCCCCGCAGCATGGCCTCGAGGATGACTTCGGCTATGGTGAGCACATTCCTCTCCTTAGCCGTAGCCGCATTGCCTTTTTCAGTTATTGTTCGGATGGTATTCCTAACCCCATCTATACCTTCTTGAACGAGCTGTACATCAAAATCATCAGCCCGTACAGTAAAATACGCCCCATAGAAATCTAGAGGATAATGGACATTGAAATAGGCTATCCTGAAAGCCATTGTCACATAGGCCACTGCATGGGCCTTAGGAAACAGGTAACTGATCTTCCGACATGATTCGAGGTACCAGTCCTGCACTCCCACCTGCTGCATGACCTGTTCATCTTCAGGCCTCAAGCCCCTCCCCTTTCGCACTCTTTCCATTATCTGAAAAGCTATCTGGGGTTCCATGCCACGCTGGATCAGGTAATTCATGATATCGTCCCTGGTGGCGATGGCATGCCCCAGGTCTGTCACGCCACTTCGGATCAAGTCCTGGGCGTTATTGGCCCAAACGTTGGTACCATGGGAGAGTCCACTGATGCGAACCAGTTGACCGAAAGTATGGGGTCGCGTGTCTTCTAGCATCTGCCGCACAAAGCGGGTGCCAAATTCTGGAATACCCATTGTCCCCACGGTTGTGCCAATATCCTCCGGAGTGACCCCTAGCGTTTCCACTGAAGAAAACAACGCCATTGTCTGGGGATCATCTAGAGGAATGCTGAGGGCATCGACGCCACTCGAGTCCTCGAGCATCCTGATCATTGTCGGATCGTCATGGCCGAGAATATCTAGTTTGACCAATTGATCGCTGATGGCATTGTAATCAAAATGAGTAGTTATGATCCCTGCTTTGCCATCATTGGCAGGATACTGCACTGGTGTAAACTCATTTATATCATGGCCTTCGGGAACAACAATCATGCCACCCGGATGCTGTCCGGTAGTGCGACGCACTCCGCTACAGCCCCTCACGAGCCTGTTGACTTCGGCACTCCTGGGGGTTTGGCCCTTGCTTTCCAGATACTTGAGGACAAAACCATAGCTGGTTTTCTCAGCCAAAGTGCCTATGGTCCCAGCTCGGAATACGTGGTCAGAGCCAAAAAGTTCCTCGGTATATCTGTGCACAACACTCTGGTATTCACCGGAGAAGTTAAGATCAATATCGGGAACTTTATCCCCGTGAAACCCCATGAAGACCTCAAAAGGTATGTCAAAACCGTGTTTCTCATACTGCTCTCCACATCCGCATTGTTGATCTGGCAGATCAACCCCAGCTTCAACGGAGCCATCATCGATAAACTGGCTATGGTGACAACTAGGGCAAACATAATGGGGAGGCAAAGGGTTGACTTCGGTTACCCCACAAAGAGTAGCGACTAGAGAAGAACCCACCGAACCCCGGGAGCCAACCAAATAACCATCGTCTAAGGATTTCTTAACCAGCTTGTGGGCGATGAGATACAGAACAGCGAAACCATTACCGACAATTGCGTTGAGCTCTTTTTCAACCCGCTCTTCCACCATCTTTGGTAGAGGATCACCATATAGCTCTTTCGCCTTGGAGTAAGTCATGTCCACCACTTTCTCCGCCGCCCCTTCGATTTGGGGAGCGTAGAGACCATCTGGAACGGGCTGAAGTTCCTCAATCCTAGCCACAATGCGCCGGGGCTCGCGCACAACAACTTCAAAGGCCGTCTCTTCACCAAGATAGGCGAATTCCCGCAACATCTCTTCAGTAGTGCGGAGAAAGAGCGGTGCCTGCCTCTCGGCATCCTCATATCCTTGGCCCGCCATTAAGATGCGTCGGTAGATCTCGTCCCAAGGATGCACAAAATGGGCATCACAAGTAGCCACAACAGGCTTGCCGAGACGATTCCCTAGATCGACGATGCACCGGTTCAGATCCTGCAGATTTCGTTCATTCTGCACCTTATTCCCGATCAGAAAAGCATTGTTTTGCAGAGGTTGGATCTCAAGATAGTCATAGAAAAGAGCTAGCTCTTGCAGACGCTCATCACTGTCTCCTCGCAAACAGGCCTGATAGAGCTCACCAGCTTCGCAAGCAGATCCAATCAACAGACCTTCCCTGTACTGCTCAATCAATGCCCTAGGCAATCTAGGCCGCCGATAAAAGTACTGCAGATGGGAAAGTGAGACTAGCTTGTAGAGATTATGCAAACCTTGCTGGTTTTGGGCTAAGAGAATAATGTGGTAGGATGGGGCTCTGGGCTCCTCGCCTTCTATGAGATAGCCCTCCATGCCATAGATCACCTTGATGCCAGCCCGTTTGGCCACCACATGAGCTTCCGGGAACGCCTGAACGACACCATGGTCAGTGATGGCAATGGCCTCATGTCCCCAGCTAGCAGCTAAGTTAATGGCCTCAGCCACTTCTAAGGTGCCATCCATGGCAGACATCTTGGTATGTAAGTGCAGTTCAACCCGTTTATCTAGGGCATCATCGGTCCTGATCAATCCAGGAGGAGGTGGTTCCCCTTGAATATCCCGGGGAAGCATCACCAATTCCTGTGTATAGCGATCCCATTGGATGGGTCCCCGGGCTCGGATCCAGGCCCCCTTGACCAATTTGGTGGAAAGCCGAGGCGCGTCCTCTTCTTCAAAGATCTTGAGGCTAATGGAATCACGTTGATCGGTGAGATCGATTTGCAGTAGGCGTCTGCCGCTACGCAACTCCCTTTCCTCTATCTGAATTATCTCTCCCGCAAGGACGTATGAGCGCTCCTCATCAGTGATGTTTTCTATCGGTTTCGGTTCTTCTCTGATAGACCGCCCCATAAAGGGTTCTCGGCCGTTGCCTCCAGTACTTAGTGCTGAGGCAGGGGAGGCTGCATCCTCCCGCTCCCGGGCTGCCCGCTCCATGACAAAGGCCATATAGGTAGCCTCGTCGGCATCAAGCAGCCCAGTATCAGCGGAACTGAGGACAGGAGCTTCATCTGCAGCAACGCAATTGCCTGCACTTGCAGAATCTCCATTGACCTCGAATTGAACTGAGTGCACCTCTGGAAAAGCCTGTACCAAGGCGCTGCCTAGCTGTTCTAGCTGCTCGGAGCATAGGCCGTCATTGCTGTCCAGGCAAATCTTCCATTCCCGGCGCTGGGTATACACCAATATGCTATGCACAATAGCTCGGGCGGCTATCCCTTCACAATCTAGTGAAAGTTGGGCCGCCCTAAGAAAATCTGATAAGCACTGACCCCTAGCATGGGGAGTGATCTCGTATACATCTACATTGATAGCCACATTAAGGGTCCTTTCTTGCTCAATTGCCACCTAAATCAGTTTGTTATTTGGGTTTGAGTACTTTCAATATCTCCCAGTACATCATAATGCGGTTCTTGGCTCCGGTAACGAATCCTTGTTTTTCCTCCTTCATGATCTGGGAAACATCCTGCAAGGGAACTTTCTCCACTCTAATGCTATTGGACGAGGCATATCGGGAGATAGCCACCTCCACACCATAGCGGCTATCTTCTAGTTCCGGTATACATTCCACAATCTCCCTGCGTACAGCTCTCTGACCAGACAGAAAGGGCGCCATTTTCTGAGCGAGGGTAGTCGAGGCCCTCCCTCCGGTAAAAAGCCCCACGGTCATATCGGCCTTACCTTGTAACACCGGTTCCAGTAGGGCCGTGCAATGGGTGTGGTTAAGCCCAACCAGATCGGCATCGATAAACAGAACAATATCTGCCAATGTGGCTTGCACCCCCGCCTTCATGGCCCCACCCTTGCCGCGATTGGGATAGAGGTTAAGCACTCGGGCTCCCAGCTCCGCGGCCCTTTCAGCAGTATCGTCTGTGGAACCATCGTTGACGACGATAACCTCGTCAATATCAGGCGATTGCTGCAGCACAGCCAATACCTGACCAATGGTATGCCCTTCATTGTAGGCGGGGACAACCGCTGCTACTCGCTGGTCTAAAGCCGAGGTGTCACTATCCTCAATCGCTACATACTGATTCGTTTTCGATGGCTCTTCTAATTTGCTCTTGAACATGGGTCACCACTTCATTCAAAGAGACTAGGTTCACTTTGCCTCGGTCACGGAGGCGCACTTCCGCCTGCCCTTGGGCAAGAGTCCTAGGCCCTATTGTAATTCTGATAGGAAACCCTATCAGATCGGCGTCCTTAAACTTCACGCCGGGGCGCTCATCTCGATCGTCCAAGACTACTTCCACACCAGCCGTGTTCAGCTCGTCGTATAACTCCTCAACGGCAGCCTTCTGCTCCTCATCACGGTAATTGACTGGTACTATGATCACGTGAAAAGGCGCAATACTCATTGGCCAACAGATACCGTCTTCGTCGTTGCGCTGCTCCACTACTGCCGCCACCGTCCTAGTAACACCGATTCCATAGCATCCCATGATCAAAGGGTGCTCTTGACCATTCTCGTCCAGGAATGTCGCCCCTAGGGCTTGGCTATATTTGGTGCCCAGCTTAAATACTTGTCCGACCTCAATGCCACGAGCCCCCTGCAATGTGCCTTCGCCACAAGGACAGGGATCACCGGGCTGAGCTGTGCGAATATCCACCACCTCATCGGGTGCGAAATCCCGCCCTGGATTAATGCCCGTGAGGTGAACATCGACTGCATTGCCACCACTAATCCCATTCTGAATTTCCATGACTGCAGGATCGGCGATGATGCGGCAACCATGAAGACCCACCGGTCCGGCAAATCCCCGGGGAGCATCGGTTACCTCTTCAATGGTTCTTTCATCTGCAAGCTCCAATTCCATGAGGCCCACAGCTCTAGCAAGTTTTATGTCATTAACCACATGATCGCCCCGGACCAAGGCCGCCACCACCACGTCTTTACCTCTATAGATCAAGGTCTTGATCATGTGGCTAGCTGGGCGCTGGAAGAATTCCTCTAGGTCCTCCACAGTGCGAATACCCGGGGTGGATACCGCAGTCATGGACTCTAACTCACCGGTTCTCTCGCCGGGGATCACAACACACTCCGCTTTCTCCACATTGGCTGCATAATCGCAATGGGGACAGTAGACGATCTCCGCTTCGCCAGCATCAGCTAAAGCCATATACTCATGGGTCATATTGCCTCCGATGGCTCCAGGATCGGCTTCCACCGGCCTAAACTTCAGGCCACAACGGGTGAAAACCCGGCCATAGGCATGGTACATCTTCCAGTAGTTTTCATCTAGCCCCTGTTCATCTCGATCAAAGGAGTAGAGATCTTTCATGATGAATTCCCTGCTCCGCATGACTCCGAAACGGGGCCGGATCTCATCCCTATACTTATTTTGCATTTGATATAAGAGCAACGGCAACTGCCGGTAAGAACTGATTTCCGTACGCACCAAGGCGGTGATAATCTCCTCATGGGTGGGGCCTAGACAAAACTGCCGCCCATGGCGGTCTTTCAACTTGAACATCTCTTCCCCATAGTCATCCCAGCGGCCAGTTTCATGCCAAAGCTCCGCTGGCTGAAGAATGGGCAGCAATACTTCCTGACCGCCGGCACCATCCATTTCTTCCCTGATGATGGTCTCAATCTTCTGCAATACCCTAAGCCCTAACGGCAAATACGTGTAAACCCCAGTGGAAGCTCTCCTCATCAAACCTGCCCGTAACATTAATTTGTGGCTGGCGATCTCCGCTTCTGCCGGAACCTCCCGCAGAGTCGGCGCCAAGAGCATAGACATCCTCATTCCAACACCCCCGAAATCAGACCCATTGTACCAAAGGGTTCAAAACACTGTCAATATGAGGCAACGCCTCCCCTATTGGCGGGCCTCTTTACCTGCTTGTTCCTCTACCGCTTCCACTAGCACATCCACCGCGTCTTGGACCGGAAATTGGCCTACGAGTTCACCTCGGCGAAACAGGACTACACTATCTCTTCCTGCTGCAATCCCAAGGTCGGCCTCCTTGGCTTCACCGGGGCCGTTAACGGGACACCCCATTACTGCCACAGTCAACGGAAGCTTCACATGTTGTAGCCGGGCTTCTACCGCCTCAGCGATGGAAATCAAATCAACCTGACACCGGCCACAGGTAGGGCAAGATATTAGCTCTATCCCCTCTTGCCTCAGACCTAGAGCCCTCAAAATCCCATATGCTACTTCTACTTCCTGGACTGGATCACCTGTCAAAGATACCCGCAAAGTATCCCCGATTCCCATGGCCAGCAAAATCCCCATCCCCACTGAAGATTTGATAGTCCCATAGAAAGGCGTACCGGCCTCAGTAATCCCCAAGTGCAGGGGATAATCAACCCGTCCAGCCATCAATCTGTAAGCTGCCACAGTAGTCTGCACATCGGAAGCCTTTAGAGAGATGACAATATCATGAAAACCTAGATCCTCCAAAATACCTACATGCTCCAGCGCACTTTCTACCAAAGCCGCTGGAACCCGGCCACCATATTTTTCCAGCACGGGCCGGGCCAATGAACCGGCATTTACTCCAATGCGAATAGGTACTGCTCTGTCTCTGGCGGCAGCGACTACTGCCTCAACCTTATCTCGGCTGCCGATGTTTCCGGGATTTAGGCGCAGCTTGCTAATACCGGCTTCCACTGCCAGTAATGCTAGTTTATAGTCAAAATGAATATCAGCTACCAAAGGCCCATCAACTAGCCGGCAAATATCATGTAAAGCCAAGGCTGCTTCTTCATCGGGAACCGCAACCCTGACCAGCTGGCAGCCGGCTTCCATTAAGTCTTGAATCTGAGCCACAGTAGCTTGAACATCCCGGGTATCGGTATTGGTCATGGATTGCACAACAATGGCAGCCCCACCACCAATGGTCAACCCTTTGATGTGCACCGGTCTTGTCCTAGATCGCAGGGTGGCTTCAGGCCCAGCTGTGATCAACGTTTCCTTGTTTTCCCCGCTTGCTTCATTTAGCACAGGAATTCGCCCTTCCTTTTCTAGCATTTGTCCATGGGAATAACCTAGAAGATATCCAGACGCAACAAATCCTTGTATGTTGCAAACAACATCAATAGCAGCAGAAAAGCCAGCCCAACAAACTGCACAGCTCCCCGTTGCTCAGGTTCCAAAGGGCGACCTCGCACTGCTTCCCAAATAAGCAATAGGAGCCATCCACCATCCAGCACAGGAATGGGGAGGAAATTAAAGAGACCCAGATTAACACTGAGCACACCCGCGATGAATAGGACAAAGAAGAAACCACGGTTAGCAGATTCACCCACCAGTTGGAAAATTCCAATGGGGCCCGCTATATCAGGCTTGATTCGACCTGTTACCATCCGAAAGATCGAGGCTACTATGTCTCTGGAAATCATATAGGTGCGTTCCAATCCCAAACCTAAGGCTCGCCCCATAGATTCGCGAGGCTTTTCCACCATGCCCACACCGAGCCGAGCACGGTTGATCTCAGGATCGAGAGCAGGTGTAATCCCCAGCTGAATTAGGTTCCCCTCCCGGGACACGGTAACGGCGATCTCCCGGTTCTCAAAGTCCGCCACTAACTGGTTAATCTCCCGCACTGATTGAATTCTCTCTCCCGCGACATGGGTGATCTCATCACCGGGCAAGAGACCCGCTATTTGGGCCGGCGACCCTGGTTCTACTGATTGAACAGTTGGTGGGATTACCGCAAGTCCCATGTACAGAGCGAAGATCACTGTGGCAAGGCAAAGATTCATTATTGGCCCCGCGGCAATCACTGCTAGGCGCTGCCACAGCGACTTATTGTTGAAATTCATCTCGTCATCATCTGCAACTGCATCGGTCTCATCTTCAGGCACATCCATCCCCGCCAGTTTTACAAATCCGCCTAAAGGCAAACCCCGCACCGAATATAGGGTATCTCCTCTGCGCTTTCTCCACAGAACAGGCCCGAAGCCCAAGCCAAATTCGTGGACCTTAACACCTACGGCTTTGGCCACGAGAAAATGACCTAGCTCATGGAAAAACACGGTGGGGCCCAGCACAATAATGAAGGCGATGAGAAGGTTCAAACTAACCATCCTTTCAGCTGCCTAGTTGGCGTATGTCTATGGTGCAATCCCTGCGCACTGCTGCATCTATCTCCAGTATGTCTTGAATATCAGGATTAGACACACCCCGGTGTCGTTCAAGTGCATCACTGACCAAGCGAGGAATATCCATAAAGCCAATTTGCTCTCTAAGAAAAGCTTCCACCGCCACCTCGTTAGCAGCATTCAAGGCTGTCGGATACGTGCCTCCAGCCTCTAGAGCCTTATAAGCCAGACTCAAACAAGGAAATCTTTCTGTGTCAGGTCTCTCAAATTCTAGATTGCCAACTTCAGCCAGTGACAAGGTCCGTACCGGTGAGGGCAGCCTCTCAGGATAGGTCAAGGCATATTGAATGGGTAGGCGCATATCGGCGACACCTAACTGGGCCAAAACACTGCCATCAGTGAGTTCCACTAGGGAGTGGATGATACTCTGGGGATGGACCACCACCTCGATTTTCTTAGCAGGCACAGCAAATAGCCAGTAGGCTTCAATGACCTCTAGACCCTTATTCATCAATGTTGCGGAATCAATGGTGACTTTTCCGCCCATGTTCCAGGTAGGATGGGCTAGGGCTTGCTCCACAGTTACTTTCTCCAATTCTCCCAGGCTGCTTTGGCGAAACGGCCCTCCGGAGGCAGTCAGAATTATCTTGCGCAAATACTTGCCATTAGTGCTTTGCAGGCACTGGAAAATCGCATTATGCTCGCTATCCACCGGCAGCACGCGCACCCGCTGTTCCTTGGCAGCAGCCATGATCACACTGCCTGCTGCGACTAGTGTCTCTTTATTGGCCAAAGCCACATCTTTGCCGGCCTGAATAGCCGCTAGCGTAGGGGCAATCCCATCTGCTCCCACTATGGCATTGAGAACGAGATGAACATCATCCCTCCGTACCATTTCATCCAAACCGGTGTGTCCCGACAATATTTCTGTTCCCTGCACCTGCCTGCTGCGCAGTTCATCGACGGCTGATGCTATAGCAAGACTAGCTACAGCAGGCTGAAACTTTCGTATTTGGCTTTCTAGAAGATCGACGTTCCTCCCGGCAGCTAGCCCCATCACCCGAAAACGGTCAGGCATGCGGCTGATCACATCTAGAGCCTGTGTTCCAATGGAGCCCGTGGAACCAAGAATCACAATACCTAGCACCTATCATCCACCTCGCTACTTATTCTCTATTCCATGCCGGAATAAAGATGGCTACCATAGCTGCTTTCAAGACAACCATTACTATGGGCCCTAGGATAAATCCGCTGAAGCCAAGAAGCTGTGCGCCCAGGTAAATGGCCATCAGTGATGTCAGCGGATGTAGTCCCAGCTGGGCTCCGATTATGCGGGGTTCAGCTAGTTGGCGTGTAATCAAGATAATGCCTAGAATGGCCGTTAGCCAAACAGCATAAGGAATATTCCCAATGAGGACATGATATAAAATCAGTGGAACGAAGACACCGCTGGGCCCAGTCATAGGTATGAAATCCAAAATAGCAACCAAGAGTCCCAAGAGCCAAGCATAGCGGATTCTGAGAATTGTCAAACCAATGACAGCTAAAAACCCGGATAGGGAAATCAACATCAACTGAGATCGCAGAAATCCAAAAATACCGTTGGCAATCTGATCTCTGATATGATTGGCCTCGGGGCGCCACCGCTCCGGCACCAAACCCATGAAAAAGCGGGCGAATAGTCGACGGTCCCTGCTAATAAAAAACGTGGCGATACTGGCAATAATTAGTGTAAACATGAAAGCAGGCAGTCGGCTAATGCCTCCCAGCAAATGGGCAGACAGCATGCGAATGGTGTCAATCACTCGATCAAAGTCGGGTTGCACCACTTCTAGAATTGGCACCGGAACCTCATCAAAAAATACCACATAAAGGTTTTCCACCCAGATAATCAGTTCACCAAGCCACTCTTCCCAGTAACTGCGGTATCTCGGTAAAAGCGATAGCAGATGGGTGAGCTCCGCCGTCAGATTAGTAACCATCAAAGTAAGCAAGAGCACTACTACCGCCAAAAACAAGACCAAGACAACTAAGACAGCTCCTCCCCGAGGAAACTTGAGGCGCTTCTCCAAAACATTCACGAAGGGGTCAATCAGCGCTGCGATCAAGATCGCCAACATAAACGGGGTGAAATATGCAAGCAGGTACTTGGTGCCCAGAATAACCAGGGCCAACACCAAAATCACTGCTATCAGCAACTTCAAGCGGCGCTCCATGTTGATCTCACCCTTCACAAAGAGCTAACTGGATTCTTGACAATGAGTATATTCCTGCTTGGGGACCATTAGAACAGGCCTATCCCAGCCACCTGATCAAGTAATAAACAGCTGGCACAGTAAACAGTAGGCTATCAATGCGATCCAAGACTCCTCCATGCCCCGGCAAAATCCAGCCTGAATCTTTGATGCCGGCTTCCCGTTTCAGGGCGGACTCAAATAGATCCCCGATAATGGCGGCCAATCCAATCACTAAGCCCAATAACCAACCAGGAAGCAGTCCCAACTGCAATAGACTATTGACATAACCGGTAACTAAAGCAGCTGCTAAGAGACCTCCTATTGCCCCCTCTATGGACTTCTTGGGACTAATACGGGGAGCTAACTTGTGACGGCCCCAAAGCATACCAGTGAAATAGGCTCCTGTGTCTGCCGCCCATGTTCCCAGCAACACCAAAAGCAAAAGCCCGAATCCCTGGGACTCCCAGCGCAGCAGCAGAAAATGGCTCGGCAGAAAGGCACCATAAAATAATGTCATGAGGGTGAGGCCTCCACGCCGAAAAGGCTGAGCAGACGGGGAAAGGAGCTCCCTAATGGCTACAGCAAAAAATGCACTAAACATGATAGGCGATATCCACAGTTCTCTTTGCCACTGGATGGTTACCAGAAGACTCGCACTAGTGACATACAATAGCGCACCTGGGATGGGGCTACCCAGGGCCTCTAGCATGAGTTTCAGCTCAAACATGGCCACAAGGCTCACTGCCAGCACCAAAATAAAAAAAGTCCACCCGCCTTGGTACAGACATCCGAGCACCATCGGAATAAACACCAACGCTGTCAATATTCGTTTCATTAACGAAGACATATGTTCTATTCCCTTTCGCTCGCTTTCTTTCGTATCTTGCCAAATCGGCGCTCTCGTTTTTGGTACTCGGCTAGAGCCTGCAGGAAGTCATCGCTGGTGAATTCTGGCCACATGGTATCAGAAAAATAGAGTTCTGCATACGCACTTTGCCACAAAAGGAAATTGCTGAGGCGGCGCTCCCCACCGGTTCGGATAATCAGATCTGGGTCAGGATCTCCAGTCGTATACAAATGCTGGGCTACTGTTTCTTCGGTGGCGAGCACCGACTCACCTCGAGCAGCCTTGGCCAAGAGCTCTCGTATGGCTTCGATGATCTCCAAGCGGCCTCCGTAGCTAATCGCCATATTTAGCTTGAGTTTACTATTATCTGCCGTAAGTTGTGCTGCCCAGTCCACTTGGTCGCGCACGGGTTTAGGTAGGTCCCCCAAGCGACCTATGGGGACAATTCGCACGCCTTCCTTATGCAAAGTATCTAACTCATCCCGGAGCACCTCTAGAAGCAGCTCCATTAGGAAGTCCACTTCCTCTTTGGGGCGCTGCCAGTTCTCCGTAGAGAAAGCATAGACAGTAAGGACAGGGATACCTAAGTGCCCACAGGTCTTGACTATTTCCCGCAGAGCTCGAGCACCTTGACGGTGGCCGACAGAGCGGGGTAAGCCCCGCGCTTGTGCCCAGCGCCCGTTGCCATCCATAATAATTCCTACATGGCTAGGCAACCCATTAGCGACAGTAAGAGACGAGCCAGTCCCTTGCTTCTGTCGGCTTTCGTCACTCGTCTTTTTATGACTCAACCAAGGCAGAACAATCTCTTTCCACAAATCTGTCTACCCTTTCCTCTGCATGCTCAAAAAAGCACCCCCTCCAACTCTTGAGGGGGCTGTCCACGCCAGCGATCCACCACCATAGGCAGATCACCAAGGCGATTACCAGTACTCACGAGCCAGAACAACCTGCCAGCAGCCGCCTCCGCTTGCGCTGGACTCCCTGACACCCACAACCCGCCACGGACCCGGCGGTTGAGCTTTGGGAGTACGTAGAGGTCCGGTCGGCACTAGGTTAACCCGTTTTTCGAGCATTGGCCAATCAAGGACCACCTCATCCCATTGTAGTCCAAGGATATCATTGATGGACGGCAGGCCACTATCTGTAGCCTTCACGCTGTGTACATCCTGGTGCTCTGTGATCTCGTCATACCTCCATGATTTCCTCTTCTTTGGCTTCCAGGAGCTGGTTAATTTGCTCAATATATTTGTTGGTAAGCTCCTGTACTTCATTTTCTGCCCTGTGCCTTGCATCTTCTGAAATGGTGCTGTCTTTTTCCAATAATCGCAGATTCTCATTGGCTTCACGCCGAATGTTACGGATAGCTATGCGATTATCCTCGGCTCCTTTGCGGACCAAACGCACCAAGTCCTTGCGGCGTTCCTCGGTCAGGGCAGGAATGGGGATCCGAATCACCGAGCCGTCGGAGTTAGGAGTTAGACCTAGATCTGATTTGAGGATTGCTCTTTCGATGTCCTTAATGGCATTCTTATCCCATGGCTGAATCAATAGCAATCGGGCTTCCGGTGCCGATATATTAGCCATTTGGTTTAGGGGAGTCATGGTGCCGTAGTACTCAGCCTGAATACGATCGAGCAATGCTGGATTAGCTCTTCCGGTTCGGACAGTGGAAAACTCATATTTCGTGGCCTCGATGATTCCCTGCATCTTGCGTTCGCCTTCTCTAAGTACTTCCTTTGTCACTCTACTTCCCTCCCACGATGGTCCCAATCTTCTCGCCACATACTGCTCTACGGATGCTGTTGCTCTCAGCAATGTCAAAGACAATGATGGGTATTTTGTTATCCATGCATAGTGATATGGCTGTAGAATCCATTACTTTCAAACCCCGTTGCAAGACCTCAATATATGGAAGACTATCAAAACGCCTAGCCTTGGGGTTGGTCCGGGGGTCATCATCATAAACCCCGTCTACACCCCGCTTGGCCATGAGTATGACCTCTGCTTCGATCTCTGCAGCCCGGAGTGCCGCCGTAGTATCTGTGGAAAAATACGGGTTGCCTGTGCCCGAGGCGAAGATGGTAACCCTACCCTTTTCCAAATGGCGCATGGCCCGTCGCCTGATATATGGTTCGGCGATTTCGCGCATCTCAATAGCGGTCATGACCCTGGTATCGATTCCGATCCGTTCCAGAGAATCCTGAAAGGCTAAGGAATTGATAATCGTTGCCAGCATACCCATGTAGTCGGCAGTAGCCCTATCCATCCCCTGGGCACTGGCAACTGCCCCTCGCCATATGTTGCCGCCTCCCACAACCACTGCTAGCTCTATCCCTAGCTGGACCACCTCAGCAATGGAGCGGCTGATAGATTCCACAACACTCAAATCCACCCCGAAGCCTTTCTCTCCAGCGAGGGCTTCTCCGCTCAGTTTCAAGACAACCCGTTTGTATCTAGGTTTGACCATCCCAATCTCCCTTATAGATTCGCCCCTTGCCACAATGTTCCTCCCCGTCTCGGAAAGACCCGGTTAAAGAAAGAGAACACCACAGTGTTCTCTCATTTTCTTATCTATTCAGCTCAGCCGCCACTTCTGCAGCGAGGTCGTCTTCACGCTTGGCGAGCCCTTCACCCCGCTCGAAGCGGACGAAGCGCCGAATAGCCATGTTCTCACCTAGTTGTGCGATGAGCTCCTGTAGAACCTGCTGTACTGTCTTGTCAGTATCTTTGATGAAAGCCTGTTCCAGTAAGCAGTTCTCTTGGAAGAATTTCTCTGTGCGACCGGTGACGATCCTATCTAGAACCTGCTCCGGCTTCCCTTCATTTCTAGCTGCTGCCCGATAAATGTCCTTTTCTCCTTCGACTATCTGTGCGGGGACATCATCCCGAGACACGTATTCTGGTCTAGAGGCGGCTACCTGCATAGCCATGTCTTTTACAAAACTCTTGAACGCCTCTGTCTTAGCCACAAAATCAGTCTCACAATTGACTTCGATGAGAACTCCGACTCGGCCTCCCAGGTGTATGTAGGAGTCCACCAGGCCTTCTGCTGCAATGCGCCCGGATTTTTTCGCAGCAGCAGCCAAACCTTTTTCTCTAAGATAGGCAATGGCCTTGTCCATATCGCCTTTGGTCTCGGTTAAGGCCTTCTTGCAGTCTAGAATCCCGGCACCGGTCCGCTCTCGTATCTCTTTGACCATAGCGGCTGTAACCTCTGCCATAGATAACCCTCCTTACATATTCGAACACAAAGGGGAGGCAAAGGGCAGATACCCCTAACTCCTCCCCTTTCCCTTAATTATTCTGCATCTTCACCAGATTCCGCAATATCGTCGGCTACTTCGTCGGCTAGAGCAGCTTCCATGCCCTGCTGCCCTTCCTGTCCCTCAATGACCGCGTCAGCCATGAGCCCAGTCAAAAGACGTATGGCCCGGATAGCGTCATCATTGCCGGGGATCACATAATCGATTTCATCTGGATCACAGTTGGTGTCGACGATGGCAACGATGGGAATACGCAACTTCCTTGCCTCAGCCACGGCAATGCGTTCCTTGCGAGGATCTACTATAAATACTGCACCGGGAAGCCGATTCATATTCCTAATACCACCTAGGAAACGCTCTAGCTTCTCATGTTCCTTGCGCAGACCTAGAACTTCCTTCTTGGGTAGAAGCTCAAAGGCTCCATCCTCTTCCATCTTCTCCAACTGCTTGAGACGCTGTACCCGGCTCCGGATAGTGCTGAAGTTAGTTAGCATACCACCTAGCCAACGCTCATTGACATGATACATGCCACAGCGGCCGGCCTCTTCTCTGATGGCTTCATATGCCTGTTTCTTGGTACCAATAAACAAAACGGAGTCTCCGTTGACCACAACGTCCTTGATGAATTCGTAAGCAGTATCAATCATGCGCACGGTCTTCTGTAAATCAATGATGTAAATACCGTTACGCTCTGTAAAGATATACTCCTTCATCTTCGGGTTCCAGCGGCGAGTCTGATGACCGAAATGTACACCAGCCTCTAGTAGCTGCTTCATTGATACTACCGCCATTTACCCACCTCCTCTCTGGTTTTTTGCCTCCGCACCCGTCTTCCCGCCTTCTCACCACTAATGGCACCCGAAAAGGCAGTCAGGATGCGTGTGTAATTGCACCACACATAACTATAGCATATCCTACCGGAGTAGTGCAACAAAAGTTTCCCAACCATTTAGTGCCGAAATTGCTCTAAATCCAAAATCAGCTTCACTTCACCCCGGGGCATATCCAACTCGTTGGCGATTGCCTCCACGGTGTATCCCTGGCAGGCCAAATCTACAACTCTGCCGAGCCTGGTCGGCCCCTTTGCCTTGGGTGTGCTAGGCTGCGGGGCGTGATCAGATAGCGTCATACATCCATCCGGCTCGGGCGGATCAGCGGTTTTAGCGAAGCGGTGATCGATTTCTGCTATGAGAACTCTACCGGATTCATCTAGCTCCTCCATCAACTCCTGCAGAGTTGTCTCCGTCTCCACCATGGCTGAGCGTAGCCCATAGAGCCTTGCCCATCGCTGTTTCAATCCCGACACCTCCCGGGCACACCAAAGAGCAAGACCACAAGCAACAGTGGAGATGACTAACGCTACGAAAGCCATATTCTGCACCTCTAGATCCGAATATCTACACTCTGTCCCAACTCGTTTTGAAGAGGCCCTTCTCGGTCTTGGCTTTGCTTTTTCTGCCTATCTGAGCCCTCTTTTGAGCCTTTTTGAGTAAGCGACTGGCGTCGCCCTCCTTCTCGCTCCTTGATTCTTGCTTGGCTTAGCTGCTGGGCCCCACTTATTTGTCGACGTTCTGTTTCCATTGCTACTGCGGTCTGTGCCGCTATCTGGGCTTGGGACACATCTGCCTGTCTTTGATTCCGCTGTGCAATTTGGGAGGTCGCATCAGCACGGGGCAAGAGCACCTGCAGATCTGGAAATCTAATGGGCAAGGCTCGTCACCCTTTCTGCGCCAAAATACCTAACCTAACCGGCCTAACCGGCCAGTCCTATCTCTAGACGGTCTAGCTTACCCCGCAGACGGCTCAGAGCCTTAGTATGCAGCTGGGAGATGCGGGATTCCGTAACACCTATAACACTGCCGATTTCCTTTAGTGTCAACCCCTCATAGTAATACAATGTGATAATCAAGCGTTCCCTTTCGGGTAAGAGCTCTATGGCCTCGGCTAAGGCAGTTAGCACCGCTCCCTTTTCCGCAATCGCTGCTGGACCGTCCTGGCCGTCTGTCAGCATGTCGATGAGCCTCAGTTTCTCCTCACCGGCTTCCCCCTGCGACCAGGGTTCGTCTAGCGAGAGCAGATTGGCGACGGCCACATCCTTTAGTAGGGCTTCATATTCCCTGGAGCCCATATCAAGAGCTGTCTGGATCTCTTCATCAGTGGCCGCCCTACCCAATTGGCCTTCCAGCTGGACCATGGTCTCAGCCAGCTGCCGGGCCCGGTGCCGCACTGACCGAGGTACCCAATCTACAGAGCGTAATCCGTCCAAAACGGCTCCCCTGATACGGACTAAGGCATATGATTCGAATTTCACGCCTCGAGCATGGTCATATTTGCGGATGGCATCCAATAGACCGAAGACACCATAACTGATCAGATCATCATAATCGACGGTCGCTGGGAGACCGATGGCGACTCGGCCAGCCACATATTTAACTAGGTGCAGATAAGCGAAAATCAGCTGTTCCCGCGCTTCTGGATCATTGGTTTCTTTGTACCGATCCCACCATATCGTTAGCTGTTCTTCTCCCACTGGCATTGGCCAACCACCCTCCCGGCAGCCATTTCTCGCTATGGCGAACACACAAATCCTTCACTTCGTCATTTTGCTGGAGTTCAGCATTCTACGGAAAAACCCACCTATACCCCTGATGCCCGTGGAAACATGGGAAGCAGGCTCCCGAGCTGTTAGGCCGTCGGCCAACTGCCCGATGGCGATGGCAGCGTGAGACCGGGGGTAAACTATGTAGAATGGTTGGAACCCCTGCACAGCCCGCTGCACCATCACATCTCTGGGAATAGACCCTGCCCAATCTAGTTCTCGAGAAAGAAATCGTCTGGATACCCCATTCAACTTATCAAAGACCTCCCGGCCCTGGTACTCGGTTTCACACATGTTCACCACCACCCGCAACTGAGCACGGGGGTTACGTCGATCTAGAACCTTGATCAGACCATAAGCATCAGCCAAGGAAGTAGGGTCCGGTGTAGCCACGACTAGGACCTCATCACTGGCCAGGGCAAAACTCAGAACTGAATGGGAAATGCCTGCACCGGTGCCAATGATGAGAATATCAAGCGCCTCATCCAATTCGTGCAGATTGTCTATGAAGTTAGCTAAGTCGTTTTGGCCAAGATTGGCCAGCTCTGCCACGCCTGAGCCGCCAGCGATTAGCTGCAAACCCCATGGGCCTGTGGTCATGACCTCTGTTACAGTGCGTTCCCCATTGATCACATGGGATAGATTGTAGCGAGAGTTAATACCCAATAAGATATCAGCATTGGCAAGGCCCATGTCGGCATCCAAGATGGCAACCTGTAGCCCTCGTTCGGCCAAGGCGAGCCCTAAATTCACGGCAATATTGGTTTTTCCAACACCACCCTTGCCGCTGGCCACTACTATGACGCGGCTGTGCTGGAATCGTTGCCTAGCAGGCACCCCCCTGGCGGCTATAGACCTGAGAGTTGCTGCCTGATCCTTTAGCATCTAAGCATCCCCCAGTATTAGGTCTGCAATCTGGCTAGACTCCGCCGCCTGGATACACTCAGGCACTGCTTGGCCATCGGCCAGAAAAGAGTATGGTCTGCGGGCTAAGGCATAGGCTGTAAGCAACATGCCATAGCTAGTTGTCTCATCAAGTTTGGTTGCGATGAGACGCTCGAAACCTACTTCATCAAATCTGCGGATGATATCCACCAAATCCCGATATCGAGTCGTGGCACTAAAGACTAGGTGCCGTTCAATATCCGTCACTGGCTCTAGAGCCATCTCCACATTTTGTAGACGTTCAGTATCCCGTTGGCTCATCCCCGCCGTATCTATGAGGATCAATTCCTTCCTAGACCAGCTTTCTATACCTTCCTTAACCTCATGGGCAGTCTCAGCAACCTTGAGGGGTATCCCTATGATCTGGGCATAGGTACGAAGCTGCTCCACCGCAGCTATGCGATGGGTATCTAGTGTCATCAAGCCCACATCGGCACCGGCAATCATGCTATAGTTGGCAGCTATCTTAGCCAGAGTAGTTGTCTTACCGACGCCGGTGGGCCCCACTAGTGCTACTACCTTGGGCAAATCACCATCAAATTCCCAGGGAGGTACACAGCGCAAGATAGCCGCCATTCGCTCCGCTACCAGCCTAGTCAGCACCTTGGGTGCCGTGAGTGGGTCTTCCAAATCATTCCACACTGATTGCACGATGGCCGTAGCTAATCTCTCATCGGTGTCACTATCGATAAGTCGCTGCTGGATGTCTACCAGTGCCGAGGGCAAGAGGGCTTCTTCAGTAGTCGCCCCTATCTCGGAGGTAGCCGCGGGCACGGAACTACGCAGCCCACCTTGGGATATCTCCTGGTATAGCTGCCAGATCAACTTGGCAGGCCTCGTTTCTATTTCCAGATCCCTGGACTGGCCATGGTCTGACGGTTCCTGTACAGGCTTTGCCATCATCGGCCTGTTCGAATCATGCCCTTTAGAAACCTCCATGGCGACTTCCCGCTGTTTGCCCTTGGGAGCCTTCCTTTGCTCAACCTCTAGGGCAGCGACGACCTCTACACGTTTTTTACCGAATAGTCGCCAGAACCCTCTTCTTCTCCCGACACGGGTATCAAGAATAACCGCTTCTTGACCAAATTCATCCCGCATTTGGGCGACGGCCTCCTGCATTGTGTCTCCAACAAATCGCTTAACTTTCATGGTCCCAAGTCACCATCCCCACTGCCTGTGCCGATGAATCATGTGCGATCTCATTATAAGATATTATGGCAAGTGATGGCAAAACTCGCTCTGTCAAACGCCTAAGAGCCAGTCTGATCGCTGGTGAACAGAGCATAACTGCCTGATGCCCACCGGCAGAGGCCTTTTCCCAGGCTTTGGCCATCTCATCTAGCAAGCGACCAGCGTCCTTGGGATCTAGATTAACAAATGTGCCTCTTTCCGTGTGCTGAATGGCCGCAGAAATCATGTCCTCAATAGCTGGATCCAGCGTAATAACGGGGATAAAACCTTGATCCCCTGTATGTGACTGAGATATCTGCCGGGCTAAAGCTTCTCGCACATATTCGGTTAACACATCGGTGTCTTTGGTCATGGGAGCATAGTCAGCCAATGATTCCAAAATGGTGACGGGATTGCGGATGGAGATTCCCTCCCGCAAGAGATTCTGAAAGACCTTTTGGATCTCGCCCAGAGTCATGACATTGGGCACTAACTCATCGACGACTGCGCCATACTCCTCTTTTAGTCCATCCAGGAGCAATTTGACCTCCTGTCGCCCTACCAATTCATGGGCATAGCGGCGAATTGTCTCTGTCAGATGCGTAGCCAGGACTGAGGGAGGATCTACCACAGTATAGCCCGCGATCTCAGCTTCTTGGCGCCGAGCCGCCGGAACCCACAAGGCCGGTAGCCCAAAGGCCGGCTCACGGGTTTCTATGCCGGGCATTGGCTCAACGACACCCCCTGAATCCATGCACAAGTAGTGATTTGGCATTAGCTCTCCTTGCCCCACTGTCACTCCTTTCACCTTTATGGCATAGGCCCCTGGGGCCAACTGGAGGTTGTCCCTAATACGCACTGGGGGAATGACTAGTCCCATTTCCAAAGCCATTTGCCTGCGGATCATGGTAACTCTCTCCAAGAGGTCACCACCTTGCTTGGCATCAACCAATGGAACTAAACCATACCCGATTTCCAGTTCGATCCGATCGAGCTGTAGGTAATTGAGGACATTCTCCGGTCGCTTCGTCTCCTCTAGTTCCGCTTCTTCCACTCGTTGCTGCTTAACTAAGGCTTGGTTGACTTGCCATTTCTGCAATGCATGGGAGAAACCACCGCTAACCCCTCCCAAGAGCAAAAAGGGGACAACTGGCAAACCAGGTATGAAAGCAAAGAACAACAGAACCCCGGCCGCTACCCGCAACACCTTGGGATCAGAAAACAGTTGCTGGGTCAATTCCTCACCCATGCTATTATCGGAAGCTGCGCGGGTGATGATTATCCCAGTAGCGGTAGCTATCAAGAGTGCTGGAATCTGTGAGACTAACCCATCGCCTACTGTCAAAAGAGTATAGCGCTGCAATGCTTCGGCGAAGGGCAAACCCTGCTGTCCCACGCCAATGGCAAATCCCCCTAAGATATTGATGACTGTGATGATGATACCAGCGATGGCATCTCCCTTGACGAATTTGCTGGCTCCATCCATGGAACCGTAGAAATCCGCTTCCCTTTCAATATCTCGTCGCCGCCTCCGAGCCTCATCATCATTGATCAAACCAGCGTTTAGGTCAGCATCGATGCTCATTTGCTTACCCGGCATAGCATCCAGAGTAAATCTGGCCGCTACTTCAGCGACCCGCTCAGCACCTTTGGTAATAACTACGAACTGAATGACAACCAAGATCAAGAAAATGACAAAGCCAACTACATAGTTGCCTCCGACTACGAAACTGCCGAAAGCTTCGATGATACGGCCGGCAAAGCCGTGTAGTAGAATCAAACGAGTAGATGATACGTTCAAAGCCAAGCGAAACAGGGTGGCGATCAGTAGCAGCGAGGGAAATACAGAAAGCTGCAA
>DAIQRD010000011.1:0-33472 GCA_036786445.1 Bacillota bacterium
GAGCAGGGACGGGGCTTTGCCGTATCTCCCCCGCCACAACAGCAAAACCCCGTCCCTGCTCCCCGGCCCGGGCAGCCTCAATAGCAGCGTTTAGGGCGAGGAGATTAATCTGATCGGCTATGTCTGTAATTGTGGCTGTAATGGTCTCGATCTGCACAGTCTCGTGATTAAGATCTTTCACCGATTCTGCTAACTCTGCTACTACGATCTCAATCTTGTCCATAGTCTTGAGCAGATCTTCAAGCTGCTGGGATCCTGCTCGGCCCGAACCAGCGATATCCTCGGCCTGTTTGGCCATCTCATTAGCATCGAAGCTCACCTGTTGCACATGGGCAGCGAACTGAGAGGCAGCTGAAGCCACTTCTTGGGTGGCTGCTGACATCTCATCCATGGCGCTAGCCACTTGGTGGCTGGTGTCATTGATAGAAGTAGCGGATTGCCGAACACCACTGACGATTTCCCGGACATGGCCAACGAACTGATTGATGGTAGTGGCCATAGTCTCACACTCATCCCCTGACCTGATGTCTAGGGACCCCGAAAGATCGCCCTTAGCGATGTTTTTCGCCAAGCCCACCACCTGTACAAGAGTGCGGTTTATACCTCCGCTCAAAAGCAGGACCAACGCAATGCTCACAATGGCAATGACGATCATGGATAACGTCAAAGTCCGATAGGTCTTTTCCCCCAGCGCTTCCGCCCTATCTACAGCTGCCAGTCCTTGTCTCTCGGCTTCCTGCCTCAAGTCTGCCATGATCCGGCGCGTTTGGTTGAGACTGGGCTCCACATTGGTTTCGTATTGAGTCACGAGCTCGGGCAAAGGGACTCTGTTGTCCCTAAGTGCAAATAATCTCCCCGCCTGTTGGTGGAGATTTTTGTGTGGCTCTTCTAGGGCCCTAATATTATTCTGTAAAGCCTTGGGTAATTCTGCAAAATCCGCAGATTTAATATAAGAATAATACCATTCACCAAGCAAACAAGCAGTATGATCGAGCCCACCCCTGAACTCTTCGCCTAGAAGTAATGCAGTCAACAGATCTACATCCCAGGCAAGATGGTCTACCTCTCGCTCCGCCATGAAAGCACTAAACTGTTCTTGCTCAATGGCAACCATGTGTGCATCATCTAGTTTCTCCACCAAGCGAAAGGTATACCGATTTCCTCCCATGATTAGTAGAACAATGACGCCAAACGTGACCAAAAGCTTGCCCCGTATGGATAATCTAGTCTTCATACACCCGACCTCCGTTTCGGTAAGCAACATCCCAGGCTTTTATACCCATATTTTGGGATATTCAATCCCCTTTTTCCGGAAAGATCGTATAACTGTCAAAGAAGGGCATCCCGAACTTAGCCGGATAACGCCCCCATGGGTTTGACCCTTATTTAGCAGGCAAGCCTTTAGAACTAGAAACCGTCTATTCCCCACTCAACGAGTCTAGATGCACCATAAGTAGCTTCCTTGCCTCCGTGGAATAGGTCACTTACGTTCTGCTCCGGTAGTTTGTCCCATAGACTCTGGTTATTGACCCTAACCATCAGGCCATGCCTCACATCCCACTCTACGGGGAAATCAGAAGCAATCACTGCCGGAAAAACCACCTGAGCAAATTCATTACCCCCTAGACTCCAGACAGCATGTTGCACCAGTCTCCGGAAGCAAGCGGCCACATCACCGCGGCAAGCAAAATCCTGCACCTGTAAATAGTTATCGGTGAGAGGCTTAGCAACTATTAGATAGGCCGTGATTCTGCCATTTTCCTCCAGTACCCAACCTCGCCCTAACTGGTTGGGAATCCAGGCCCGGCCTAGCTCAGCCTGCACCCAGTCCCGCCAATATGCACCACTGTCTCGCACAATTGCTCCATTGAACTGGGAGGAATAGTCATGATAAAGCTCTCTGATCTGTCGCAGCTTGGAGGGTTCCTGCAGATCGATCAATTTGGCCTGTGCACTGCTTTGGGGAGAGACTTCTGCTCTCTGACGATAGGTCGGCACTTTCTCCCAGCCGTAGCGACTATAATGCCCGGGAGTGCCTGTGCCTAGGGTGGAGAAATGGAGTCTCTCTTTTCCCATATAGTCAATGGCCATCTGTAATAGCTTGCCAGACAGGCCTTGCCTTCGATAGGCCTCCTTCGTGCTCACCTCGCCAATACCGCCCATGGTGTATTGACTGCCTGCCAAATAGATCTGCCGGTGGAAAACCCGAAGGGTGCTGGCTATCTTGTCGCCATCCATCGCGACGAATATGGCATGCCTATCTCTCCACGGATCATAGTACCAATGGTTCATGAAATACTGGCGTGAAGCATCCAGGTCGCTGTATTGGTTGAAGACAGCGGCGACATGATCAAACCAGGCATCGAATTCTGATGGCAGTAAAGTGCGAAATTCCATCAAAAACAACACTCCTTCCAAAAAGACCGAACCCCGGGGTGGGCTCGGTCTTTACTCCAGACTTATTGCCTGTCTAGCAACTCTCGCAGCAACACTTGTCATTGAAGTATACTGGTTTGCCAGTCTTAGCTGATTCGTAAATGGCCTCGAGAATCTGGGTTACTACGAAAGCTTCCCGTGGCTTTACCAGAGGCTCAGTATCATTGACAATGGAATCGATCCAAGCTTTGGCTTCCGCTGCTCCTGGATCTTCAGTGCTGGCATCGTAGAACGCCACTCCCTGACCTTGCATGGCTGGCTTAGTGGTGTATAGTTTGCTGAATTTCTCGCCATTGATACGCAATCCATCTAGCATATCAGCACCGGCCTTTGTACCACACAGCACGGTCATGGATTCGCCCACCTGTAAAGTATTCAGAGCCCAGCTTGACTCGAGAATTACCGTCATGCCGTTATCAAATTGGACAAACCCAAAAGCAGAATCCTCTGTAGTAAACTTCTTAGGATCCCAAGGACCCCATGGGTTAGCCGCGTTCTCCATGTCAGCCAGTTTCCGATAGGTAACACCCATGACGCTGACAGGTTTGTAGTTATCAGTAAGCCAAAGCGTCAAATCTAAGGCATGGGTACCGATATCAATGAGGGGGCCCCCACCTTGACGTTTTTCATTTAGGAAAATACCCCAGGTCGGCACACCTCTGCGCCTAACTGCCAAGGCTTTAGCGAAATAGATCTCACCCAAATCGCCGGCGTCACAGACCTGCTTCAGGTACTGAGAATCAGTTCGGAAGCGTCCCTGGTAACCAATGGTCAGCTTCTTACCAGTACGCTCGGCAGCTTCGACCATAGCCATTGCTGCCTTGGAGTTGATTGCCATGGGTTTCTCGCACATTACGTGCTTGCCTGCTTCCAAAGCAGCCACGGTAATCGGCGAATGGGCATCATTGGGAGTCAAAACATGTACAACATCCACATCTTTTAGAGCCAGGAGATCCCGATAGTCGGTAAACACCTTGGCATCAGGAGTTCCGTATACTTCGGCCCCCTTCTTAGCCCTCTCTTCGATGACGTCACAGAAAGCCACCATTTCCACGTTATCCAATTTGGCTAGGCTAGGCATATGTTTGCCATTGGCAATACCGCCTACTCCCACTAGCCCGACCCTTACTTTCTTGTTTTTCACTTGGTCTACCTCCCTTTCATCTGCCACCATATATACTGGAATGCTTCGCCATCACCTTCCAAGTTCCTCTTTCCAAGACAGCTGATTGAGGCTAAAACGCATGGACGGGCTGCCCAGAAAGGCAGCCCATACCAGTCAAGCTTTGACGGCTATTCACATCCCCAGAATACTACCATTCTTCCTCTTCTTCGAAATCGAGTATAACGGTTCTTTCTAGCGTCCTGCTAGGTTCAACGACAAGGCCCCTAATCCACTGGCTATCGAAGCCGGTGGTGATCTCTAGGATGTATTCGCCTTCTCTAAGTTCTGCCACCCAGCGATTACCACCCACATCCTCGAGGTCACAGACATACTCTTCATCATCAGCCCAAAACAGCATTAGGCGCAGCCAATCATATTCGCCTTCCAGCCTTACCTGGAGCTTCCCTATCCCACCTAGCTCAATAGTCTGCTCTGTGGTGCTACCACCACTTACTTCGATACCACGTAGGTATTTGTCCGGGAAGCCTTCGCCGAGGTTGATGATCTCCAGATCGTAGCTACCTTCCTTGAGCTTCTGCTCGTAGACGCCTCTTTCCACCTCTTCTAGGTCTGCTACGTATTCACTGAAATCAGTTCCCGCAGAATACACCATGATCCGGCCTTCTCTGTGGGGCTTACCTCCAGAAGTCAGGTTGATGCGGAGCTTACCACTACCACCGAGCTCTATAGTCTTCTCCGTGGTGCTACCACCACTTACTTCGATACCACGTAGGTATTTGTCGGGGAAGCCTTCGCCGAGGTTGATAATCTCCAGATCGTAACTACCTTCCTTGAGCTTCAGCTCGTAGACGCCTCTTTCCACCTCTTCTAGGTCTGCTACGTATTCACTGAAATCAGTTCCCGCAGAATACACCATGATCCGGCCTTCTCTGTGGGGCTTACCTCCAGAAGTCAGGTTGATGCGGAGCTTACCACTGTCACCCACTTCTATAGTCTCCTCTGTAGTGGCTCCACCCTTGACCTTAAAATCATATAGCGTCTTATCGGAGAAACCTTCACCAAGGTGGATTATCCGCAGATCGTAACTGCCCTCTTGAAGCTCTAGCTCGTAGATACCCTTCTCTACCTTATCGAGATCCGCCAAGTATGCGTCAGAATCGAAGTCCTCGCCCCCGAAATGTATCATTAAACGAGGATTTGCTCTGTTATACGGTTTCCCGTCAGCGGTCAGCTTGATCCTGAGCTTACCTACTGGCTGGAATACTAGCTTGACTTCCTTGGTTTCGCCGGATTTGATTTCAATATCCCTTAGCTCTAGAGCCTGCTCTGGCACGCCCTTGTAGACACCTCTGATGTCGTATACTCCGGCTGCCACGTTAGCCACCAGTTGATCATTTCGAACATCAAAGGCCGTCTCTTGCCCTGATATTCGATAAAACCAAGCATCTACCTTGCGCAAGGCTACCGGCTTGTCCCCCATCATGGGTACCAGGATTATTTTCCCAGGGACGTCCACTTCCAAAGTAACATCGGTGACTTGACCGGCCTTAACCGTAACTTCAGCCAAGTCGCTCCTGTTCTGCTGGTAGACAGCCCGCACTCCATATAGATTCGCCGGAATAGTAGTTACTCGGTAATCGCCTCTTAGGCCTAATGACAGCTTGTGTTGCCCGTCTTCTGCCATCACATCAGCCGCAGATGTGACATCTCTATTGCCGGCCATGACCTTGATCCGCAGTGTGCCGAGAATATCATCCAATTCCACAGTCACCCTGGTGGTCTTTCCTTGTGTCAGAGTTACACCAGTGACCTTTTTGTCAACATTGATATCCCCAACATAAGTAACCCTAAGGTCAACCTCCCCGCCAACCCCTTCATGGCGAAATACCTGGCTACCAGTTCCGAAAGAGGCTTCCTTGGCCCCCCGCCGAGTAATCTCTAGGCGAGTGTCACTGGTAACATTGGCCTTTCGGTAAGTTACCTCCACTTCCAGGTTAGCCATTAGCTCGCCCAAGTCCACTTCCAGTCTAGTGGTTTCACCGGGCACGACTCGGCCCTGAACCCGCCTAGCCAGCGATCGGCCGTTTTCCAAGGGCAAGGTGACTGTGAACTGATATGTGCCTGCCTGCAAAGATGCTGTTGGAGGCACACCCGACCATTTAGCCTTCGTTGATTTGCCGGATTCTGCTACTTCTATATCTACTTGGCCACTTACGTCTTTGCCTCCAGCCTGAGCCACCACGGTAACTCTACCCATCAGCTCACCAAAGTCCAGGCGCACTCGCTTGGATTCACCTTCACCTAGCTTAATGCCGGATTGGCTAGCTTCCAGAGCTAAAGCTCCCATCTGCAAAGTACCGTTAACATCATAGATTCCCTCGACCAGCTCTTTGCGGAGGGTATCACCCTTAGGTCTTTGCTCAGTGCCCACCAGATCGCCGGAGGCATCTGTCACCCGGAATACAGTTTGAGATGTGACATTCTGCCCTCCAGCCCAGGCCTCAATCTCCAACTGGGAAGGTGCTACCACTTTGCGCATGATGGAGCCCAAAGCTTCGCTCAGACTCTTTCTGTCCTTAGCACTATAGTAAGTGCCAATACAGCTGACTCGAGCCTCCTCCGATGCCGACATAGCAAAGCCCACCACATGGGGCTTATAGACTATGCCCTGTGCCTGCAGATAGTAAGAAACGGCACAGGGATCGCCACCACAGCTTTCTTGACCGTCAGTGATCAGTACAATGATATTGCGGCTATCTCGACTTGGGAAATCCTGAGCCGCCTGTTCCAACGAGTACGCTATAGGCGTCTTGCCTTTGGGTTTTAGCGAGCGAACAACCTTAAGGATATTACCTCTCACTGCATCTACCGGCCCAAAATCTTGCACCAGGGCGGAGTCATCGCAGTTAGTGTTCTTGGAGCCATACACCCTCAGGCCCACTTCCAGGCCGGGCCTATCCTCCAGATTCTGAATCAAGTCAATCATGACTTCCTTGGCCACATCCATGCGGGACTTGCCTTTTTCCACTTCCTCATTCATGCTAAAAGAAGCATCAAATATGAACTCTATGTAGGTTTTGTCTGCTTCAGCTACAGCCTGTGCACCCAACACTCCGGTCAGCAGTGCAAAAACCATCGTTAATAGCACTAGACGCCACATCTTGCCACTACCCAATACAACCATCTGGACACCCCCATCGTTATGCCTTGGCTGCACTGTTCACCAAATCGCAGAGGTCCTTTTAGTCATCGCCTCCCCGCGTGTTATTCTGCCTTTAGCATATGGTAGAAAATCCAATAAGTAAATAGTCTAGAGCCTGTACTAGGCGATATTTCCCATTGCCACAGGATTACTTCCCGTGGAAACCGAAAGAGAGACCTGTACAATGCATAGGAAGCGACTGAGGGAGTGTTTCTATGGCGCCCGCGTCTATTGTCCTCCGCCTGCTATATTTCTCTTTCTATGGCAGTGGAGTCATGATCTCTAGCTTTCGTAACCTGTACTTCCAGCAGCAAGGTCTCACAGCAACCCACATAGGCATGATAGCTGCTTTAGAACCAGCTGTGATGCTATTGTCCCAACCCTTTTGGGGAATGGCCAGTGATTCGTATGGCCGTCGACGAATCCTGTTGATGCTCATCGCAATATCGGCTTTCCTAACCCTAGGCTATCTCAGCCCGGTCAGTGTTTGGCTCTTGGCGGGCTTGGCACTAGTACTTTCGTTTTTTCGGAGCCCCACTGGACCCATTCTGGATAGCATAGTACTAGACCATCTCGATGAATCCGGCGGACGCTTTGCTCGCTTCCGGCTATGGGGAGCGGTGGGGTGGTCAACCATGGCTTTGGTTGTTGGCCAAATCACCCAGAGATATGGCATGAAGTCAGCATTTGTCTGCGCTGCCCTAGGCTTGGGGGTCGTCTACCTACTATTATGGCGGTTTATCCCCCCAGGAAAAGCAGGACATTTCCAGGGCAAAGCTTTCGCCGGCTTCAGAACCATCCTGCAGAATAGAAATCTAGTCAAATTCTTGGTCATGGGCTTTATGCTGCAATTGTCAGCAGCTTCCATATTATCGATGCTCCCTCTATACCTGAAACAGTTGGGAGCCAGCCACACCACCATAGGTTTGGCTTTCACTATTGAGGGCATCAGCGAAATCCCCTTCTTCTTAGTGGCCGATAGGATCATAGCGGCTTGGGGGGTCAAACCCCTCCTGGTAACCGCCGTTTTTGCTTGCAGCCTACGTATGATTCTCTACTCCTTAGCGACGACTCCCTTGCTTGCACTGATACCCCAGTTGCTTCATGGAGCCTGTTGGGCTTTCTTTATCACGGCTGCAGTGAATTACATCAACTATCAAGTTCCCCCGAGTTTGCGCAGTACGGGACAGACTCTATTTTCCGCAGTCTTTTGGGGGCTAGGCGCTACCACCGGCAATGCCTTGGCAGGCTTCATGTTTGACCGCCTAGGTCCCGCCACCATGTACCGCTACCAAGGCATCTTCGCCTTGTGTGTAGCGCTATACGCCCTGTTGGTACTGCCAACGGCCAAAACCCAAGATGCTGGTGCTCCTGATTAGATCTGCTCGATACTGGGAAAACATAATGTGAGTGCCAATTTGAGTCTGATAGGAGGGATTGAATGTGGATAGAGTCTTAATCGCACCAGGCAAATATGTGCAAGGTCCCGGTACTATAGCGCGATTGGGGGAGTATGTGGCCAAGATCGGTAACAAGCCCTTAGTGATCGTGGATAAGGCAGTGATGGGGATTTTGGGTGATCAGATTAGAAACTCTTTCACCAAGCATATGGAACCCTTGCTAGAACTCTTTGGAGGCGAATGCTCCCGTCAGGAGATTGCCCGCCTGCAAAGAAAGGCAGGGGAAAATGCTAATGTTGTTGTTGGAGTCGGTGGTGGCAAGACCTTAGATACAGCTAAAGCAGTAGCCTATTATCTCAAAATACCTGTAGCCATCGTGCCCACAATTGCCGCCACCGATGCTCCCACCAGTGCTTTATCCGTTATTTACACAGAAACCGGCGTGTTCGAGGAATATCTGCTCTTACCCCATAATCCCGATCTGGTACTTCTAGATACAGCTGTGATTGCCGCGGCCCCTCCCCGCTTCCTGGCAAGTGGCATGGGAGATGCACTAGCGACTTACTTTGAGGCACAGGCCTGTGCCCAATCCGCTGCCCAGAGTATGGCTGGAGGCGGTACCACTCTCGCCGCCCTCACACTAGCTCGCCTTTGCTACGATACACTGCTGGAGTATGGAGAGCAGGCCATGTGGGCGGCTGAGAGTAAGGTGGTCACTCCTGCCCTGGAGCACGTAGTAGAGGCCAACACTCTACTTTCCGGGTTGGGTTTTGAAAGCAGTGGCTTGGCTGCAGCTCACGCCATTCATAACGGCCTAACAGCACTAGACGAGACCCATACTGCCTACCATGGCGAAAAGGTGGCCTTTGCTACTGTAGTCCAACTGGTCTTGGAAGGCCGCTCCACTGAAGAAATAGAGGAAGTAATAGGATTTTGCTTAGCTGTCGGCTTGCCGGTAAGCCTAGCTCAACTGGGGGTTAAGAGAGTTGATCCTCATCGAATCATGCAGGTAGCAGAGGCGGCAACGCAAGAGGGTGAGACTATTCACAACATGCCCTTTAAGGTGACGGCCAATATGGTAAGGGATGCTATCTTGGCTGCAAATGCCATGGGGCAAGCGTATCTAGGTGATTGAATCAAAAAGAACCAAGGAAAGACAGCAAAGCTAAATGTCCTCCTTGGTTCTTTGCTTTTCACCCAAATAGCAGCTAGCTGACTACTGGTGCAACTGCTACCGTACCACAAGCCGCCCGTCCCTCTTGACACACCATAGCCACAGCACCCGATGTGAGCATTTGGCCAGAATCTGTGACATCAAAGAGACACTCTGCTCCCACCCAGCCTCTAATTCTGTTCCCCTCAACCTGCAATTTTAGGGTGTAAGTCTGGCCAAATTCCCAATCAAAAGCTACTTCATGGAGTAACTGAGTACCATCCAGCTCCTTGACCAACTTGACCGACCCGCGGTTGCAGAGCAAGAGTGCGTAGTAGCGCCGCATGCCCTGTACTCGGGCAGCAATACCAGTAGATTCGCACATATGGGGAGTGATATCTGCTGTCACCGTGTAGTCAGTCCATTCCCGAGTACCTTGCATCATCAAGCCTGTTCCCGTGTTTTGAATCAAACGATAGGGCTCGTGGGTAAATAACAGCTGATCGAGGCCATCTACCCAGGCTCTTTGCCACACTGTGCCTCCATTGGGGGGCTGGGTCCATGTTACCGTCGGTACCCCATCCCAAGTGAGGTAGTCCAAGTATACCGTCCCATCGGCCCGCCGATCTGAAGAGATCTCAATACCAATTTCGGCGATGGGTTGTCCACCCATATCTGGGACTTTCCAGGCAAGATCATGCTCTACTCCCGGCTCCAATCCAATACCAGGGCCCTTTACTATCTGGAGCTGATCACAGCCATCATATACTCTCACATAGAGAGAGCAATCAACAACTCGGTTATTCTCACTGTCCGTGCTGACCCTAGCCCGAACCAGTTGCCCTGGGTAGAGCGTGGGAGAAGCGATTAGGGAATAGTGGCTTGGCCCTAAGGCATCAGATGGGATAAACGTGCCCGTGGCCACCCGAGCTGGCCGACCTATTGCCACATAACTGTACCGCAAAGCTAGACTTCTTTCACCTAAAGAGCTGTGGCCGGCTACATTCTCTACCGTCACAGTCCCCTGGGACTCAATACTGGCCTCCGGTTGGAATCCTTGAACAGCTCCAGGAAAAGCAAAATGAAAGCGAGCTCCGCCTTTTGGTGCCAGCGGTTCCTCCCCGACTAACGCCCGGGCTAGATTCACAATATGATAGGTCTCGATAACCGCATCACTGATTGACCTGCCCCCATCGGCAGTGGGTAGGTACAGGCGGTCAGCCACTGGTCCTCGGAAATCTGGCCCAGCGTTAATCCCCTCCAGCCCATTCTTGATTCCCAGTAGACATCCGACATTGGCGGCATTACAGTCTGTATCCCAGCCTGCAGTATTGACTATCATAAGGCTCTTTTGGAAATCATCATCACCGTAAAGCAAGCTCAAGATGATCAGCCCGTGATTGGGAATCATGTGGCAGTTGCCGCCATATTTATCGTAGCCATAGTTAGCTTCCAAGAGCTCCCGGGCTTTCCGCCAATCCCTTTCCTGTGCATGCCATTCTCGGATATCTCCGATCATGCGATAGATGACCGAATCCTCTGGTATGAATGAAATACCCGTATCGATCAAACTGTCGAGATCAGGTTCAATAAATGCCTGGGCTTCCATTGCTGCCAGGACCTGTGCCCCATAGATAGCTTCACCATCATGACTAACAGAGCCGGCCCTACGGGCAAAATCTGCCGCTAACCCCGGATCACCAGGGCAAACCATGGCCCAACTATCAATGAAGATCTGAGCCCCAATCTGCTCTGCCACGACTTTACCATTTAACTCCATGGATCCACTCTGGGGAGCGGTAACTCCATTTTTGAGCCTCAGATAGGCAGTATGCTCTGTGGAATTCCCCATTCCACCCCACCACAGAATTGTCCTATTTTCGATCAAGTAATTGAGCCAAGTCTGACCGATCTGTTCAGGTGTAATATTCCGGTCGTAGCCATAGTCTGCTAAGGCCCTAACAAAGGTAAAAGTCCCGGAGATATCATCATCAGTCACAACCAAAGGCAAGCCCAACTTCTCATGGACATAATAACTGATTTCCCCCAACTCATCCATGATGCGCTGATAGGTCCACCCCTCAAAGGGACGCCCAAGATATACACCGATGATTTTGCCCAAAACACCGGCATAAATCTGTTCTGTATATCTACGATCTAGCTTCATAATCTCCCCTCCCCATGCTTCAATTTCGAGAGTGCTACCACAACAGGGCGGCTAGGTTAACTCTCTTATCCTTTCGCTACAACACGAAAATATTCTTCAAAGAATCCATCAGAGTCGACCTTTACGGCGATCCGATTGGGTCTTTCCTCGGCCCTTGGATCCCAAATGGTCATACCTGTCAGATGATCGCTTTTTAGCTCTATCTCCACAGCTCCCTCTTCATATTGCATCAAATGCGGCGCGAAAATAGCCACTGCTGCCAATGGATCATGGAATGTGATAACTTGCCTCTGCCTAAACCATACCTCTGCAGCATCCCGGACTACATCAAGGGCGCCACCTCTTAGTTTCTGTCTGCATGTTTCTGCAGGTAACTGGCATTGCGTGGTAACGTCCAACCCGATGGATAGATTTGGTAACCCCGGCGTCCTATAAACAATGGAGGCAGCATGGGGATCTAGCAAGACATTCCACTCTGCCGAATACCTAACATGCTCATTGGGCAGATAGAAAACACCAGCCATCATCACCAAAGATCTAAGTAAGCGGGGGATCTCAGGATCAATCTGAAATAGCAAAGCGATATTGGTCAAAGGTCCGACGGCCAAGAGCGTAATCTCTCCCGGTCGGCTACGAATCGTCTCACGAAGGAAATCAATGGCTGTGTTGGACGGGACATCCTTCTCATGCTCCCATTTACTCAATACCTCTGCCTGTTGGGCTTTAGGTTGCCGTTGCTCGACAACTAACGGCTCCCCACTGCCACTGTGAATAGGGATACCGGTTTTGCCAGCAACCCTGCATACCGCATCTGCGAGCATAACCCGCTTCTCTGGCTCACCGGATACAGTCGTAATCCCTAAGAGCTCACACTGTGGGTGCTCCAACAGGTAGGTGAGACACAGGGCATCATCAATGTCTGAGCCGATATCTGTATCTAGCAACACCGGAATGCGCTTGTCCTTCTGCATAGTAAACCCCTTTCTTAATTGACTATCCTTTAATGCCGGTGCCTGACAATCCCCGAACATAGTATTTCTGCAAAGACAGGAAGGAACTCTCTTTCGGATTGGTGTGTACATGTATAGATCCGCAGCCGCCTATGAAATTGCTGTAACACATATGTAAGCCCATGTGTAAAGTTACACTTTCCCTTAGCTTTTCTCCTGCTTCGTTGGCCAGTTATTTGATTTTCCCGTCTCACAACTTTTGGCATCCAAGTTCATGCAGGATACGGCTTCGATGGAGAGAAAAGGGTTCATTGGATGACACTCCAGCTATTCCGGTTCACCGGCGAACGCTTTCAATAATCCTGAGACGTTGACATGGAGGGCAGACATGGGGATACATAAACGTTGGATTGCTCTTTTTGCCTTGCTAATAATTGCCGTGACTGGCTGCAGCCAAGCACCAAAGGTTACCAAAGTGGCTGGAATCATAGTCGATGACCGGGGCAAACCAATCCCCCAAGCCGGGCTTATCATCGGCAGTGCCATGGCCCAAACAAATGCTGCCGGTCAGTTTACCATCGACGCCCTATCGGGACAGAGTACAGCAATTGTGTTAGTAAAGGGGCGGGGTTCTCAAGTAATCCCGCTTAGTCTCGGTGCAGAAGCACAGACCGTTACCCTAACGGTAAAACCTGCGAAACCCACACAGCGAATCGGCCAGATAGTCGACTACATACTTCTCCTGGGCTCTATCAGGAACACGGACATCAGCTCGACCTCACCTTTCACCTACCTAACTGATGGTGATGTCCAAACCGCCGCCCTTACCCACGCCGGTATCTTCAACCTAACTGAAGCAGTTGAGTATCTGAGCCCTGAAGCTCTCCAAAAACTATGTAAAACCCTAAGAGCCAGGAAAATAGTATGGGTTAACAAAGACCTGAACGACCACCTGCAAATCTTCGACACCCAGACACAGCGTATAAATCATCTACGCTTTGAGGAAGGCAAGACTAGAGATGCACAAGGAAATCTACGAACAGTGAAGCAAATCAATGCCATACTCACCGATGCCCTTAGTGCAGAAAGCCTAGCTGGAGATCAGGCGCCACAGGGCACCGAAGCCAAGCTGGCCCGTGAGGTAACAGCTTATATGGAGCAAATGTATGATATCACTTATGCGGGGCGAGAGATCCAGCATATCAGAGAGGTTGTCGCCCCCGTGATCGCCGTCTCAGAGCGCCCCGATCTGCGATTTACCTTTGGCATCCTTGAAGCCACAGAGTACAATGCCTATGCACTACCCGGAGGATACATATATATCACACGCCCCCTCCTGGAAATGCTGGACTCCGATGCAGAAATCGCAGCAGTCATGGCCCATGAAGCTGCCCATATCACCCATGTGCACGCTGTAAAAGGTTATGATCGCCAAATTGCGCTGGTAATGGCTGGCGTTTTCTTGGCCGTCGCCACAGGAGATGTGACATCTAGCTTCGACTTTGTCGACGCCATTGGAGGTATTATCAAGCAGGGATATAGCAAAGAGCAAGAGTATGATGCAGACAGAACGGGGCTGCGCTATCTAAGCCGTGCCGGATATGATCCAGAGGCCATGCTGTCGCTGCTTGCTAAACTAGAAAATCTGGAATATCGCCTGACCGGTGGTCGCCAAGGCTATAGCCGCACACACCCCGCCACAAAACAACGTATCCGGCAGGTAAAAGATAGGCTCAACACCATTCAATACTACAAACTCCTGGATGAATACCTGCAATCAATCTAACTTAGAGGCGCCGACTCAATATCCTCGAATCGGCGCCCTCAAGTAAAGCTGTGACTATGATCTCTCTGTTCTTCTCCGCCCTACATCCCTGCGTTTATGTTGCCCTATTTGAATGCTGACATCCAGAAATCCCGTACCTGCATTCCATTGACCCATACGTACGCAGGGTCTTCTGACCAGATAACAACATCTTCAAAAGCAGGGCTATCCGGTGGTGCGCCCACATCAGACCTGCTAGACCAGGATCCGGGAACATGAAATGGCGCATATCCTTGTCCGCCTTCACTGTCTCCCATCATCCAACGGACAAGGAGTGCAGCCGCGTTGGGATTGGGAGTGTCAGCCATCATGGCAACGTATGCTTTAGTTGTCACGCCCAGAGCCGGTGCTATATCCCATGCCACGGTAATGGAAAGTCCCTTCTGATTGACCTCACGGAGCTTTGGAGAGCTGGCGAGCCCTATCATGGGAATATCACCTTTACCAACTCCATCCACAGCGTTGGAACCAGACTTCACAAACACCGGATCGTTGTCGATGAGCCTGCGCATGAATTCGTGGCCCGCGTTCTCACCTTTGCGTGTTACAATCTCTTCTCCAAATTCAGCTTTGTATGCTGCTGCCATTTCATCGGCATGTTGAACCATGGCAATGAACATGCCTAGAGTTTCAGCCGAGCTCAATGGATCACTCATGAGAATCCGGCCCTTCCATTCCGGGCGAGTGAGATCCCACCAAGAATCGACGGGAGATTCTTCGAACAATGAAGTGTTGTAATATGGGACATTCGCCTGAGTAAACACAGTTAGAAGAGGTTCTCTTCTGTCTTCAGGCAATAGATCTACCAGATCATCCGGGACAAAGTTCTTGATAACACCCCGCTGCAACAAATCACCAATTACACTGCCTTCGCCATCGGATATGAAGATCACATCGGCGTTGCGTATACCTGCGGCATGCTCTCTATCGACTTTCTCTACCAAGTCATATGACTTTAGATTACTAGCCTCAACCGTTATGCCTGGATAGGCCTCCTCAAAAGTCTGCTTAACATCCATGATCCGGGAAGAGAACGAATATACTACTACCTTGCCTTCTGCCCTAGCTGCCTCCTCGATGGCATCCCAATCATTTGCGGACACGACTAGAGTAAAACCTACAAGTGCCACCATAAGAAGCAGAAAAACACATATACCCTTATGCACTGGTTGCATCACCGGAACTCCTCCTTTTATGTTTGGTCCACACCTTCTCAGCCATCCAATAGTTGCTCTGTATCAGATCGAAACACAAGTACAGTGCGTTCGTCGATGCGCAATCCCACCCCCTCGTCTAGTGCCCAATCGGCTTCACCAAACACACGCACAGTGACGATATCTGGCCCCACACGGACCTGCACAAACGTCTCATTCCCTGCAGGCTGCAAAGAATGCACTGTTCCCACAAGATCCGATAGTTCTGTACTGGCCACTATTGAGATTGTCTCCGGCCTTAAACCAACGGTAACCCCCATACCAGCTGACCAAGAGGTCCTCTTCATAGCTAATACCGAGCCTCCACTGAGCTTTACGCCCTCACCATCTTGGGTAACGGTTCCAGCAATGAAGTTGACACTCGGGCTTCCTATGAAGTCGGCCACCCAAGCATTGGTCGGCTTTTGGTATATCTCTTTGGGAGTTCCGATCTGCTGCAAGACCCCCTGACGCATCAATACTATCCGAGTGGAGAGGGTGCTGGCCTCAAGCTGATCATGTGTAACATATACCACTGTGCAATCAAGACGCCGGTGTAACCGCTGCAACTCCGATCGCATCTGCAGGCGCAGCTTCGCATCGAGATTAGACAATGGCTCATCAAGTAGAAGTGTCCTGGGTTCTGTCACCAATGCCCTGGCAAGCGCCACCCGCTGCTGCTGACCGCCGGATAGCTCTGAGGGGTATCGCTCAGTCAATTCACCGATGCCAACGATTTCTAGCGCCTCCGAAACACGCTTTTTCAACTCTTCTCGGGCTACACCCTGAGTTTCTAGGCCAAAGGCGACATTGGCCCCCACCGACATATGGGGCCACAATGCATAGCTTTGAAATACCATCCCGATACCGCGACGGCCCGGTGGTACGATTACGCCCTTACTGGAGGAAAACACCAATTGGCCATCCATATGAATCGAGCCGCTGTTGGGCGTTTCCAGTCCTGCCAAACACCTCAGTACCGTTGTCTTTCCACAACCTGAGGGACCCAACACCGATATGAATTCGCCTTCCTCGATCTCCAAGCACAGATTCTGCACCGCTATAGTCTTGCCGAACCGCTTATGCAGGCCCTCTATCTGAATACTCAGCATCCGTCAAACCTCCATTCTCCTGCCACCATCTTTTCGACCAAGCCAGTTAGTGAACCCATGAGCCGCCAGTATAAACACGATTATGACCAGAATAATGGCATCTGAGAGCTGATGAACGCCTCTCTCCGCGTACCGATAGGTCAAGGTGTTAAGGGTTGCAGTCTTCGGTGTTACCAGCATGACTACTAGGCTCAGTTCCTTCATGCCACTAATAAAGGCAAAGAGGAACCCCGACACAGCCCCGGACTTGGTCAATGGCAATATTATTCTGCTAAACCGTCTTCGCCACCCAGCCCCCTGCACGATGGCTGCCTCCTCGAGATCCTGCCCCATTTGTATCATGGCAGACATGCCCGACCTCGCCGCCAGTGGCAAGTATTTAGCAGCAGATACTAGCACCAGCAGTGCCAACGTACCGTACAAACTGGGAATCACCCCAATAGGTCTGGAGAACATGGTCAGATATATGGCGCCAAAAGCAATGGAAGGGATCAAGTATGGCATAAAAGCAATTTGCTCAAGCAAACGTGCAAGCAAACTGCCACGCATTCTTATCACGAGGTAGCCAACCATTAGACCCAGAAATGCGCACAATGTAGCAGATATTACGGCCACCTTCAATGTGTTCAAAAGGGCAGGTCCCACCACTGGGTTGCGCAGTAACCCCGCTTCTAGCAAAGGTTGCCCCTTTCCTATCCAATAGTGCAAAGTAAGGTTGCTTAGGCTGAAATCGCCGTCCACCTTCATTAAGGTTTGCCAGACAAGCAGCACCAGAGGCACAACGACAACCACTGCGAAAAATACGCCCATGGCTATAGCTATGGGCCACCTTAGCTTTCCCAAGGAAACCGTCTGGGTGGTGTGTCCCTTACCAGTAATTGTGGCGTAGCTCTTCCTTGAACCGATTATTTTCTGATTTATGAAGACTATGGCAGCAGACGCAACGATCAAGAAGAAAGCTATCACATAGGCATCTGCAGCAAGACGGTTCTGTAGATTGGCGTAAAGCATGGTGGATAAAGTGTAATACCGTACCGGTGATCCTAAGAACGAAGGTGTCCCAAAGGTTCCCATTGCCCGGGAAAATGTTAGAATAAAAGCTGATAAGATCGCAGGTAGGACCAACGGGAAAGTGATACGTCTCAATATACGTCCGCGGGAGGCACCTAGGGTAAGCGCCACTTCCTCAACACTAGAGTCTATGGAGGCTAGTGCCGAAGATACTAGCAAGAATGCGAATGGATAGTAATGAACGGCTAAAGTGATTATTATGGGGATGGGGCCATAACTGATCCAGTTAGGCGGAGCGATTCCAAAGAAGTGCTGAAATAGACCAGTAGAACCACCTATCCGATCATTCTTGAAAAAGACAATCCAGGCAAGGGCTATGTACCATGATGGCATCATATATGGCAACGGAGCAAACCACGCAAACCATCTTCTCCCGGGAAGATCCGTGCGCTCTAGGAGCCATGCAAGGGCTAGTCCTATTAGTAATGCCAGAATTGAGGTGCCAATAGCCACCACCATTGTGTTCATCAGTGGCTCATAGAACATGGCGGAGCTGAGCGGGCTCGCAAGTATACGGTCCCAATGAAAAAACGTAAAACGACCCGGTTGGGCAGCTGGGGAGAGTCGAACATCACCCGGTTGCCATTTTAGTGAGGATGACAGCATATATCCCACAGGCAAAACCACAACGTAAATCAAGAACGCTATGAGCAATAAAGATACAAGGTTTATTGGCTTAGCGTAATGCAGCTTCAGTCGCGACAGTAATGAAGTATCTTCCAGGTGGCAATCTTTATGACCCGCCATCTGCCCTCGCCTCCTATAGTTCAGACAATCCTCATAGCGCCTAATTAGACTATTCGTCCTGAAGGAAAAGAATCCTTCACAAATAGGACAAGTATGAAAGTTTTTCTTCTATCCCCTGGGGTTTCCATAGGTGAGGGTACGACTGATGGGAGAGTGGAGTTTATCGATAGAACTGCACAATGGGGGGAGCTTTTGAGAAGGGGAGCCCCCTCTAGGCCCCCCATCAAACTTCTCTTGCTGATCAACGTGCGTGGCGAATCCAGAAATCAAGGATCTCTCCCCGAGTGCGGGCTGCCGTTTCTGCGTCATAGGTCCACGTAACCTTAGACCACTCACTCAAGCCCCCTACTGGATCCTCAGGTAGAGGCAAAACATTAGGATTAGTGGGATAAGTACCTAGATCCTCAGTCCAAGCGCTAACCCCTTCCTCATCGAGGAGGAAACTAATGAATAATTTAGCTGCATTTGGATGTGGAGCACTGGACATCATCTGCAGGTAGGCTGGATAATAGTAGCCCATAGACGGTGTGACTCCTGCAGCAATCTCGAGTGCCAGATCTTTGACTTGAATATCTCTGTGTTTGCTCAATACATACAGACCGACAGGAGGCTTGGTCTGACCACGGGCTCCTACCGCTTCTGCAGCGTCAGTGTCACTAGTAACTAATACAGGCCGATTCTGCGCCAACCTCTTTAGGAACTCCCAGCCCGCATTAGGTGTTGTCAGCTCCAGCGGTTTTCCAAAGCGCTTTTCGTAATCAGCAGCCAATTCGTCAGAGCGATTGAAAACGAGCTCACTGAACCAAGAAAGGTGAGCTGACGTCTGTAGGGGATTGCGGGTCACCAGTCGGCCTTCCCACTCCTCAGTTGTAAGATCCCACAGACTTTGAATCGGTGGCTCGCTGTAGGCCTCATTATTGTAGCCGAAGATCCGCACTTGAAACAGGAGAACTAGGGGATCTTGGTACTCTGCTGGGATTATGTCTAGATGTGTGGGAGGAACGTAGTTTTCCACGTAGCCGCCTGGGATCAACTCATAGAAAAGTGCGGCAGGCTCTTGGATCCACGCAACATCAACGGCATGGATGCCTGCGTCCACCTCCCGTATGATCCTTTCAACCACTTCCACATCATCCATCTTGGCCGACTCTACTTTGATTCCGTATTTAGCCTCGAAAATCTTACCGGCGTTGGCAACTCTGCCGGAATTTGCGTACATGACCACTTTGCCTTCCCTTTTTGCTGCAGCTATTATCTGCTCCCAATCATCAGAATTCGCCCCGGAAGCATAGCAGATTGCAGTCAAACCGAAGGCTAATGTCATCATAACGAGCAGAGTCAAGACATGTGATAATCTCATCTTCCGCCTGTAATTCATATGGGCTCCCTCCTGTATGAGAACATCCTATGGTTTTCCTATACACACCCTCTTATCTTGTCCCCGGTGATCACCACCCCTCGGTCTGACCTCTCTTGTCCGGTTACAGCTTCCAACTCATGCCATCGGCCGCCACAACGATGCGCCCCGGGTCAAAGCCATCTAGCGCTGTCAAGGCCTCTAGATCCGCTTCACCTAGACTCGTGTGATTTACGTGTGTCAGCGCAGCCTGCTTGGCGCCAATGGCAGCAAATATCTCTAAGGCGGTCTCGAAATTGTTGTGGCCGTCTCTTGCCGGCTCACAGCCGAAAGTTGCATCTATGATAGCTAGGTCAATCTGTCTTTCACTCAGGAAAGAGATCACTTCCTGATCCATTCCGAGGGTATCACATAGGTAGACCCAGCGAGCTTGGCTAGATGAATCTTCAAATAGGTAACCCCAAGCAGCCGATGTATAGTACGTGCTATCTTCTTTGTTATGGCGCAGTGGAAAACATGTCACTCGGACATCAGGAAGCTCCACAGTCTCCCATGTCTCAATAGGTCTGAAATCAAACCTCTGCTGTCGGGTTGCATAATGGGAAAACAGCTTAAAGAAGCCTATGTCCAGTGCGTCCCCATCTAGTATCTGTTCAAAGGGGTGATAGACAGGGATATGGTCTCCCCTCATCTTCCGCCAATTGGGACTATATAACCCGTACATGTGATCTAGGTGGGGATGGCTGAGAAAGATGCCGTCAACTCGTTGATAATAGTCAACTACCCCAGCCAATATTGGATCGAAGCCACAATCAACCAAATACGAGGCACCATTCACTTCAAACAATGTCATACTCTGGCGCCGACGCATACCGTCCTCGAAGGCCCTAGTACAAGCTTCACAAGTGCACATATAAGTGGGCAAACCAGAAGAAGAGCTCGTCCCTTGAATGGTCACTTTCATCAACTAACCTCCTTGGGAGTCTCACTGCAAAATGTGGCTGGGGATAGGCCCGAGTGTATCATCTGAAACCCGAGCCTCCCGGCCCTATGAGGCACTCACCCTAGATCCGATAATCTATCAATGCTGCGACATACATGATCTCTCCGATGATCCGGTGTCCCATTCCATCGAGCAGGGTATAGCTCCAGATTGTAGATGCCCTTATATCCAAATTCCTTCAGGATATTCAACAACTCGCCGGTACGGGCATTATTCGCCCCGACTCCATTGGCCACCCCTATTGGCCCATGGGTGCGCCCATTGGGCAGAACTCCATGGATGTGTGTGTGGGTCAGCTGAGACAAGAAATCCTCTGGCGGAACCTCTTCATGTCCATGCACCAGCACATTGGACAACCCATGGCCAAGATCCCAACAGATACCCAGCCTAGGGGAATCAACAGCCTTTACCAATTCCAGTATCTCCTCAAATGTGATCCCAATGGGGCCATCTGCCTTCTTGCGCGAGAGCTCAAGAGTAGGCATAATTGGGGAGTTGCTCTGCTCTAACATGCCGCACAAAGCCTGAAGATCCCGGATTGTATGGGCCCAAGTTTCTTCGGTAGAAGGAAACATCGGTGTACGGTGTCCGTGGATAGGAGCTGGTACCATCATCGCCGCTTCATAGGCGCCTAAAGCCTGGCTGACTTGGCGAAATGCTGCAGGGAGTTCGCCGGTGTCCAGCCGAGGGAGCCACAAATGCACGCTAATCTGCAGCTTCATCTGGTTGACAAAGTCCATCGCCCGCTCTATCTCCACCAGTGAAGTGTGCTCCCGTATATCGTTGAGCTCAATGGATGTAACTCCTAACCCTTTCAAAGATTCAAGACCTAACTCCCTAGGCCCAAACATGTCTATCCACATTTGATCAACATCGTCACCTACCATGCCTGCAAGGTACCCAGTGGGTAACGAAAGACCAATTCTCATGCGATTTGCCTCCCTCTAGACTATACCCATGCTTCCTGCCCCTCCGGGACATCTTGCAACAGTTCTCCGTTCTCCTTACCGTAGACCAGGAGCCGCTCGGTTCGCACTTTTAGGCCAACCGTGCTGTCGATATCCAGACGAATCGAACCATCAATCTTGGCTGTCATGAAGGTGTCTCCTCGCCGCAGCCTAATTAGTGTCTCCCCACCTGTTGGTAACACAGAATACACTGTAAATGTAATACTGCCGGACTCCTCTGGCTGGCCAACCAAGACGTCCTCAGCCCTTACAGCCACCATCACTTCCTCATCATTTTTCAAACCTTTGCTATTACCCAAGGGCAAGCTAAAACCTCTGCACTGAACAACACTTTCCTGCCCAAGAGCAACCTTGCCCGGCAATATGTTGATAGGTGGGTTGCCTACAAACTCCGCAACAAACAAATTGGCCGGATAGTGATACAGCATCAGAGGTTCAGCCAACTGCTGCAGTTTCCCCTCACTCATTACTGCTACCTGCGATGCCATAGTCATGGCTTCTAGCTGGTCATGGGTCACATATACGATGGTCATTTTTGTTTCTGCATGAATACGTTTTAACTCTGCCCGCATCTCGATTCTCAACTTGGCATCAAGATTACTGAGAGGTTCATCCATCAACAGACAATCAGGTTGCGGGGCTAGGCTGCGAGCCAAAGCCACCCGCTGTTGCTGACCACCGCTTAACTCAGATGGGTATCGATCCAAGAGCTCGTCAATGCGCATCCACTCGGCTACTTGCTTGACGAGGGAGACAATCTCTTCTTGCTTTCTCTTTTGCATTTCCAAGCCGAAAGCAATGTTCTGATAAACGGTCATGTGGGGCCAGAGAGCGTAGCTCTGGAAGATCAAACCTACTCGTCGCTTTACCGGGGGCAACGAAAAGGCCCTCTCCGAGCAATAAACGATCTGCTGATCCATAGATATTCTGCCTGCCGTGGGCTCTTCCAGACCAGCTATCATCCGCAAAGTAGTAGTCTTGCCACAACCCGACGGTCCCAACAAACACGTAAAACTACCATCGGGGATCATTAAATCTAGATTCTCAACTCCTACGACATCTCCCCAGCGTTTAGAAACCCCTTCTAGGCGTATATCTGGCATCTATATCAGCCCCCTAATCCCTTAGCGAGATCACTCTTCGTTACTTTCTGAAGCAGTTGGGTCATGACTACAACTATGAAAATCAACAGAAGAACCACCGCATTGGACAACTGATAATATCCCGCATCGGTATATCTGAAAATCGTGGTGCTTAGGACTTGAGTTCTTGGCGTAATCAAGATGATAATCAAGCTCAGCTCCCGCATACCGGAAATGAAAGGCAAGACCAAGCCAGCCAGGAAGCCATTTCGCTGAACTGGTATGATCAGTCGACGCATTCTGGTAAACCAATTTGCCCCGGCAACAATACCCGCCTCCTCGATGTCGTTACCCAAGCGCATCATCGCTGAAATACCTGCTCGGGAACTAAAGGGCAGATTATTGACCATCACCACCAAGACAAGTAACGTAAAGGTCCCGTACAAACTGGGAATTGGCCCCCTCGGTCGAGAGAATAGAGACAAGTAGATGGCACCTAAAGCCATACTTGGGATGAGATAAGGCAAAAAGGATATCTGATTAAGCACCGAAGAGATCCTAGTACCCCTCAGCCGTACCACGGTATAGCCCACTAATATCCCTAGAGCACCACAGCTAAGGGAAGCAAACAGACCCAACCTCACACTATTCCAGAAGGCCTGAAGGATAGCGGGATTCCGTAATACACCTGGCTCCCCGGCATTGATGGCTGGGTTAGACTTCCCTAGCCAATAGTGTAAAGACAAGTTCTCCAAAGTATACCGCCCGGGAACTTGCATGATAGTATCAATCCCGAGGATTAAGATAGGGACAAACACCACTGTGAAGATAAACAGACACACCACAAAGAAAATCGGATAACGCCACTTACCCAAACGAATGAGGTTGGCTTTTGGTGTACGTCCACCAACAGTGGCATAGCTTTTCCGGCTACCCAAAAACCTGTTGCTCAACACAACAAAGAGGACACTGTGACCGATCATGACTAGGGAAATAATATATGCCACCCCTGGGCTACCGGTCTGCAAGTTTGCATACAGCATTGTGGAAAGCACATGGAAATTCACAGGGCCCCCGAGAAACGCTGGCCCGCCAAAAGTCCCAAACCCTCGAGATACAGTCAGAATCAATGCCGAGAGAATGGCAGGGATAATCAGCAAAATGATTATGCGCCTAACGATCACATTGCGAGGGGCTCCCAGCACCGTGGCTGCTTCCTCCAAGCGGGCATCGAAATCACGCAAAGCACTCCCTATGAGCAGAAAAGTGAAGGGGTAATAGTGCAGTGCTGTAGTGATAATAATGGGAATAGGTCCATAGGAAATCCAATCTGGCAGCATTATTCCAAAAGATTCCAGTATGCCTGCGGCCCCTCCTACCCTGCGATTCTTGAATAGGGTCAGCCAAGCCAGGGAAAGCGTCCAAGAAGGCAAGATATAAGGCACTACAGCTAGGTTGGCAAGCAATTTAGCACATGGCAGGTCTGTTCTTGTAACCAGCCAAGCCAACACGCTACCAATAAGCAGAGCTAGGGCAGACATCGGCAGCGCGACCATTAGGGTGTTCAATAAAGGCCGATAGAAAATATACTGGCTCATCTCACTGGCAAAAACCCGTTTTAGGTAATATGTAGTGAAGTCGCCAACACTACTGCCGGAGATATTAAAACGGTCCCTTCTATGAACCATCATAGCCCCCTGCAACATACTGGCTAAAGGAGCAATCACCAGATAAGCCAAAACAACCAGCAAAATTATGCTGATCAAGACCGGGGGATTCATCAGGATGCGTACGGTCTTGTTTTTAATACGTTCCAACTTGATAGGTAATCCAGTACTGGGTTCGAGCCCATAGGCCGATTTCATGCGAGCTTGCCACCTCCGTTGATTCTATATGTTGGGGAGAGTCAACATAGCTCTCCCCAACATCCCTTGTCATTTAACGAGCATGGCGGATCCAGAAATCAAGGACTTCTCCCCGGGTGCGGGCTGCAGTTTCCGCGTCATAGGTCCAGGTTACCTTGGCCCAATCACTTAAGCCCCCAATCGGGTCCTCAGGCAAAGCCTCTACATTGGGGTTTGTGGAGTAGGCGCCCAAGTCAGAAGTCCAAGCATTCACCCCTTCTTCATCAAGCAAAAAGCTGATGAAGAGCTTGGCTGCATTGGGGTGAGGAGCATTGGCTATCATCTGCAGATATGCAGGGTAGTGATAGCCGATGAGGGGAGTAACCCCTGTAGCAACTTCGAGAGCCAGATCCTTAACTTCAACATCCCGATGTTTACCCAATACATACAGACCAAGGGGGGGCTGCGCCTGACCTCGGGCCCCTACCGCGTCTCCCGCATCAGTGTCGCTGGTAACTAGTACCGGTCGGTTCTCAGCTAACCGCTTGATGAATTCCCAACCGGCATTGGGTGTTGTCAACTCCAGGGGCTCTCCAAAACGCGCCTCATAGTCGGCAGCTAGTTCATCGGAGCGGGTCACAAGCTCACTAAACCAAGATAGGTGTGGTGATGTGACCAGTGGATTGCGGGTTACTAGTCGGCCTTCCCACTCTTTGGTTGTTAGATCCCACAGGCTCTGAATCGGTGATTCGCTGTAGGTTTCGCCATTATACCCGATCATGCGCACCTGAAATAGAAAAATCAAGGGGTTCTGGTATTCTTCAGGAATTAGGGAAGTATGTGTGGGCGGAACATAATTTTCAACATATCCATCGGGGATCAGCTCGTAAAATAGTATCGCGGGATCCTCTATCCAAGCTAGGTCTACACTATGGATGCCTGCGTCGTGCTCACGAATAATCCTCTCCACTACGTCAACATCCTGCATCTTAGCAGATTCCACTTTGATTCCATACTTGGCCTCAAAAACTTTGCCAGCATTGGCGACTCTGCCGGAAGGTGCATACATAACCACTGTACCTTCTGCCTTGGCTGCAGCTATGATCTCGTCCCAATCATTGGAATCTGCCGCAGCATTGGCCACCAACGCCAAACCGCAGATAAGCGTAAGTACAAGGAACACACTCATGAGGCGTAATCTCATTCGGGACATGAAAACTCCTCCTTAGTAGTGAATGAAAACGTGATGCCTTCCCCTCCAACTGTGTCAATGCAATCGAACCCTTCACACCACCGCCTTGACTGAGTTAGTCCATGGTCATGCTATCCTCACTCTTTATGAAAACAAAGAGTATCATAGATGAATATTCTTTACCCATGAAAGTAATCCTTCACTATGCGGCCTGTGACGGAACATTTTTTTCACCAACTGAGCGTTTCTGAAGGAAATTTTTCTGTATTGTCACCAGACGTGAAGGATTTTCTTCAAGACAAGAGAATATTGATATGTGGTAGGCACTCCAATAAGTATGCAGTAAGGTCGGTGATATACAATGGGCTCAACCCCTAATCTAAATAACAATCTGGCGATCAACAGAGTCAGAAGTATTCATCCTAACCTAAGCCCCGCAGAGCAAAGGGTTTCGGAGTACATACTCCAAAATGCCATGCAGGAAACGTTTCTCAACATCTCCGATCTCGCTGTGAAGGCCGGAGTCAGCGAGGCAACCATAGTCCGCTTCTGCAAAAAGCTCGGATATACGGGATTTCTGGAGTTCAAGAAGGCTTTTCTCCAGGAAAGATTGCAGGACTACTCTGCCACGCCGCCACCCTATGAAGAGATCACCCTCAATGACAGCCCCACCATGGTGTTGAAAAAGATATTCACCTTGATGCAGGAATCCCTAGGCAACTCTTGGGAGAAAGTTGACACTGACGCCTTTGAACAAGCAGTAGATAGGCTAGCTGCGGCAGATATGATTGAGCTCTATGCCCATGGTGGCTCCGGTTATATCGCTCAGAACGTAGTCATAACCTATCAGCGAATGGGCATTCGGTGTGTAGCCATAACTGACCCGTTTCTACACAGTGTAGCAATAGAGACAACCTCTGTGAAAGATGTAGTCCTGGGCATATCTCATACGGGTGTGACAGAAAGCATAGTAAAGGCAATGCAACGGGCCCGAGAACGGGGTATACCTACTGTAGGTATCACCAATTATCCCGATTCGCCTCTAGCGCAGAATGTGGATCTACTCCTCCTAACATCGATTAGTTCGCCCGTCATCATGAGCGATGCTGGTGTTTCTCGAGTTGCCCAGCTGGCGTTGCTGGACGCCATCGGAGTGGCTATACTGCAAAAACGACATGCAAACTAACAGAGTCAGGAGAATTCTGCCTATGAACACCTTGCTTCTATTTGATATCGATGGCACTTTGATCCTAAACAGTACAGCTGGATTAACGGCCTACTTAAGGGCTCTAAAGAATCGTTTTGGCGTCCAACTCACCACCAGTGACATAGCCCCTGCCTGTGGCAAGACAGATTTCATCATCCTGCGAGAGCTGCTGGATACAGCTGGCCTTGAGCAGGAATCACCCCAGGATCCAAAGCTCATTGCCCTGTACTTAGAACACCTGCATGAAGCTCTTCAGGAAGATCCCGGCACTATTGCCCAAGGAACAGTTCAATTCCTAGAATCCCTGGCAAATGAGAAAGACATGTTCCTTGCCCTGGGCACCGGTAATCTTGCCGAAGGAGCCCGGATCAAACTCGCCCACCATAGACTGGATCATTTTTTCTCCACTGGCGGTTTCGCTGAAGACGGAGCTACTAGAGAAGAGCTGGTTGCCCAGGGCCTTGCAAAAGCCCAGTGCCTGTTCAAGACCACCTTTGATAAAGTTGTGGTCATCGGGGATACACCTAGAGACATTGCCTGTGCTCAAGACAATAATTTCCATAGCATTGCTGTAGCAACCGGCAGTTTTTCTGCCCAAGAGCTGCGTGACGCCAGGGCAGATCGTGTGCTGAACAATCTAGAAAACACGCAAGAGATCATATCCATTATTCGAGGCCTCTCATAAGCACCTGCTCCCCACCTACGTCACCCTGGTGCAAAGCCCAGATATACTATCTCTAGCCCTCCAACCTAGTGCCTGACCGCCAATCTAGCCACAACCCTCGTACATACGGGGGTTTTTTCTCCACCAAATGTTGATACCTGTGCAAAGGAATATAGGGGATCGAAAAAGAAACCCATACAAAGCTGTCGATCCCTGATCGTGTGGGCCACGGCTAGTTTGGAGAGGAGTATTAATAAATGATGATGCATCAACAATGGGAGAGTTGCCGCCTACTGCTACCATCTGGGACTTACTGCGACTTAATAGCAATCTGTTGCTTTGGCCTCATTTTATTGATTATCATGGCATTTCCCCAGATTGCATTGGCAAGCACCCTGACGCTACCATCTGTGCATACTGTTCAAGTGGAGCGCCAAGTCCTTCCCAACGGTTTGGAGATCTATGTATACGAAGATCATTCCACGCCTGCGGTATCCATGAACCTCTGGTACAAGGTGGGCTCTCGGGACGAACCACCGGGGCGACATGGTATGGCTCATCTCTTGGAACACATGATGTTCAACGGCTCCAAAGAGATTCCCAAGAATGGTCATGCCCACCTAATTGACGCCGTCGGTGGCATGGTTAACGCCTTTACCACCAATGACGTAACCGTTTATTGGAACAAAGTACCCAGTAGTCTCTTGCCAGCTGTTCTCCAGCTGGAAGCGGAGCGCATGATTAATCTTGACATAACCCCAGCTAAAGTGAAGATAGAAAAGGAAGTTGTCAAAGAGGAATTCCGGATCGGGTTCCAAAACGATGCTCTTGGTACGGCTCTAGACCGACTTCTAGCCACCAGCCTAGAGGGAACTCCCTATGCCTGGACACCGGCAGGCGCAATCCACAGTATTGATGCCATCACAGCAGATGATCTGCAGCGGTTCTACCGTGACTACTACACACCCAACAATGCAGTTCTAGTAATCGCCGGTGATACAGATATCCGAGCAGCGACTCACCTTGCTCGAAAAGCTTTTGGCTCCACCAGCCCCAAGACTATCCCGCCAAGAAGTCCGGTGATGCTGCCCCAGCGTGCAGAGCCTGCGTATATAGATATCACCATGCCATTGCAGCTCCCGGCCATCTTAGGAGGCTATGTAATCCCCGGAACGACCAACTCCGACAACACGGCCCTGCAGATGGCCAGCTTGATCCTTTCTGCCGGCCAGAGTTCCCGACTACACCGAAAGCTAGTCCGTGAGCAAGGCTTGGCAGTGGCTGCAGCAGGCTATGCCCAGCCCTTTCGTGATGCCGGGCTATTTCTGAATCTGGCTTTCCATCTCGATCATCACGAACCCGATACAGTCATAGAGGCCATGAGAGAAGAGATTGAAGGAATGGCGCTGAACCCACCTTCAGAAGAAGAGCTGGAAAAAGCACGCAACCAAGTAGCAGCCAGCTATGCATTTTCCTTGGATTCTCTCGATGGTATCGCCAATGCCATTGGCTCTGCTGTAGTGCTAGGTCGTGGCATCGAGGAGTTCGAGGCAGGCGTAGAGGATTATTTGCGTATTACCTCCCGAGATGTCCAGACCGCTGTGGGCAGGCACCTACGACCAGAGAATCTGACTATTTTCAGGGTCAGACCTGGGGCCCTCACCGAAGAAAACATGATTGGCGATGATGCAGAGGCAGGCAAACCCCACGATGTGGCTCCAGGAGCTGTGCAAAATCAGCAAGAAGCCACATCCAACACCGCTGTACTGCAAGACTTAGCGGACCAGTTAGGACTATCATCTCCTCAAGCGAGGAGAGTGTGCTTGCCCCCTATCACCCATTTCCAGCTAGATAATGGCCTTGATGTCTGGTTGATACAACGCCCTCAACAGCCCATAGCTGCACTCCAGCTGGTGATACCGGCGGGAACCTACGCAGAGCCCAGAGGGAAAGCAGGTCTCGCTAGCTTCACAGCTGCCATGCTCAGACAAGGAACACAGAACAAAACCGCTGAGGAAATATCTGAAATAATCGACACCACCGGTGGATCTCTCGGTGCCTGGGCCGATGATGATATGACAACTATCCTCGCTCAGGTGATGAGCAAGGACTTAGGGCTGGCCATAGATCTCATGTCTGATATAACCATTGCCCCCGTTTTCCCAGCTCACGAAGTCGAGACCCTACGCCAGCAATTTCTCGGCAGCCTTTACAGGCAACGGGACAACGCTTTCGCCCTGGCTAGCGATCAAGCTGTAGCTTACCTGTATGGCGATGACCATCCGTTGGGCCGCCCAGCTAATGTTGTCTCTATTCAATCCATCCAGGCAGCGGATATGGAAGCTTTTGCCCGGGAATATTACAGGCCCAATGATGCCATGTTAGTTGCTGCCGGAGATATTGATCCTGCTGAATTTCAGTTCCTTGTGGAAACGGAATTTGGCAAGTGGTCCGCCGACGCCAGTACCAAGACCAACCAGACCAGGAAAATTGCCATGCCAGAGCCCGCCGACCACCCACGGATGCTCTTCATTGAAAAACCAGGCCAAACCCAGGTGCAGATTCGGATGGTACAACGGGGGCCCTCTAGGACTAACCCAGATTGGATATCCATGGAGCTCTACAACTACATCCTAGGTGGGGGCAGTTTTTCATCCAGGTTAATGAAGGTGATCCGCTCGGAGATGGGTGAAACCTACGGCATTAGCAGCGGCTATCGGGGCGGAGAGCATAATGGCATGTTCATGCTTTCCACATTTACCAGTAACGAAAAGCTCTATCGCACCATGGCAGTGATCAAGGCGGAGTTGGAGAAGTTTGCGCTCCAGGGGGTTACAGAGGAAGAAATCCAATATGCCAAAGCCAATCGGATTGGCAGCTACCCACTGAGATTCGAGACACTAGGCGGCACTGCCTCAGCTATTACCTCTGGGTTGCGCTTCCGATCCCTAGAGGAGATAGAAGAATATCCGCTATTAGTGGAAAGCCTGGATAGGTCGAATATTGAGGCAGCAATAGCCAAGCATTTCCATCCCAGCAACTTTGCCATAGTCCTCCTAGGGGATCCATCCGTCTTCGATGAAGTGCTGGACATTGCACTGCTCTATGGCATTGCACCGGACCAAGTAGATAGAATCGACTGGCAGGAGACTCAGTAGTCTTTTTGGAGCCGGCGTCTCAATGTAGGCTGACTCTTTGTCGATTGTTAACGAGGTATCATCTTGACACATACTGGTGAGGGGACCTCCACCACGTGGCCGGTGAGCTGGAGGTTCCCTGTCTCTAAATCAATCTCGAAGACTGCCATGGAAAACCTGGAAGGGGAATGAACAACATGTCTGCCGCGGGTATGGCTATCGCTGTAATACTTTTTGTCCTAGGGATTCTGGGCACCTTCGTGCCGGCTTTGCCGGGCTCGCCTCTGATCTGGCTGGGCATGCTGCTGTACGGGTTCTTCACCGAGTTTCAAGGGTTTTCGCTCACGTTTTACCTGGGCCAAGCAGTAGCTGTGTTGGCCACCATGATTGTAGATTACACCGCCACCGCCTACGGCACCAAGAAATATGGCGGTTCTCCGGCTGCCGTCTGGGGAGGCATCCTAGGTGTTATCATCGGCCCATTTGTCCTGGGGCCTTTGGGATTCGTGATAGGGCCTTTCTTGGGCGCTTTCGCATTGGAAGTCCTCACGGGCCGCCAGACAGAGAAGGCCTTCCAAGCAGCCTTCGGTACTCTAGTCGGCCTTTTGGGCGGGACGATCCTAAAGCTCACTATTGCGGCGGTCATGATTATTTGGTTCTTCTGGGTGGCTATCCCTGGATAGAATACCCTGAAATCCGAATCCGCCCAAAACGCTCAAATCCCCCGCACCAGGACCTCCGCTGCCTTGCCCTGCAGAAGCTCCCTTGCTTTCTCAAACCAACTTTGTGGATATGTCCTTGTCCCCCGGAAAGACGGATCCAGTGTTTTCTTGGACCGGAACTGCTGCAAGGCGAAGCGCTCCACAGTTCCCAGTTCCTGGGCGATCATGGCTATGTCCTCCAGGTCCACAATACCCGGCACCGCGGTAGTGCGCAGCTCATAGGGGATCTTGCTCACCTTTACTTTGGCTACAGCCTCTGCCACTACAGCAAAATCCAGCTTACCTCCGGTGGCATCCCTATAACGATTAGGCGAAGATTTGATATCAATGGCTACATAATTCAAAAGCTCCCTGGTCAGTAATCTCTCCAACATCTCCGGCCTAGAACCATTAGTGTCTAGCTTAACTCTGAATCCAAAAGCTCGGATCCCCTCGATAAATTCATCTAGGTCATCATGTATAGTAGGTTCGCCACCACTGATGCAGACAGCATCCAGTTTACCAATCTTCCTGTTGAGTAGCTGGAATACCTCGTCCTCATCGATCCCCTCACTCCCAGTCACCAACTCACCATTGTGGCAAAAGGGACATCGTAGATTGCAGCCACTGGTAAAGACGACAATGGTCGGCTTCTGGGGATAATCCAGTAGGCTCAAGGGGATAATCCCACCGATTTTCATGATGCAACCTCAGCACAGGTAAAAGTACGCCGTTCTTCAAATTCACTCTGCTTACCTGGGTTCCAGTTTTTCACGGGTCGATAAAAACCCACCACCCGGCTCCAAACCTCTGTGGCTTGACCACAATTTGGGCAAAGTGCCTGCTCTCCTCGGAGATATCCATGGGTGGAGCAGATACTGAAAGTAGGAGTCATAGTGAAATACGGTATCCGGTAGCAGGAAAAGACCGTCTGCAGCAGGCTGCGTAGTGCCGTCAGATCATCAATTTGCTCCCCCAAGAATGCATGAAACACTGTACCACCAGTATAGAGGATCTGTAGGTCCTCTTGAATATCCAAAGCTTCAAATAGGTCGTCTGTATAGCCTACAGGCAGCTGGGTAGAGTTTGTGTAATATGGAGCCTTTGCTTGCCCTGCGGCAATGATCATGGGGTAAGCTTTCTTGTCCAATTTGGCCAAACGATAAGATGTACCCTCTGCTGGGGTAGCCTCCAAATTAAAGAGCTGCCCTGTCTCAGTCTGGAACGCCACCAGCCGCTTTCGCATGAATTCTAGTACTTCGTTGGAGAAGGCCTGACCTTCCACTGACACTAGATCACAATCCATGAAATTCAGTAGGGCTTCATTCATACCCACAAGACCGATGGTGTTGAAATGGTTGTCCCAGTACTTGCCAAACCTTTTGTAGACATCATCAAGATAGAAACGGGAATAGGGAAAGAGACCCTTAATCATTAGGTCTTCCAAGATGCGTCTTTTCAGAAGTAGACTCTCTTTTGCTAGTTCCATTAGGCCCCCGAGTCTATCGAAGAACTCACCCTTGCTTTGGCTGAGGTACCCAATCCTAGGCAGATTGATAGTAACTACGCCTATAGAGCCTGTGAGAGGATTAGCTCCAAACAGACCTCCACCGCGCTTACGCAGTTCTCTAGCATCAAGACGAAGTCTGCAGCACATACTCCGCACATCATCAGGAGAAAGATCTGAATTCACAAAATTGGCAAAGTAGGGGATGCCATATTTCGCCGTCATAGCCAAGACTTGCTCAAAAACGGGGGATTCCCAATCCAAATCATCTGTGATGTTATAAGTGGGGATTGGGAAGCTAAACGTTCTGCCCTTGGCGTCGCCCTCCATCATCACTTCACAGAAGGCCGTGTTCAACATATCCATCTCTCTTTGGTAATCACCGTAGCATGAATTTTGATACTCTCCCCCGATGATCACCGAGCTCT
>DAIQRD010000145.1:0-4947 GCA_036786445.1 Bacillota bacterium
GATCGGGCGGGATCTGCTGCATCATAGGGGGCATGTGCCGAATAGGTAGAACCGTTGAGTTCAAGCTCTACGCAGACCTCAGGTTCAGGCAAGTATCTGATATAAGCTGCCATGATTCGGATCCGGTGCTCATATTGCTTGACTGATTGGCTATCCAGATCAACCTCCAAAGAGTCGACTATCTTGACCTTGCGATAGTCAATATTCCACCCGTGCTCAAGGGCTAGAGCGCCAACTATAGAGCGAACCAGCGATTTTATACACTGGAGCCGTTCGGCGGGATGTTTAGCTGGGATGTCAGCAGAAACGTAGATCTGATCCAGCTCATTGTCCTGATAAAAAATGCGACAGGCTTTCACCTCTGGTAGAGCTAATACAGTTTTCTCCGCATCAATAGACATCCAATAGCCTCCCGAGGCAAGTGCCGGATATTTCTTAGCAATCAGCCACGTGATCTAGGTTTCTTTGTGTAAATCTTGATTCCTTCTCAAGATCTGTAAACTGCTGGATATTTATGGAGTATGTCCCCAGATGATCTCCTTGGATTGCAGGGAATCTTCAGTTCTTAAGCGAAGCCTTAGGACGATCCTGGAGCGGGGTCTATCGTACTAGGGAGTGACTATGTGATTTGAACAAAGGGAGAATAACCCAAAGAGGGCTGCGGTTCATTAGAGGGAGCATGCTCCCTTTGGTATTACTGGTCCTTTGGTGGTGGCTGACAGCAATCCAAGATTTCGGCAGTGGCATACTGCCTGGACCGGGCTCTTTGGTGGCAGCCTTGCATCGATTGATATCCACCGGGGAGCTTGCAGCTCATATCAGTATTAGCTTGCAGCGTATTAGCCAAGGATTTGCCCTTGCTGCAGGAATCGCTGTGCCCCTAGGGATCGTGGTGGCCTGCCTGCCTGCCTTTGGGCAGTTTGTCTTACCAACTCTAGAATTCTTGCGCCAAATACCTCCGGTTGCCTGGATTCCGGTTTTTATTCTTGTCCTGGGTATCGGCGAAGCTACCAAATTGGCGGTTATTGTTTATGCAGCATTTTTCCCCATTTTCATGAATACGATTCTGGGCGTCACCCAGATTGACCGTCATCATAGAGAAGTGGCCAGACTGTTGCAGTTTTCCCGCTGGGAAAGCTTGCGGGAACTCATCTTACCCGCGGCCACCCCTAGCTTAATCACGGGACTACGTTTGGGCTTGTCCAATAGCTGGCGAGCATTGGTGGCGGCGGAAATGCTAGCTGCTTTTAGCGGGTTGGGATACATGATCATGTCTGCTCGATCGTTGGTAAGGATGGATGAAGTCTTCATAGGCATAGCGGTAATTGGCCTGTTGGGTTCGGGCTTTGATTGGGGGTGCAGAGCACTTGAAAAACACCTCTTGTACTGGCGGAGTGGATAATATGGCGCTGGAGTGTGCAGCAGCGGACATTGAGATTCGGCATCTTGGCAAAAGGTTTGGTAAGAAGCATGATGGCCTAGAGGCTTTGGCCGATATCAATCTGTGTATTCCGGCAGGTGCCCTTCTGACTGTTGTTGGACAAAGCGGTTGTGGCAAGACCACCTTGCTCCGCTTGATAGCTGGCCTGGAGGTCCCCACCCAAGGATATATCAGAGTAGGGGGTCAGTTGGTACAGGGAACGGGCTGGAAGCGAGGCTTGATCTTTCAGGAGCCCCGGCTTTTCCCGTGGGCTACCGTAGCCCACAATGTGCGTTTGGGGTTGCCTGACAGGGGCCGTAATCCAGATGCAGTGAAGGATCTGCTGCGACTGGTGGGGCTAGAGGATTTCGCCAACGCCTATCCCAGGGAGCTTTCCGGGGGCATGGCTCAAAGGGTAGCTTTAGCTAGGGCCTTGGCCGGCTCCCCCCAGGTGCTCCTCTTGGATGAACCTTTGGGAGCCCTAGATGCTGTCACCCGCATGCGCATGCAGGATGAACTCCTCAGGATTTGGCAAAGGCGACAGCTAACCATGATAGCTGTGACCCACGATCTCGACGAAGCAGTCTTGCTTTCCACTCATATAGTAGTCCTGTCGGAAAGACCTGGCATGGTAAAGAAGGTGATTCCTATTGATCTCTCCTATCCTCGGGATAGAACCAGTGGAGAATTTAACGTTTTCCGGCAGGAACTGATGGGTATGTTATTATAGTTGAGGACTAAGACAAGAAGGGGGATCACAAATGGAGCGTACTAAAAGTTTCGGCAAGCAGGTTAAGCACTGGATTGGACTAGGGATTCTGGTTGCCATGATACTGGTATATGGTAGTGTAGCGTTGGGCGCAGGGAAGCTAGTTGTAACATACAACCCCATGCCTTTGAATGTGCCGAGTATCGTTATGAAGGATCAGGGGTTTTTAGAGGAAGCCATGGCGGAGCTAGGCTTGGAGTTGGAGTATAAGCCATTTATGGCGGGATACTTAATGACAGAAGCCATGGCCGCTGGTGAGCTTGACATAGCCGCTGTTATGGGGGGGACTTCCACCATCACCTCCTATGCCGGAGGCAGAGAGCTGCAGATTTTCGCAGCATATAGCCAGGCTCCGGCGGGATTTGCACTGGTGACTAAGGCCGGGTCTGTGCTGAATAATGTGAAAGACCTGAAAGGCAAGGCGGTAGGCCTTCCTGTAGGCACGGAAACCCATCTGCTACTGGCCAAAGCATTGGAGGAAGCGGGGCTAGAGTTCAAGGATATCCAGGTAGTGAATATGCTGGTTCCTGACGCTGTTACAGCTTTGATGGCTGGGCAGATAGATGCGGCTTGCATAGTGGAGCCCGTGCTATCTAACCTGGCAACTCAAGGCAAGATCGTGGTCCTCAGAGACGGGACCGGCTTGATGCCTGGCCTGACAGTGATGACTGTGCGTCGGGATTTGCGAGAGCAGCGGCCAGAAATACTGACTGCCTATTTGCAGGCCCACGCCCGTAGTCTAGAATTTATGGAAAGAGAGCCAGACAAGACGATGGAGCTAGTTGCTAAGGAGACGAAGCTACCACCGGAGTTGGTGGAGAAAGTGATGGTCAAATACATCTTTTCATCGGAAATTGGACCTGAGCTCCTGGCGGGCTTAGACGGGACGGCGCTATTTTTGCAGGAGATCGGCATCATCAGAGAACCCATAGATCTCGAGGGCCTCGTAGATACAACGATTTTGGATGAACTATACGCAGATTAAAGTACTCTGATCGCGTCGAGTACGCAACGCCTATAATCTGGGTGTTACGAATTGGACGGCTTTGCCAGCCCGCAAGGCCCGGAGCATAGATAGGGACAAGCCGTAAAGGTCCCTGATTTCGTAGTCGGAGTATCCCTGGCCCATGAGTCGCTGGGCGAGGGATATTTCATCATCCAGCTCCAAATTCATGCGATTAATTCTGGTGGTGTCCATGAAGATCTGAAAGTCCCCTTTTCGAATAGCTGCAGCCAACTGCTGTTCGTTAGCTATAGGGTGGGGGAATTCTACCCCGTAAAGGCCCACATTCTCTGGCCAATGGGCATCACTGGACGCGGCGGCGGGGACCCCTAAACGCTCAACCAAAGAATATGTAGGTGGTTCCATATGTGCCCGGATATTGTTGCTAGCAACTTCTATGGCATGTAGGGGCAGTGCTAGTGTTTCGGGGGGCACGGTATCGCCGTACCTATAGGGGTGAGCCAAGATGGCTGCGCCCTGGTGTTTTTCGATTACCTCACCAAGGGTGGCATCTTCCATGTACTTGGTAAACAACGAAGGATCCGTGATTCCGAAAACTAGGATATGTTCGGCGCTAGCGGTGTTGATTTCGATTCCTCGCAAAATGACCAGTTGGGGGAAGGCTGCTTGGAGCTCATCTATCTCTTGTTTGCTCCATAGCACATCATGTTCAGTAATCACTATGCCATCTAGTGAGTACTCCAGGGCTGCAGTCATCATCTCTTCCGGTGTAGCTTTCCCACAAGCTGAGTATCGGTTAGTGTGTGTGTGCAGATCAAAGCGCATATTTTAGGTTCATCTCCTTGTACGGGGGCGTGGTGGTCAGTAGGGTTTTGTATGATTGGTTCTTCATCGGGTGTGGGAGTCCTTCAGTTTGCTTACTTGGGGCGAGTGCGTCTGGCGGCAACACAGAGACCGGTGTCATTTGACACCGGTCTCTGCTTGTGGTTATTTTTTTCCGAAGAGGCGGGCAAAGAATCCTGATTTCTTTTCAGGCTGTTCTGGCTCTATTTTGGCCAGTTGCGCTCTAAAGGCGGCACCGCATTTCTTGCAAGTCTCTGCAGCGGTGACGTTGTAGGTCTTGCATTCGGGGCACTGTATGGCCAAGCCGGATCACCTCCCTCCTCCATATAAGGTAATCGACTCAGGTTTCTCGATACGTCCGCGGCCCAATATTTTACTCTACTCCCATTATACACAGCTTTCACCAATACTGCACTACTCTTTCTGTTTTACTATAATCGCCCGACGAAAGAATTAGTTCATGATCCGACTTGTCTTACCGCAGAGAAGAGCTACATATGTATTAAGGGTGGCTTCTGGAGGTGACGATCTTGACGAAAGAGCGACATCGCTTTGTGTTGCCCGAACACCGTTACGAGTATGATTTTTGGACGGTGCGCAGCTGCAAATTGACCAAGCAGTGTATCGAGCAACTCGCTGTTCTGCTGGCATCATTGACCAATTCCTATCGTCTGCTGGTTGGTTCCGCTGATGAGTTCAACCGGATCTCGCTGGCCAAGCGCTCCGATGTAGAGGATGCAATCCACCGGGCCAGCGATTTAGGGGAGATAATTGACGATATCATCAAAAAGCTTGATCAGAAACTCGATGATTATCTTGATGTGGTGTGTAAATGCGACTCCGATATCCAACTGCTAAGGCCGGGAATTCCCCAACCCCCCTCGGTGGTTTCAGAGCCCCAGGAAGAACTGCAGTTCGAAGAAATGGAACTGCCCACAGGGGCTTCGCTTT
>DAIQRD010000012.1:0-1721 GCA_036786445.1 Bacillota bacterium
ATGCACCCGTCTCACACAGAGACGGGTGCATTCAAGAAAGTCTACCAATCTGCCCTTCATTTAGGTAAATGGTTTCGAACGTATGATGTCTATCCTAGATTGTTGAACAAGATAACGTATAACGACTTAAGGATTAACTCCATGCCCGGGATTGCCGCAGGCACCAAGGACTTGTTCCTACCCAAGCCATCAATGGCAGTCCTGATTGGGTGCGCCAACATGCTGAATGATTACATTAACTCGGAGCATTTCAAAAAACAAGGACGACTTCGGTTGGGTGACTTACTAGAAATACGCCGCTTGATGGACCACAATGATTTTGACAGCCTTTTGTTCTGGAGGCTAGTTGATAGATTCGAGGCCTATGACTCCCTTAGGTACGTTGGCTATATGTACAGTAGCTTTTTCGGCGACGATCTCTTTGGTTTGGCGGAGGAATCGATGCGATTTCCACTGAGGCTATGGGATGGTTTCTGGGTAGCACCGAACCTTTCTCTTGAAACAACACTCTCCCGCGAACGTGCAAGTGAAGACATAATCAAGGAATTGGGCTTTAATGAGGTAAGGATTGCAGACAAAACGGTCTACTCCACAAGCGATAATGAAGAAAGCGATCTTGCGTTGGAGCGCCTTATGGTTGCCCACAAAGAGTTACCAATTCGCATATCCTGGAACTACAGCTGTAACTCCTTGGTGCTTGAATTGCATATTCTCAGAGATCTGGATGATAAGCGCGCTGATCTTATCCGCTTGGATCTTGGGGACAAATATTGTGAGTGGAAGGCATGCTGCCGGGGCAATATCATCAGGCTGGAAACTCTTGGCGATTGCCTAGACTTCGGCTCAGAGACTGTCATTAGCCAAAGCGCTATTGGATACCGGCTGAGACTGCGTTTCCCGTCGAGTACCGATTTTCGGGAGAGGTACATAATCTTGGCAGTCATTCGAATTAAAGCGAGTCTGCAAATTGGCGACGAAATAGAGCCTATTGAAGGAACGATGATCCCACTTCAACTAGTATAATCCCAGCAGCCACCACTTCGCATAATATATCTTCTGCGAAGTGGCGTTGGGAAAGGCTGGAGCGACCTGGTTTCTCAGTATTGGAATTACCTCTGATGTCATGCTATCGTATCTGCCGACCGTCGCCAAGTCTCACGCCCAAGAATGAGATCGTTGCCTACCTAGTGCCCTCTCCCCCATCCATTTACAGGGAATGGGTATCAAGTGCTGGAATATATGGATAGAAAGCGATTCGCTGGAGGTTGTGCTACATGCTGGATTTCGATTTACAGGTAGAACGATTCATCGCTGTACTGGGCATTACAAAGAGCATCAATACCGCCAAGGCTTATCGATCTGATCTGAGGCTTTTGAAACTGCATCTTGTTTTGGCTAGGTGCAGTTGTGTAACCCCACCTCAAGATCAAACAGCCTATGGTGATCTGGAAGCCGCTCTACAGGCCAACGATTACAGACTTTCGGCCGTATCCGGACGGTTGCTTGATAGTTTTACTGTCGATCTTGAGTCAATTCAGCCCGATGATCTGGTGGGCTATTTTCTATTTCTCAAGGAAACCCTTGGCTATGCCCAGACTACCCTCAACCGCAAGATCGTGGCAGTTAGGCGCTTTTTCATGTACTTGTTCAACCATAAGCTGCTACCAGATCCCTCCTTAATCAGCGATTTGGAGACCAGAACTATACCACGCAATGAGGCC
>DAIQRD010000012.1:1731-33087 GCA_036786445.1 Bacillota bacterium
ACGGATAGACGGAAAAGCAATTTCTGCCGAAGAAGCCTTTCATTTCCTCGATACAGTAAGCCAGCATGGCTCTGAGCGGGATTACGCCATATTTCTCATCATGTTGAGCATGGGTCTGAGAATCAGTGAAGTGGTTAAGATGAATGTAGACGCCATCGGACCAGATACTGACTCTTATCGGGTCACTGGTGCCAAGGGTGGTAAGAATCGGCCCGTGCCAATCCCCTCTGTTGTTCGAGAAGCAATCGCCGCCTACATGAAGGTTCGGCCTGGGGACAAAGCCAAGGGCCAACATCGTTTGGCGTTGTTCTTAGGCAATAGGTATACTCGGATCACGCCCCGGGCAGTGCAGCAAAAGCTTAAAGAATACGTAGCCTTGACTCACTTGCCGGAGAGCAAGAAACTAATGCTTACCCCCCACAAGCTGCGACACACATTCGCCACTGCGCTTTATCTCAATGGCGAAGATTTGCGAACCCTGATGCGTCTGTTGGGACATGAGAATATAGCTACCACCACAATATATACCCATGTAGATAAGGAGAAGCTCATGGCCTCCTTGGACAAGAACCCCTTTGCTCGCAGATGATTCTTCCATGGAAGAGCTGCCCATGATACAACTTATTGCCGCTAGTCCTTGCAAGGTCAATCTCCACAAGGTGAAACCTGTCAAGGCCAAATCTTGACAGAAATGTGCCCAAGGGCCTATACTTAGGGGGCCGGGGGTACCCGGCAGCCTATCACCGTCGCCTGCCCACTTGAGGTCAGGAGGCGGTTTTTTGTGTCGTTTTTGCCGTGGAGAAGCTATTGGAGCCTAGTATTGGTCCTGATGGGTTTCACTACCTTGGCCAGCGGTTGCTTTGGAAACCCGGGGCATTCTGTGTCATACCCACCCTCTAGCCCCCCAGGCCCCACCGGAGGGCTAGCCGTACGAGCTGCCCTAGCCAAAGGAATGGGAGAGAATCAGGAGATAGGCCGGGTCATAGCCACCCTCAGTCGTGGCACCCACATCGTAGAACAGAATCTCGTTGTTGATCCCGTCAACATGACCGCATCGGGTACGCTATCTGGAGTGCTCATTGGCACCTGGCAGCTGCGGGTAGATGTGTTTGGTCAACAAGAGGAACTGCTATATACAGGTTCAGCTTCTATCTTAGTCGAGGAAGGAAAGACAACTAGTACTGGGCTTACTCTCACTGCTGCCCCCGGTGAACTGGTGGTGGAGCTAGATTTGAGTGAATTCGCCAGCTATGAACTTCTCAAAGGTAAGCTTGTCTTTGGCAACGGACCGAAGCCAGAGTTGATCAAGGAGTTTACCCGCGATTCAGGTCCGGGTGTTGTGGTCACTGTCGAAGAACTACCTCCCCGCACCCACGATCTTCGTGTGGAGCTGTATAAAAGCACTTACCATTCTTACAACTGCATCTATCAGGGGCCTTGGCAGGTGGCCACTATCAGGCCCGGCAAGCCCACTCAACTGTCATGGAGCCCTGCTTGGGGTCTGGTGGAGATCATTGGGGTGATTGATTTGCCTCCCCCTTCCCCCACCCAAGTAACTGCTTCCCTGGATGAGAGCGGGATTCTGATAACCTGGGCCCCTGTCACCCCACCAGAGGATGACCTACAGGGTTACAGGGTCTATGCACAGCTAGATGCTTTTACAGGGTTCCAACTGGTGGCCGAGCTATCGGAAGCTCTTACCACCTATTACTATCAACCAGACATCCCCTTGGGTGATACGGATATGCCTATCCAGGTGGGGGTTTCCAGCATCGATACCGGTGGTCACGAGAGTCTGCGTAGCCCTCCTGTCACCGTCTATTGGCCGGGCCCTAAGATCTAAGTATGGGCTTTTCTAGTCGTCTATTCCCCGGAACGGCCAGATCCGCCTATATCCACTATCCACTGGAAAAATCCCCCGCTTGGGCAGGCGTTTGTCAACCGATCTCGAATTAGTATTAGGGAAATATCGGGAGGTTGAACAATGACAACCCGGGTTGGGATACCTAGAACACTGGCCTACTACTCTTTTTACCCCCAGTGGCGCACCTATCTGGAAGAACTGGGGATAGAAGTGGTACTAAGCCCCCCTACAACTAAAGACGTCTTAGATATGGGCATTCGCTATACAGTAACCGACGCATGCATTCCCATTAAGTCCTTTCATGGGCATGTCGCTGCCCTGATTGGCAAAGTAGACTACATTCTCATACCACGCATGGTGAGCATTGATGGTGATGCTACCTTCTGCCCAAAGTTCTTGGGACTCCCCGAGATGGTTAAGGCATCGGTGGAAGGTCTGCCGCCCCTCTTGACCCCGCGATTAGATGTGCGAGATGGTAGGTTTGCACCTATGAGAGCGTGGTTACAGGTGGCCAAGATTCTCTGTGCCGGTAGACATAGGGCTTTAGTTGCCTACCGAAGTGCATTACGTGTAGGAGCCTATTACGAGTCCCTGTTGGTTCAAGGTGTGTTGCCTGACGAGGCCATGGCCATGGTAAGCAAATGGTGGTCTTCTGTCAAAAGCAATGGTTTGCTAATGCTGTCAGGGATGAAGAATGGCACTGCCCCTACCAAGGATAGCCCGACTCCCTCCGCTAGGTCCGGGAGTTCTAAAGAGCAAATCAGGCTGGCACTGGTGGGCTATCCTTACGCCATTTATGATGAATTCACCAGCTGTGATCTGCTGGGTAACCTGAGACGTCTGGGCGTGACTGTCCTGACACCAGAAATGGTTCCCACTAGGAGCCGCCAAGCCCAGGCCATTAAACAGCCAAAACACCTATTTTGGTACTATAGCAATCAGGTTATCCGGGCAACGTATCATTTCTTCCAAGAACAGCTAGTTGATGGCCTGATCCATGTGACCGCCTTTGGCTGTGGGCCAGATGCCATGGTTGACAAACTACTAGAGCTTGACTGCCGCAAGCACGGCCGTTTGCCCTTCCTGTCCCTAGCTCTTGATGAACATACAGGGGTGGCTGGAGTAATGACCCGCCTAGAGGCGTTTGTGGACATGCTGGTCCGCCGGAAGGGTGATGCTTGATGAAGATTAGTTTCCCTCGGATGGGGACATCTTGGATAGGCTTAAAAGCACTGGTGGAAGGAATCGGCCATGAGGTAGTCCTGGCCCCCCCGCCCACCAAACGTACATTGGATTTGGGTACCAAGTACGCTCCAGAATTCGCCTGTCTTCCCTTCAAGGTTCTGCTGGGAAGTTATCTAGAGGCCATTGAACTCGGGGCGGATACCATCATGTCTTCTGGTGGTGTTGGCCCTTGCCGGGCCGGGTACTATACCCACCTCCAAGAGAGGATTCTCAAGGAGCAGCTGGGTCATGACGTGAGAGTGATTACTTTTGAGCCCTTAAATCGCAATTGGCTAGGTACGTATCGCATTCTTCGGGAATTAGTAAAGGTTGACTTCCGCGATTTCCTAGCTGCATCCTGGCTCACTTGGCAGAAGCTGTTGGCCTTAGACGCATTGGAAAGAGAGAGCCATCGGATACGCCCCCTAGAGCTGGAACAGGGAGCCACTTCCAGACTAATCGCAAAAGCCTTTAGGGAGATAGATAGGGCGGAATCAGTTCCTGATGTCCAGCGAGTATTAACAGATGAGCTAGAGCGCTTGCGTGCCTTGCCCCAGGACGCCCAAAGGCAGCCTTTGCAGATCGGCGTCATTGGGGAGATCTATGTGGTGCTAGAGCCTTTTGTGAACCTTGATGTTGTGGAAACTCTGGGCCATATGGGTGTTTACGTGGATCGGGCCATATTTCTCACTGACTGGACAAAGGACAATGCTATTCTTGATGCTTTTCGCATCGAAGGCGAGATGAATATCAAGCAGGCTGCCCGACCCTACTTGCCGGAAATGATCGGTGGTCATGGTCAAAACAGTATTGGTGACACTATTCTCTATGCCAAGCGAGGTTTTGATGGGGTTGTGCAACTAGCACCATTTACTTGTATTCCAGAAATAGTTGCGAAGAGCATCATGCCACAGGTGAGCAAAGACTACAACATTCCTGTGTTGACCCTGATGCTAGATGAGCAAACCGGTAAAGCCGGTGTCAGTACCCGCCTTGAAGCTTTTGTGGACCTTTTGGCTATGCGGCGTGTACGATTGCGAGGTGATACAGCTTGAAGACCTATATGGGAGTTGATGTAGGTTCAGTTAGCACCAATTTTGTGTTGATGGATGAGTCAGGCGAGCTTTTGGAAAGCCTTTATATTCGCACTATGGGTCAGCCGATTCAGGCCATCCAGGTTGGCCTGAAGGAGCTGGAGAAAAAGGTCCCCCCCTCCCTCCGCATATTGGGGGCCGGTGCCACTGGCTCAGCCCGGGAATTGACCGGAGTGATCATCGGTGCAGATATAGTCAAGAATGAGATCACAGCCCATGCCGTGGCGGCGTTACACTGCCTTCCCAACGTGCAAACAGTACTGGAAATTGGTGGGCAGGACTCCAAGCTGATAGTAATCCGGGACGGTGTCGTAGTGGATTTTGCCATGAATACTGTCTGCTCTGCAGGTACTGGCTCATTCTTGGATCAGCAGGCGGGACGTTTGGGCATTCCTATTGAGAGATTCGGAGAGCTTGCCCTGGAAAGCAAGCACCCTGTACGTATCGCTGGTCGGTGTTCAGTTTTTGCCGAATCAGACATGATTCATAAGCAACAGATGGGTCACGGCACCAACGATATAATTGCCGGCCTCTGCGATGCCTTGGTAAGAAACTATCTGAATAATGTGGGCAAGGGCAAGTCCATCGCCGCCCCCGTGGTTTTTCAAGGCGGTGTGGCAGCTAACTTGGGGATTAGGCAAGCTTTTGAGAAGGAACTGCAAGTACCGGTGGTTGTGCCAGAGCATTTTGATGTGATGGGAGCCCTGGGTATGGCCATCCTAGCCAAAGAAACCATAGCAAAAGCAGGCAAAACGAATTTCCGGGGATTTGCCGCCAGTGAATTGGAGTTTTCATCAACGAGCTTTGAGTGCAATGGATGCGCCAACCACTGTGAGATTGTGGAGATCCGGCAAGATACAACGGTCTTGGCGCGGTGGGGCGATCGGTGCCACAAATGGCAGAATATCACATATGACAAAGCCGTGGGCTGATTTGTTCTGCTTACTACTTCTGGCTACTTGAGGAAGATCATCTAGGGGTCTGATAGGCTTTGCTGCCTTCCGGCCCTTTTTCATAGTCTAGTACGTAAAAACCATATGCATTGATCACATAGGTGTTACCCACCCTGGTCACCCGCTCTTGTTTGCGGCCATAATTCAGGTGAGTATGTCCATGGAAGAAGTATTTGGGGGCATGCTTGTCAATGACCTTCGTAAAGGTGGAGAATCCGGCATGGGTGACGGTTTGCATGTCATGGATTCCCTTGGGAGGCGCGTGAGTAATCACGATATCAACTCCCCCTAGGCGCCACAGCCGGAAACGCATGGAAAGGTATTTCCAATACATTTCCCGCTCCGTATATTGCACTGCATTTCTTGTATATACATGGCTACCTTCAAGACCCATGATCCGCACACCTTTATATGAGATGACACGGCCATGAATGTTTTCTCCCCCATCGGGGGGTTCCCGTTCATACGATGTATCGTGATTGCCCCGCACATAGTACAGAGGTGCATTGAATGTGGACATCAAATAAGATAGATACCATTGTTTCAGATCGCCACAGGCCAGAATCAGTTCAATGTCCGGAAACCGTTCAGGCCGGTAATGATCATATAACAATGGATCGATGTGATCGGCAACTATCAAGAAATGCAAGGGAAGCCCCCTCTTTACTACCAGTTTGTCTATGTTAATATTATAGACGATCTTGGGTGATGGGACAAATTATGGCTCTGAAGGAGACAAAAGGCGGTTCAGACTCCACTATCCTATGCAGTTGTGACCAACTCCGACTGCAGCAGATCTAGATCTGTATTGCCTGCTAGAGCGCGCGCCAACCGATATCGGAACGGTAGTACATCCCCTGGAAATCAATATCAGCCATGGCAGCATAGGCCCGTTCTCGAGCCTTCTGTATATCACTCCCCAAAGCGGAAATGCCCAGAACACGACCTCCTGCAGTAACTACCTCCCCAGCTTGGGCAGCGGTCCCGGCGTGAAAAACATGAGTGTCAGAACGGCTCTTGGCGGCCTGCAAACCCCTGATGGGTAAACCCGACTCATACGATCCCGGGTAGCCGCTGGATGCCGCAATGACACATACACATGCCCGAGGGTCCCACTCCAATGGTTCCACGGAATCCAAGCGCCCCTGGCAGCTAGCCAGCAGCAGCTCCGCTAGATCGGTCTTTAGCCGGGGTAGGACCACTTGGGTTTCCGGGTCACCAAAGCGACAGTTGAACTCGATGACCTTGGGTCCAGATTCGGTCAGCATCAACCCCGCATAAAGCACCCCGGTGTAATTTATACCTTCTGCTCGCAAACCAGCTAAGGTGGGAGTTAGTATGGAATCGAAGATCTGTCTCTCTAGAGCTGCATTTACCACAGGCACTGGGCTGTAGGCCCCCATGCCCCCAGTATTGGGTCCCTGGTCTCCTTCCCCAATAGTCTTATGATCTTGGCTAGGAGCTAGGGGTAGACAAACTGTCCCATCACATAAAGCTAATATTGAGACCTCCGGCCCTTGGAGAAATTCCTCTACTACAATGCGTCGCCCAGCATCCCCCACCATTTGACCAGACAAATTAGCTTGGGCAGCTTCCAGGGCTGTGCTCACACTGTGAGCCACCGTAACCCCTTTACCAGCCGCTAACCCATCAGCCTTGATCACTATTGGTGCCCCGACTTTCTCTATGTAGGCTTTTGCCTTGGCAAAATCGGTGAACACACTGTGGGTGGCCGTTGGTATCTGATATCTTTCCATGAGTGCCTTAGCAAAGATCTTGCTGCTTTCTAGCTGGGCTGCTGCCCGTGTTGGGCCGAAAATAAGTAAGTCTCGAGATCGAAAAATATCAACTATGCCAGCTGCCAGGAAATTCTCCGGGCCTACCACCGTAAGGTCAATCTTGTGTACTTGGGCGAAATCTGCTAGAGTGTTGGGATCTGACGCAGGCAAGTCAGGTATTTGAGCAACGCCAGCGATGCCGGCATTTCCCGGATAGCACCAGATAGAATCGACTAAGGGACTCTCGGAAAGTTTTTGAACTAGTGCGTGCTCCCTGCCACCACTGCCTATTACTAATACTCTCATATTATCCTTCTCCCCCGTATTTCCCATGTGCCTGCCAAAACCAGCTGTATCGCTTCTGGTAGGGCTATATGCTCTTGGATCAAGATCCGCTCCCCTAATGTCTTCTCCGTATCATCGGGGTAGACAGGCACAGCTTTTTGGACGAGTATCGGGCCCGAATCCACACCTTCATCGACGAAATGCACAGTGCACCCCGCGAATTTAACTCCATATTCAAGGGCTTGGCGCTGTGCCCGTAGCCCCGGAAAAGCCGGTAGCAATGAAGGGTGAATATTGATGATTCGATGGGGAAACTGTCTTACGATATTAGCAGAAAGTACCCGCATGAATCCTGCCAAGATGAGCAAATCAACTTGAGCTTCACACATAATCTCAGATATTCTCTGAAAATAGTCGTCCCGGTACTCCTCCCCCTTCCAAGGAAGTACCTTTGTTGGGATACCAGCTTTTTCTGCCCTAATCAGGCCCAGTGCATCGGGCCGATCACTGATCACCATCACTATCTCCGCATCAAGATCGCCTAGTTCGATGGCATCGATCAAAGCCTGCAGATTAGATCCTCGCCCCGAAATCAGTACTGCCAATCGTCCCACACTATTTCCTCCTTAAGCAAACACCACTTGCCCCTGGCCTGGAATGAGCTCACCCAGGACGTAAGCATTGATGCCGTGCTGTGCCAATCCCTGGATAGCGGGATCCACCTGTCCAGATTTCAATATGGCAACCATGCCTATTCCCATATTGAATGTGTTATACATCTCTTCTTCGTCTACATTACCAACCTTCTGTAGGATATCGAAGATGGGATGCACCGGCCAACTACCTTTGCCGATAGCGGCGTTGAAATTATCTGGCATGGAGCGAGGCAGATTCTCCGGCAAGCCTCCCCCACTTATATTGGCAATGCCCACCACATCGTATTTCTCGATCAAGTCCAGGATAGGCTTCACATAGATTAGGGTGGGTTCCAACAATTCTTCCCCGAGAGTGCGACCCAATTCATCAAAGTGATCTGTCACATTGTAGCTATGGTCTTGGAAGAGGATCTTGCGGACCAGGGAAAAGCCGCTACTTTGCAGACCGCTAGAAGCTAGGCCTACCACAACATCCCCTGCCTTTGCTTGCTGACCAGTCAGCGCCCGGGCTTTTTCCACTACTCCCACTGTAAACCCAGCCAAGTCGTACTCATCTTCAGGGTAGAAACCCGGCATTTCCGCAGTCTCGCCACCCACCAAGGCACAGCCAGCTTGACGGCAGCCTTCTGCAACACCGGCCACAATCTGTTCAATCTTCTCAGGACGAGTCTTACCAACGGCGAGATAATCCAAGAAAAATAAAGGCTCTGCCCCTTGGCAGATAATATCATTGACGCAATAGGCCACAACATCAATCCCGATGGTATCATGTTTATCCATCATAAAGGCGATTTTCAGCTTCGTCCCCACGCCATCAGTTCCGGCTACCAAAATCGGCTCCCGATACTTGGTAGTATCTAGGGCAAACAGGGAGCCAAAGCTACCTATGTTGGCCATCACTTCTGGGCGGAAAGTAGACTCGGTGTGTTTGCGAATCCGCTTGACCACCTCGTACCCAGCGTGGATATCCACGCCCGCTGCTTTGTACGTACTCTTTTTCAATGCTTTTCCCTCCGTCAAGATCTTCCCTCTGTCACTATACGGCAGATACAGGGTAATCGCCTGTAAAGCAAGCTAGGCAAAGCTCATGTTTAGGTATGCCTATGGCTTTGACCAATCCCTCTAGGGAAACATATTGCAGCGAATCCGCACCGATGAAACTGCGGAGTTCTTCTAACGTGCGTCCCCGTGCCACCAACTCGCTCTTGGATGATGGTTCAATTCCATAAAAGCACGGGTAACGATATGGTGGTGAGGCCACATACATGTGCACTTCCCGGGCACCTGCCTCTTTGAGCAGGGATATGAGTTTGCCGGAAGTCGTCCCCCGCACGATGGAATCATCAATAACAGCCACTCGCTTCCCTCGCAGAACTTCTGCAACAGGGTTTAGCTTGATGCGAACCGCCAGATCTCGTCGAGCTTGTGTGGGTTGCAGAAACGCCCGGCCTACATAGCGGTTTTTTATGACTCCTGTTTCAAAGGGAATGCCTGCGGCCTCAGCGAAACCGAGAGCTGGTGATGTCCCGGAATCGGGGGCGCCAATAACCACGTCAGCCTTTACGACAGACTCCAACGCCAGTTCACGGCCGATGGCTTTGCGGACCAGATAAGCATTCCTGCCGCCTAGGCAGCTATCGGGCCGAGCGAAGTAGATGTGTTCAAAGGCACAGAGTGCCTTCCTACCCGAGGGCAGCAGGCTATGGGTATGATAACCCGATTCATCTAGGATTAAAAGCTCCCCGGGCTCCACTTCCCGCAGCAATTCACCTCCAAGGTTGGCCACTGCGCACGACTCAGAGGCTACCATATAACCTTCTTCTAACCTGCCCAGGCTCAGGGGCCGGTTGCCCAGAGGATCCCGGGCAGCCAGCAACATATCTTCAGCCAAAATCACCAAAGCATACGCGCCCCGCAGTAGCTTAAGAGTCTCAGCCACTGCTCCTGGTAGATCCTTTTGCTTGCTTTGGGCAATGAGGTTCAATATGAGCTCTGAATCAGTATCAGTCTGCAGCACTGCACCGGCATCCAAGAGCCCCTTTTTCAGCTCTCCCCCGTTGACAAGGCTCCCATTTTGAGCAATAGCCACACTACCGAAGGTGGAGCGGACCACAAGAGGCTGCGTGTTGACTACATGCCGATCTCTGTCAGTAGCCAGCCGTACATGACCAATTGCGGCAAAACCCGGTAGCCCATCGATGTGCTCTTCTTGATCAAACACATCGGGTACCAAGCCTGGCCCCTTATCGAGCCAGAGCTTTTCACCATCGGAAGTAACCATGCCTGCACTCTCTTGACCTCGATGCTGCAGGGCATAGAGCCCGAGATAGCAGAGTGATGCAACGTTGGCATTTCTGTTTTCCCCAAATATGCCCACAACGCCACAGGCCTCTTGCGGTCTGCCGAAATCCTGTCTTGATGCCATTATCGATCCATATGGCATGCAATAGCCCCCCGCCACGTGCTTTCCAGCTCTTGTACCGGTAAATTGATGAAAGGTGTAACAGCGCGCTCAAGGGATGAACCGGATATCTCTAGGGGTCCATCCTGTACCTGCCCAATTACTTCCAAAGGTACATCCAACTGATCAGCCAGTTGCTGCAATTCAGCCAGATTCTCTGGGGCCATAGATAGTACTATGCGGCTATGGCTTTCACCATAGAGCAGCTCTGCTGGTGGTGCGCTCTGCTCAATAGTGATCTTAGCGCCTAGCTGCCCTAGGATACAGCATTCTGCCAGGGTCACAGCCAAACCACCCTCACTGCAATCGTGGGCGGAACGGATGAGCCCTTTCCCTATGGCCTGTAAACACACATCTTGCACCCGCTTCTCCAAAGACAGATCTAGCTCCGGTGGGCAACCCGCTGCTAGGCCGTGGACTGTCTGGAGATACTCACTGCCTCCTAGTTCACCCTTGTTGATGCCTAGCAGCACGACAACATCCCCTGCCTGTTTGAAGCTCTGTGTACAAACCTTGTCAGCATCCTTAATTAAGCCTAACATACCAATAACGGGAGTCGGATAGATGGCTTGACCTTTGCTCTCATTGTAAAAGGATACATTGCCACCGACTATTGGCGTATCTAGAACTCTACACGCCTCGGATATTCCATCAATGGTTTGGGAGAACTGCCAGTAAATCTCTGGTTTTTCGGGATTCCCAAGATTGAGACCATCGGTGGCGGCTAATGGCTTGGCACCACTGCAAACTAGATTGCGGGCAGCCTCAGCCACTGCCGCTGCTGCACCGGTCTTGGGATCAAGATAGCAGAAGCGAGAATTGCAGTCCACAGCAAATCCTATGGCCTTGTGTGTGCCTTCGACTTTGAGAAGCCCTGCACCAGTGAGGCCTGGTGGCACCAGGGTATTGCCACGGGCAAGGTAGTCAAACTGCTGAAAAGCCCATTCCTTGCTGGCAATATTGGGGGAGGCAAGCAGCTGCAAGAGCACAGAGTTGTAGTCGCTTGGCTGTGGTAGGCTATCAGGATCAAACTTGGTTGTATCTTCTAGATAGTCTGGGCGCCGGGATTCCGGCTGATATACGGGAGCACTGGCTAAAGCCTTGGCGTGCACTTCTGCCAAAACGGTATCTCCGCTCTTTAGACGCAACAGGCCATCATCAGTGACTCTACCCACTACGGCTACTGGAATATCCCATTTAGCAAAAATACTTTCTATGGCAGCCTCTTCACCTGCCTTTACAACGAAAAGCATGCGCTCTTGAGTTTCTGATAGCATGATCTCATAGGGCGTCATGTCCTTTTCTCGCACTGGAATCAGGTCCATATCCAGCTCAATCCCATGTTGTCCCCTATATGCCATTTCACTGGCAGAACTTGTAAGACCGGCGGCACCCATGTCTTGGATACCTACCAGATGGCCCGATGCAATAGCCTCCAGACAGGCCTCGATCAAACGCTTGCCAGTCTCCGGATAACCTTTGGGTATGGCTGAGCGTCTTGCCTGTGACTCATCGGTAAGCTCTCCCGATGCAAAGGCTGCACCTTCAATACCATCTCTACCGGTAGGCGTGCCCGCAGCCATCACAGTATTGCCCACTCCAGTGGCTATACCTTTGGCCATGGGATCTCCTTTGTCCAAAAAACCCACAGCCATTGCATTTACCAAGCAGTTACCGCTATATGACTCATCGAAATAGATCTCACCAGCGATCATGGGTACTCCTACAGTGTTCCCATATCCCGCCATGCCATCGACTGCCCCCTCCAGCAATTTCTGCTGATGGGGATCGGATAAGGAACCGAAGCGCAGTGAGTTGAGACCAGCGATGGGTCGGGCTCCCATGGTAAAAATGTCTCGAAGAATACCCCCCACACCGGTAGCAGCACCGGCATATGGCTCGATTGCTGAGGGGTGGTTGTGGCTTTCGACTTTCATGACAATGGCTTGGCCATCTTGAATATCGATAATACCGGCATTCTCACCTGGCCCTTGGAGCACTTGACTGCCTTCGGTGGGCAGCCGGGATAGGAGAGCCCGGGAGTATTTGTATCCGCAATGTTCTGACCACATCACTGAGAACAGCGCCAACTCCAATTCGTTGGGTTCACGGCCGAGCATGTCTACAATAGTGGCATATTCAGCAGCACTGATCCCCATGTCTTCCCACTTGGCATTGTTGCTAGCTGACATTTTTTCGTTGCCTCCTTGGAATCTTCCTTTTACTCTTGAATGATAAACACTCGAAAAAACGAAAGGCAGGCAGGTTACACCATCATCATGTGAAACCTACCCGCCCAGGCTTTTATCCTTCTAGGGTGTAGCACTGTCCAGTAAGGTCAGCGCCTGCACCACTTGGTCCAGACCCGCCTATCGGCAACGGAACCCTAGGTGCACTTTCAGCAAAAGTGAATATGCAGTTTTATGTTTTTCACCCAGCTCAATTATATCAGGCGTCCTCGGTACGCGCAACACTGTACCCTCGGAACCCGAGTTCCTGCATCCGAGCGTTCTTGTTTAGAACCCCCTCTGCCTGCTCTTTGCGGAACGCCCTCAGCTTGTCTCGGTAAAGCGGGTTAACCAAGGCCAAGACTTCCAGCGCCAGCAAGATAGCGTTCTTAGCAGCATTGATGCCAACTGATGCAACCGGTATGCCGGGAGGCATCTGCACCATGGCATACAGGGCATCGACTCCTCCCAAGTGGTTACCGGCTATGGGTACACCGATTACGGGGAGAGCTGTGTAAGAAGCTAACACCCCAGGGAGGTGCGCTGCCATACCGGCAGCTGCAATAATGACTTGAAGGCCCCGCTCCCCGGCGGATTGAGCATATTTTGCTACAGCCTCGGGTGTGCGGTGGGCAGACAAAATCTGCACCTCAAAGGGCACTTCCCAAGTCTCCAACATCTCTAATCCAGGAGCCAATACGGGCAAATCACTGTCACTGCCCAGAACCACCCCGATGAGGGGATTGGCCCTAGTTTCCGGCTGTTTGCTCATAAGTGCCTGTCCTTTCTGCCCACGTCTGTAATCTCGCTCTCAGTTCCGGCAAAGCCCTTTCCATGGCTTCTCTGCCGAGTTCAAGAAACTGCTCTGCTGCCTTAAAATCTGTGAGACCTAATCCCTGGAGATCAGGGGTAATAGCTAGGTGAGCCTTGGCCAATTGTTCTCCTACGTGGGCCCTCTGCAGAATACTGATGGCCTGTTGAATGGTTTCTGCAGGCCGCTCCGGCATACCTTGGTGTAGAAACGATCCATTTAAGCTAACTGCTAGGGCTACATCCACCCCCATCTGTAGAAGCGTATCGACGGGAACATTCTGAGTGAGGCCGCCGTCTACAAGCAGGCTACCCTCATGCTCCACCGGCGCGTATATCCCAGGAACTGTAGCACTTACCCTAGCTGCCCAAGCCACATCACCTTGGGTAAAGACTACCGTCTCACCACTGACCAGATTAGACGTCACTACTGCCAGGGGTATGGCTAGCTCTTGAAATGACCTATCCTTAATGTGCCGGCGCAACCATCTCTCTATACCTACTGATTTCAAAAGACCTGCTCGCAAAGAAACATCCTTAGCCAAGAACCACCAGTTGCTAGTCTTGGCTATCTGTGCAAGTTCATCAGGAGTAATACCTGCAGCAATCAGGGCCCCCACCATGGCGCCGGCACTGGTTCCGGCAATGGCATCAATGGCAATATCATTGTCCCATAGGACCTGTAAAACTCCAATATGGGCAATTCCCCGGGCTGCACCGCCGCCCAGGGCTAGTCCCAACCGAGGTCTTTGGGCATGCTCTAGGTCCAGTAAGGGTTGATTCCCCTTCGCCTCATCTCCATGCAGGTTGTCCTCATTCATAGTGCTTACCCCCGGCTCCTCGACGAAAATGATGTGCCGATATATCACAAATCACAAGAAGCCAGGGCGGCATTGCCGACTGCCTAGCTTCTCTCTTGACGTTGGTGTACTCCATGTTGACTACTAGAACGCAACAGCAGTTCTCAGCTGGGCCAGGGATTTGCGCTCCAGGCGAGATACATGCATCTGTGAGATACCCAACATCTCAGCTACCATACTCTGGGACAGGCCTTCTACATAGCGAAGATACAGAATTTGTCGATCCCTTTGCGGTAATATGGCCATGCTATCCCTTAACAGTATGCGGTTTTCTACTGCGTCGTAATCCACATCAGAATCACCCAGGAGATCCTCCAGGACCATCTCCTCGCCACTAGTCTCCTGGTGAAAGGAAGCGGTTACCCGATTGGGACCTGCTTCAGAAGCCTCGATTAGCTTCTCTTCTTCTACATTGAGCCATTCACTGATGTCCCTTAGAGTCGGGGTTTTCCCCCATTTGCTCGTGAGATAGGCCCTAGCTTCCTCAATCTGGTAGTACAATGTCTTGGATTGCCGACCGATCTTGACACTCCATGTGCTGTCCCTTAGATAGCGCTTGATCTCGCCGACAATGGTAGGTGTTGCATATGTTACAAATAGCACGCCATGGCTGCTGTCAAACCGCTGGAAAGCTTTGGTAAGCCCAATCCCTCCCACTTGGATGAGGTCCTCCCGCAGTTGGGGATCCTTGGCAAACTTCCCCGCCAGATACTCGACTAGTTCCCAGTGGGCTTGCACCAAGATTTCCAGCAACTCCGGTGATTTGCTCTTCTCATATTGGGCGAGATACTTGGCCACTAGCTGCTTATCTCGTCTGTACGAAAGATTTTCGTGAGAGACCATTTCCAACGCTGGCATTCTGTCCCCTCCTTGGTGCTGCATGATGGTGCCTCAGTGCCCGACAATGCTGTTACAATCTGTTGTTAGTAATGAATCCGACTAACTATTATATTCCTGTTTGCGGGACAGATTCCTGCAGGGAGATGTAACACTTGTATTAACTTATCAGCATATCTCTTTACTTCGAGATTCCGCGGCTACTGGTATCGTCTCATGAAAGCAACTGCCTCCAATGAACTCCCTGAGTATGGATGTGGCCGGGACATCGTCTTCCCCCAGCGGCAGAAAATAGCTGAGGAATTTGAGCAATCGTTTGGCCTCAGTGTACCCTGGATCCCAACGGTCAATGGTCTTTAGCAACGGCTCGGCGTGTCCTTTGATAGCCGCTAGCTCGTAGACGAGGGCGGAGTTGAACATTACATCAGCTTCTTCTTGGAAGGGAAAGATATTCACCCGCTCTCCCTGCCGCACAGAGCCCCACCGCCTTAGGGTATTCTCGGCAGAATTGGAGCGGAATTGATGATCCCTCACCATCCGCCGCAAGAGGCGCACATCTGTTGTGGGGATCCTATTGTGATCATCAATATTCAGCTGTGTCAGGGCGCTAATATAGACCTTGAACTTATTCCCACTGGGAATTGATTCTGTCAAGCGATCATTGAGCCCATGGATACCTTCGACTATAATGGGCTGATCGTGGGCCACCTTTAGCCGCTTCCCTGTATACTGCCGCTTACCACTGGTGAAATCAAAGGTAGGCATTTCCACCTCTTGACCCTGAATCAATTGGGCAAGGTGAGTGTTAAACAGATCCAGATCGATGGCTTCAATGGCCTCAAAATCATACTCTCCCTGCTCATTACGGGGAGTGTTTTCTCTGTCCAGGAAGTAATCATCCAGGTGCACCGCCACTGGCTGCAACCCATTGACCCGCATATGAATGGACAAACGCTGAGCAAAGGTGGTCTTGCCCGATGAGGATGGGCCAGCTATGAGCACAACTCTGAGTGTGTCACGCCTTTCAGAGATGAGATCCGCAATCTGGGCAATCTTTTTCTCATGCAAAGCCTCCGCAATACGAATCAGGTCACCACTGCGTCCTGCGGCAACAATATCATTTAGGGCAGATACAGTTCCCACTTTGAGAATATCGCCCCAGCGCTCTGCCTCACGATGTACACTAGCTAGCTTGGGTTGCTCCTTATAAGGAGGGATCACCTCGGGACTGCGAGAATCCGGGATCTGCAAGATGAACCCCGGAAGGTAGTATTTCAGCTTCAGCTGTGGAAGGTAGCCAGCACTAGGAGTCATGTAACCATAGAAATAGTCGTGAAACCAACCAGAGCGGTAGATGTTCACGTAATCGCTTTCCCGATATTTCAGAAGATTAACCTTGTCCAGTTGATTGTCCTTGAGAAAAAGCTCCCGAGCAGCTTCCTTGGCGATAGATGTTTTCTCAAAAGGCTCGTCACGCTCAACGATTTCCTGCATTCTCTGCTCAATATCCTTTAGGTCTTTTTCCACTAGGGCCCTGCTGTAATGGATTTCACCATATAACCCATTGCTAAGCGAATGCTCTATGGTGACCCGGCACCCAGGCAATATCTCCCGAGCTGCCCTAATTAACAAGAAGGTTGCACTCCGCTGGTAGATACGGTACCCATCTTTGGCTTCTAGACCCAAAAAGGCAATGGTGCATTCCTGGTCAATAGGATAGGTGAGTTCCCTCAGCTCATTGTCGACATAGGCAGCCAATATCCATCGCCAAGCATCTGGCCATAGCTCCTGGGTAAGCTGCTGTAAGGTAGTCCCTATCTCCACTTTGCGATGGTCAACTCCCTCAATCCTCACCGAAACATAGGAGTTGTTTACATCCATTTCAGCCACCTCCTGGGCATTTCTGAGACAGTCATAGGAAATTAGGTGCGCATTTCTGGCCGCCCACTGGCTCTAGCGGTGATCTTGGTCTCCAAGAAAATGGTTTGGCCAAGCTTCTGGCCCACTTGGGAGACGAGCTCTTCTTGAAGGATTTCGATGTGCACCTCTTTGGCACCAGCCGCTTTAGCTCTCTCCCTGGCTTTTGAGGTCACATAATCTACTGCGGCCGCACAGGCGGTGTCCAATTCATCGAAACTATTGTTCTCAGGCATCCCCTGTATGATGTATCGCTCGTCACCGGTTATGGCAACAACAGCCTCCACAGCTAGATTGATACTGCCGGTGATTGCACCTATAGCATTGGCCACATCAGCATGCTCTGGAATAAGCAGCTCTGTGTGCAGGCTTTTCGCCAAGGCGGGAAAATAGGCCGATACCGGCGCACCCACGGCGACCAGCGGTATGCCAATCTGGATACTGCATGATACTGATTTCTGGTCATTTCTGTTTAGGGACATGTCTACGAAGTATTGACATAAGGGGCATGCCTCTATGGCTAGTGCCTCTGAAGAACGACCCCAAGCGGCCCCCTTGGATGCCTGCCGAGCCGCCTGTCCGCCTTTAGCCGGCGTGTTCTCTGTGAGCAGTACATTGAGCATCTGCCCTGCTAGTCGTTGCTGAATGGCACCCAGTACGGTCTCACCTGTATCTATAGCTTTGTCTTGGAGGCGAGCGCTGAAGGCCTGGACTGCTAGCCGAGCGGCCTCCCCGTCCCAAGAGTCTAGTCTACCTAGAGCCTGGAGAACGTCTGTAGGTGTTAATCCTACTCTTTGGACAAGGCCAAGATTTTCCAGATGATCCATGGGTAAGAGAGATGGGTAGCGATAGTCTATGGTTGTTGCCAGTGCAAAACGAGATGCCCCACCTAATGAGGCGAGGGATGCTAGGATCTTCTGTTCTCTTGTCGCCAACTGAGCGGCTATCCCCTTGTCCATGCCCTCTGGAGGGACTCCATTTTTGGTGACAGGGATGAAGAACTCCACCGGAGGCAACAATCCGGCATCTACATACTCATTTTGAATTGCTTTCCAGTTCTTGATCTCTTCTGCAATCCCTTGATAGTGTTGGGCAGCCAAACTGATTGGAACCACCCGCCGAGGACCGATGGCTAGGCGCCCATCCCCAGTAATAGATATCTCGCTATCGCCACCGAGGCCAGTTGTATGCAGATCTAGAGTTTTGACTGTGGTGCGATACACTCCAATTCTAGCGCCGCCTGAGCTTAAGCGGGGCTGTCCATTCTTGACTAACCCGATATCAGTAGTGGTACCCCCCATGTCAATCACCAGAGCATCTTGGCACCCTGTGAGATACAGGGCACCATAAATGCTAGCCACCGGGCCCGACATCAAGGTCTCAATGGGCCGTCGCCGGGCCAGCTCTTCTCCCATCATCGTCCCATCACTGCGCACAAGCATGATGGGGGCATTAATCCCGCGTCTATTCAGGACGGCTTTGACAGCTTCGATGAGTTCCAAAAGAACGGGGATCAACCGGGCATTCCAAAAAACTGTGGTAGCCCGTTTCATGGAGTCCATATCAGAACTAATCTCATGCCCTGCAATAGCAGGGATCTTGAACTCTCTTTCCACCAACTCCTGGACCCGGCGTTCATGCTCAGGCTTTACAGCTCCACCCATCTCAGAGATGGCAATTACCTCGACATCCTGGGACATGGCAGCCACGGCCCGCCGCACTTGCCCCTCGTCTAGGGCAGATTTCTCCTGGCCCCGCATGTCATGGCCGCCTGCTACTATCCGATAGGGACCTACTTGGAGAAATCGTTGAACTAGTTCAGGATCATAGCCAATTAACAGCAGGCCCGCTCGGGCTCCCTTGCCCTCAACCAGAGCATTTGTGGCTAATGTCGTGGAAAGACCCACTAGGTCAATGAGTTGGGGGCTATCAATCTCTAGCTGATCCAGCGAAGTAGTGATCCCCTTTGTGTAATTGTCTCTAGTCGTTAGGGCTTTACCCTTACTTTTGACAGACTCCCCTGCGAAATCAAACAATACAGTATCAGTGTAGGTGCCCCCGGCATCTATCCCCAAGCCCAACCCCATGGAGTGTCTCCTCTCTAATCACGGGACCAGCGAATCTGGCCCTTGCCCACCATCGCCTCAGCCTGGACAAGCAATTCCGGCAACCTTTGGGGATCAACCCAATAGTCTTTGGGCAAAGACAGGTAGGTTGCCTTTGGTCTGGTAAAAGACAGAACAACAGGCATGGTGCCAGTGCAACTCTTAAGCAGTGCGCGCAGTTGGACAAAAGCTTTGTCTCCCAAGTCATCAGCATCAATGATTATCCGGCCTTCCTGGGTTTTCCCTGATACCCTGGTCTGCCAGTCTTCTAGTGTGTACAAGGCATTCGCGATCACTTTCGCTTGGAATTCTCTATCGGGTTCATCTTCGCCGACCCCCGATTCATCGGTGGCTAGATCTTCTCTCTCTTCCAGAGAGGAATCATTGCGACCTTCAATCACCAAAAGAGATTCCCCAGACAACAGTTGACGGTATTTCTCATATACTCTGGGAAAAACAATGATATCTATGGAACCTAACTGATCTTCTAGAGTCACAAAGGCCATCTCATCGTTGCGCTTAGTCAGTATTCGGCGACATTCTACCACTACTCCCGCCACAGCCACCATGTCATCCTGGCCCCGCTGCTCCAATTCCCGGCTAGTGACTATTCCATGGATAGCTAGCCAGCTAGCATGTTGGTTGAGGGGGTGTCCCGAAAGGTACACGCCGATTAGTTCCCGTTCGTACTGGAGGCGCTGATGCTCATCATACTCGACCACAGCGTCCCCCATTTCGAAATCCAAGGATTCCATATCCAGCTCTGCCAGATCAAAGAGACTAGCTTGCCCCCCATGGGCCTGACGGTTGTGGCTGGTCGCCATCTGCAATGCCTGATCTAAGACTGCTTCCCACTGAGCGCGGTTCTTACCTAAGCTATCGAGGGCTCCCACTCTGATCAGACTGAGTAGTGCGTCTTTGCTCAGGCGAGTTCGAGTGCAAAGATCAACTAGTGACTGATAAGGACCAGATTCCCGTGCTTTGACTATGGATTCCGCAGCACTGTCACCCACGTTCTTTATGGCAGATAATCCAAATCTGATAACACCGCCTAGCTGAGGAACAAAGGTAACTTGGCTGCAGTTTATATCCGGGGGCTCCACTGCAATACCCATGTCTTTGCATTCTACTAGGTATTCTCCCAATTTGACATTCTTGTCTCTACCCATCACACTTGTCAAAAGAGCAGCCATGAACTCCGTGGGGTAGTGGGTCTTGAGGTACGCGGTCTGGAACGCTATCAAGGCATAGGCACAGGCATGGCTCTTGTTAAATCCATAGCCTGCGAATTTCTCAATGTCATCATAGATCTGCCGGGCAAGCTCTTCTGCATAGCCCTTAGCTGTAGCCCCTTGGATGAACTGCTCTCTCGCATCATCGATGATCTCCTGCTTTTTCTTGGCTATGGCTCGACGAAGCAAATCGGCTTCTCCCAGAGAAAATCCGGCGAAATGATGGGCAACAGCCATAACTTGCTCCTGATAGGCCATGATGCCGTAGGTTTCTTGGAGCAACTCCTTTAGAACGGGATGGGGCCAACTCACCGCTTCTTGACCTAGACGCCTCCGAACCACTGTGGGAATGTACTGCATAGGGCCTGGGCGATACATGGCATTGAGTAAAGTCAAATGCTCCAAGCTTTCTGGCTGAAAATCCTGTAAGAGCCGACGCATCCCCTCGGATTCGAACTGAAAGATGCCACCGGTTAGCCCCTTATGAAAAACCATCCTGTATGTTACCTGATCATCTAGGGGGATTGCATCTATATCCAGGGTGTCTTGATGCAGTTTATTTACCCATTCCACTGCTTCTTGAATAACAGAGAGGTTTCTCAAAGCGAGGAAATCCACCTTTAAGAATTTCATTTCCTCCAAGATACCCATGGGGTATTGAGTCGTAAAGGGTGTAACCACCTTATCGCTGTCTGCTCTGCCTAAGGGGATGTCCAGTTCCAGCGGCCTCGGGGCGATTACTACCCCCGCTGCATGGGTGGATGCATGCCTGGGGAAACCCTCAATAAACTGAGCTGTATCCAAGACCCTTTTGGCTTCTGGATCTTGATCATAGATGTTTTTCAATTCCGATGCTGTCTCCAAAGCGTCGCTCAAAGAAGCACCAAAGGGAATGGCCTTGGCCAGAGTGTCAGCCTTCCTAAGGGGCACACCCAACACCCGAGATACATCCCGCACTGCGGCTCTAGCCTTAAGGGTACCAAAGGTGATAATCTGTGCGGTGCGATCAGCTCCGTATTTTTTTACAACGTATTCTATGACTTCATTGCGGCGATGGTAGCAAAAATCCATATCAACGTCAGGCAAGGTAATTCTCGCTGGGTCGAGAAACCGCTCAAATAACAGCCCATAACGCAGTGGGTCTATGTTGGTTATGCGGAGGCAATAAGCAACCGATGAACCCGCAGCACTCCCCCGCCCTGGCCCTACTGCTATCCCCTCATCCCTGGCAAAACGGACAAAGTCCCAGACGATGAGAAAATAGTCGGAGTAACCCATCTCCTCGATGGTCTCCAACTCGTGTTCCAGACGTTCGGTGACAGGCTGGCTGAGCTCGCTAAACCGAGAGCCCGCCCCTTGATACGTCAAATGGCGCAAATATTCGCTGGATGTGCCAAAACCTGACGGCAGATCAAAACGGGGCAGATGGGCTGTACCAAAATCCAGCTCCACCCCGCAGCGTTCCATGATCTCTACTGTATTGCGAAGAGCCTGTCCTTGATCGGGAAACAGCTGCAGCATTTCCTGAGGACTCTTCAAGTAGGCTTGTTTACTTTCGAATTGCATGCGATCAGAGTCAGATATCTGCTTACCGGTTTGAATACAAACAACGACATCGTGTAAAAAAGCGTGTTCTGGTTCCACGTAATGATAGTCGTTGGATGCAATTAGGGGGATGCCTGTCTCTTGATGGAGTCGAAGTAGGTCGCGGTTGACTAACCTTTGCTCTTCTAGTCCATGATCCTGAAGCTCCAAAAAGAAGTTGCCCTCACCGAGTATCTCCCGGTAAAATGTAGCGGCCTTTTTCGCCTCCGGGTAGTTGCCACCCAGCAGATGTCGATTGATCTCTGAAGCAAGACAAGCCGAACTGCCGGCTATGTGGCCTTGCCCACATTCGGCCACTAGTTCTGCCAAAAGGATTTTATCGATGCGTGGCTTGTAGTAAAGCTCCGATCGGGAAACAAGTCGGTAAAGGATGGAGAGTCCCGTGTTGTCTAAAGCCCACAGCACAAGGTGCCAGTTGCTATCATCGCCTCGGCTTTTGTCTTTGTCAAAGCGGCTTCGGGGTGCAACATAGACCTCTACACCCGGAACAAATCGAAACTGCTTGCCTGTTTCCTTCGATATTTTCTGGGCGATCAGATAACACTCGGCTATTCCATACATGACCCCATGGTCGGTAACGGCAATGCCCGGCATACCTAGGGCAGCTGCACGCCGCAACAGCTTTTCAGGTGGCGCAGCGCCATCCAGTAAAGACCAGTAACTGTGGCCATGTAGATGTACAAACACAATACCACCTACCTGTCCTCTAGTACCACCGTGTAGGCGCTTTCCTTAGTCCAGGGGTCAGGCCGGTGATGATTGAAAATGACCCAACCTGTATCTAGAGAGATAGCTCCCCCTTCAAGTTCAAGCTCCTGCAACGGCTTTTCTGTATCCCTTTGGCACAAGAGTTCGACGAAATCCCATGAAAACCTGCCAATACGCACCTTTTGGGCCATTTCCCGGGGAGATAAGGCCAAAGTGGCAGGGTGCAGTCTTTCTCTAACACTGGGATCCTGGAGTAGTTGGTGCCGCAGTTGCCTGTGATCTGTCTCTAACTTGTCTGACATCCAAGGACGCAAAGGTCGATGGGCTTCAGTCCTGAGGAAATCGAACTTCAAGGTTTCCTCTGCCAAGGTGTGAATGCCGGGATGGGATTGGCGGAGGTATCGATACAATATATCGTAAAGAGCTAGTGGGCTGTGGGAAACCTGATGCAATCTATGGGCCCGGAAGTATGTCGCCAGATCTCGGAAAAACTCGAAGGGCGATGTATATACCCTGCTAGTCAGAAACTCCAAAGTCAAAGTAAACCGATGGCTATTATAGTACTGTTCTAGAAGGCTTTCAATCTCCTTTAGTCGGACTATTTCCAGAGCCGACAATGTGGGAGTGGCAATGATCTCATAGGGAGGGTATGGATCAAAAATCAACCCCAGTTCCTGACTGCGCTGCCTTAACCCTGAGCCCTTCAAGAGCTTCAAAAAGCCCAGTTGTATCCGTTGCCCCCCTAGTCCATAGACATCATCAAAGGATTCTTGGAAGCTGTCAAAGGTCTCCTGGGGGAGTCCTGCGATGAGATCTAAATGCAGATGGATATTGCTCGGTTTAGCTAGGCGTTTGATAGTCTTTGATAGAACCTGCCAATCGCTTCTCCGCTGAATCTCCGTGAGCACCTCGGGGGTGGTAGACTGAATGCCGATCTCAAACTGGAACAAACCCGGCGGCACCTCTTCTAAGTACGATAGAAGTCCTTCTGTCAATATGTCGGCACTAATCTCAAAGTGAAAGATTGTGGGAGGCTTGCTGCCCGCAAAGGCTCCCCGCTTAGCGTTTTCCTCAACTAGGAAACGAAAGATCTGCAAAGCCCGGGCCGGATTAGCGTTGAAAGTTCGGTCAATCAGTTTGATCTGGGGGAATCCCGCATCCAAGAGTTTGATGAATTCTGCTTTTACCCTTTCCCAAGGAAAATAGCGAACACTCCGGGTATTAGCGGATAGGCAGTACTGACAGCTAAAAGGACATCCCCGTGATGTCTCCAAATAAACAAGCTTGTGACGGTACCTCTCCCTTAGGTTAGTGGGATATGGGGAGGCAAGCTCATCAAGCACAACCGAATCACCAGGGATAATGCGCCGCTCTAGACTAGCAGTAGGCTGTTGAGCTCCTTCACGTTCCACCTGTGGGCCCCGTTGAGCCAGTAAGCCCGATAGCAGATCAGCAAAACTCTGCTCCCCTTCCCCCGTTATGCAATAGTCAATCTCTGGGTGGTCAAGGAGCAGCTGCTCCGTCTCATAGGAAACCTCTGGGCCACCCACTATGATGGTCACCTCGGGTCTGGCCAATTTCAGCCGGGAAATGACATGCAAGGTAGCGGCGATGTTCCAGATGTAGCAGGAGAACCCGATAATATCCATGTCCATGGAGAGAATCTCGCCAACGATATAATCCACTGGTTGGTTGATGTGAAACTCGAAGACCTGAATAGCGGTGGGAATCTCTCTTGCTTCACAATAGGCCCGCAAGTAATCTATGGCTAAATTAGAATGGATGAACTTGGCATTGAGACTAACGAGGACTACTGGAGCCTTCTGTTTTTCCTGTTTTGGCATCAAACCATCATTCCTTATCTACCTCGGTCAGGGCTTATCCGAGTTTCAATCTGAGGGCGGTTGAGAACTTTGCTGTAGGGCGGCAAGCTTTCTGTTATCCACACATTACCCCCAATCACCGAGCCTTTGCCAATGACAGTATCCCCTCCTAGGATGGTTGCTCCGGCATAAATAGTGACATCATCCTCGATGGTGGGGTGGCGGCGGTTGCCTCTGACCAGGTTGCCTTTACCATCTTTGTGAAAACTCAAGGCGCCTAGTGTCACTCCCTGGTAGATCTTAACATTGTTGCCAATGACACACGTTTCTCCAACGACTACACCAGTACCATGATCGATAAAAAAGCTGTCTCCAATCTGAGCACCTGGATGGATGTCTATACCAGTGGTGCCATGGGCATATTCGCTCATGATCCTAGCGATAAGGGTCAACCCCATCCTATGAAACTCATGGGCTAGCCTGTGGACAGTCACGGCATAGATGCCGGGATAAGAGAGAATAATCTCTTCCAGGTTGGTAGCAGCCGGATCACCATCATAGGCGGCCTGGACGTCTTTTTGCAGCCGAGCCTGAATGCCTGGAAGCAGCTGGAGGTATTCCATGGATAGCTGGCAACTCTTCTCCATGACTGGACAGGCAATGGCCGTGGAATCACAGGTATGGGAGCAAGTACTGTGGAGCGTGTTGTGAATCTGGCCTGCCAAACGCCAGTAGACAACACCCAGGTGTTCTAGCATGCAGACTACACCGTGACCATTGCGTGATGGCTGAAAATACCCTGGAAAAAGGATACTGCGCAAATCCCGGAGCAGATCGATGATATTCTCCGGCCTGGGGACAGTCTTACTCTCACTTTCTACAGTATAACCTAAAGCACCGGCCACAGTGGCCAGTTGCTTAACTATTGGGCTCGTCATATTATCCCCACTCTCCTATGGCAAAGCCTTCCTATAGTCTCTTCATCACCCATAGTACTCCAGGACGCCGCTTAGAACCATACGTATTTGACTTATACCGATTACCTGCAATCGGATGAAACCTAGGGGACTAGGTCCTGGGCAACGGCGGGATGGGGGTGGGAATGAAGGGAGGCGATTAATACCGCCTCCCCCCAACATATTCCCATCTGCTGCTTGGCAACCAGCTATTCTACAGCGAAGATCAGTTCCACGTTAGCTTTGATCTCTAGCTTCCCCGGCTGAATAGGAGTAGGGCTCCCTTTATCAGATGATAAAGTTGCCCTGGCAAACATCTCATTGCCAGCATAGTATGGTTGAAAATTGCTACCGGGGTCACGGATCATCATGACCAGCCCCAGTTTTTCGCCCGCGGCTGTGGCCATGATTTCTGCCTTGCGACGTCCATCCTGTACAGCAGCTGTCAGCGCCTTATCTAGCCAAGGCTCTTCATCAGCCAATGTGAAGCGCACATCATTGACATTAGTGGCGCCGGCAGCAATAGCGCCATCTATTACCTCACCTACCAGAGAAAGATCCTTTAGCAATACTGAAATGGTGTTGCTGACGCGATACCCTGTCAGCTGATCACCTTTTTCTTGATCATATCTATAGATGGGATAAACATTGAAGTAGCTAGTCTCTATATCGTCACCCTTGATTCCCAATTCCTCTAGAGCGACCAAGATGTTGCGCATGTTGAGAGCGTTTTTGGACTGGGCCTCCTCCGCCTCTCCTGCCTGGGTGACAACCCCGAGGTTAACGTAAGCCAAATCCGGCTCTACGCGGATGCTACCCTGACCACGGACATGTATTTGGCGAATCTCCTGGGCGAAAGCAACCTGAGCCGAACCAAATGTCAACATGATCAAGGTGATCAGCATGATGCGGGCGACTATTGTCTGGTTTTTCACTGAGACTCCCCCTTGTATTTGGGCTAAGCTTACTAATCTACTTAAAGAGTCATCTGCCAAGCAATGTACCTGCCCCTTGGTTTAGAGTTCCACAAGGGAGTCCCATGTCCCTGCCAAGATCAATTGAGCTCTCGCCCATCAACTAGGCCTAAGGTAGCGGGCCTTCCAAGACACCGACTAGTAACTGGATACAGTTTTCCACATCACCAAGATCCACCATCTCCGACGGTGTATGAATATAGCGGCAGGGAATGGAAACTGCCCCGGTAGGAATGCCGCTGCGAGTAAGGTGAATGGAACCTGCATCGGTACCACCCCGTTCCAGGACCTCCATCTGATAGGGGATCCCTTGGGCCTCAGCCGTATTGACCAACAAGTTCTTGACCAATGGATGGCTAACGACCGATGAATCCTTGACCTTGATAGCAGCACCCTTACCCAATGATACAGCCATACGAGGGGCTTCGGGGGTATCTCCGGTGGCGGTTACGTCCACTGCAATACCGTAATCAGGATCCAACGCATAGGCAGCAGTGCGAGCTCCCCTGAGCCCTACCTCCTCTTGTGCTGTAAACACCAAGTACACTTCATGGGGAGAATTCTCCAGCCGACGGGCTACCTCGATGAGTATAGCGCAGCTTATGCGATTATCCAAGGATTTGGCCACTACCCGCTGACCTTGCAGGGTAAATTCTCGGTGGTAAACTGCAGAATCTCCGATACCCACCTTGCCCTCAGCTTCTTCTCGAGAGGTTACCCCTATATCTATATACATCTTGTTGAGTTTGAGGTCCTTTATATCATCGAGCTTCTCTCGCCCGAAAACACCGATGGTGCCGTTGGCAAACCGAACTCTTTGCCCTATCAAAGTGAAAGGTGAGACACCCCCAATGTTGGAAAACCGCAAGAACCCGTTGTCATCTATATCAGTGATGATTACACCGATTTCATCCATATGGGCAGCCAGCATTACCTTTCTGGCAGCAGCAGGGCCCTGTTTAACAGCGATTACATTGCCTAGTTCATCTGTGTACACCTTGTCAACCAACGTCTGCATGACCTCTGTAAGATACTCGGCAACCTGCTCCTCCCTGCCAGCCGGACCGTAAGCCTCCACCAATTGCTTAATTGTGTCTTTCATAAAGCGCACTCCTCTCACTAATATGTTCGTAGAAAACCTTTGACCAAACGGATCGTAGCTTGAATATCAGACAGACTAGCTACAGAAGCCGGGGAATGAATATAGCGACACGGCACTGAGACTCCGGCTACCGGGATGCCACCTTTGGTCAGTCGAATCATGCCAGCATCGGTACCACCGGTGGTGGCTCGCCGGAACTGGGTAGCTATGTTCTCACTGCCTGCCACCTCTTGCAGCCTCTGTACTAAGGGTCTGGCCGGAATTGTCGTCCTATCCATAATAGTCAAAGCCGGTCCTTTGCCAACGGTGGTGGCATGCCCATGGGCTTGCACACCGGGTACATCGGAGGCTGTAGTGCCCTCAATAACTAAGGCAAGATCCGGATTTGCTCCATAGGCAGCTACACCGGCGCCTCTCAGACCCACTTCCTCTTGGACAGTGAAAGCACACACCAAATTGCAGTCGTATTCATCATTAAGCAGCTCCAATAGCACGCTACAGCCCACTCGATCATCAAGGGCTTTACCCATAATGATGTCATCAGATAGCTGTTGAAAGGTGGTGGCAAAGATGGCGGTGGTACCTATGGGAATCAGCTTAGTTGCCTCTTCCTTACTCTGGGCACCAATATCGATGTAAAGCTCCTGCCACTGAAAGGGTGTCTTACGCTCATTAGGTTTCTGCAAGTGAATAGGTTTAGACCCAATAACACCGGGAATCTTATCCGGTCCTACGAGTACTTGTTTTGCTACCAATACCCGGAGATCGATTCCTCCTACTGGTTTGAATCGTAGCAAACCAGAGTCTTCGACCCCTACTATCATTAGCCCCACTTCATCCATATGGGCAGCAACCATTATAGTTGGACTATTTTGTCGGCCACGCTTATAGGCCAGGACATTACCAAGCGCGTCAGTCTTGATCTCCACCTGGGGCCTAGCTGCTGTCTCCTTCTTGATCAAGTCTCTGATTTCCGTTTCTTGACTGGAAACACCGGCAGCTTCGCTTAGTCGAGCTAGAAGCATTGTAATCCCTCCACAAAATCGGAATCTATGGCGCAAATAAACATGGCTAACAGCCTCCCGGCTGCCATCAAATCCTGCCATTCTAAGGTTTCAACAGGTGTATGCATATAGCGAAGCGGCAATGACACCAAGGCCGTGGGGATCCCGGCTTGAGTTATCTGTATCGCGTAGGCATCAGTACCTCGGGGGGAAGTACTGGGCTCTACGGTATACGGTATGTTCCATTCCTTCGCTATCTCTGTTAGGCGATCATAGATTCGGGGATGTACTTGTGGGCCAATGGCAATGCCGGGGCCTTTGCCTAAAGGCAGAGTATCGGATTCGGGCACCCCCGGTATATCTCCATGACCTACATCGAGAGCAATACCGATATCCGGAACTATCCCATAGGTGCTTACAGTGGCGCCCCGAATCCCCACTTCTTCCTGTACTGTAGCCACGGCATAGACATCAGCAGTGTGGGACAGCTTGGCTAAGATTTCCAAGCAGAGGTACATAACAACCACTCCTGCCCGATCATCCATGGCTTTGCCAGCATATCGGTCATTCAGTAGGGTCACAGGCTGTTGGGCCAGTGTAACCATGTCCCCAATGTTGACTAGCTCCTTGAGTGCGCCATCTTCTAGGCCGACATCGATGAAAAGATTCTCCATCTTGACGGTCTTATCTTGTTCTCCCGGCTCCTGTATGTGGGGTGGTTTGGCTCCAATGATCCCAACCAAATCCCTTTGGCCATGCACCACCACCTGTTGAGCCAAGAGCACGCGATCATCTATGCCACCGATATTGGCAAATCGTAAGAACCCTCCGGGCTCATAGCCTGTGACCACCAATCCAATCTCATCCATGTGGGCGGCCAGCATAATCTTCTTGCGGGGTTCGGGCCCGTTACCTTTTCTAAGCATGATCAGATTACCCAGCTTATCCTCTTTCACCTGATCCACTAAGGGCTTGAAGGCCCCGGTTATAAGGGGCACAAGATCTGATTCATATCCGGATACGCCCTTTGCGCCCGAAAGCGCCTGTAAGAGGTCTTTACCTGTCATTCATACTCCTCCTCACACAACTATCAGGTATCTATGACCGGTACCATCCATATCAATCCATAACTACTTGTACATTGGATGTCCCTATTCCTGTCCAAGTTTCTCTAGATCATCGCTTTCACCTGATGAAATATCTCTGTGCCACTGCAACCGCCATGCAAACGAGGGACTGTGTTACAAGATTGCCCCTACGCATACAGATATCATATGGACTGGTGATATACAAGCGAGGTGATCACGACATGATCAGATTGACCCATAGAAGACGGACTCATCCACTTCTGGCACTACTCGGTTTCTTGGTAGGGGTATTTGTGGCACTCCTAAGCTATGGAGACATGCTAGATAGCCCCCATGAAAATCAGTTCATCTGGCAACAGCCGCCGCCATCGGCCCGTTCTTCCCCGGTGGGAACCACCAATGAGCAAGCAAAAGAGACCCCTGGCCTAAGAGGACCAGAAGCTGATGACTTGAGCAGCGCTTCCGGTAAAATCCTGTCGCTTTACTCAGAAGGATCTGATGTCACACTAGTACAGGAAAGGCTTCACCAGTTGGGCTTTCTGACCCAGAAGGCCACTGGCCGTTTTGATGCAGCTACCCTCGCCGCCGTCATGGCGTTCCAGGAAGCACAAGGTCTAGTACCCGATGGCAAGGTGGGACCAAACACATATGCTGCTCTGGGTATTTGACCACCAATCTAGCCTCGCTGTTGGGCTACTCTAGCTTCATACCCGTCCTGAAGATGGGCCTCTAGGGGACTAGATGGAACACCTAGCTCTTCACGCACCTTGACTAGTAGCGGTGTAATGTCCCGGTCATAGGCCGTTCTTAAGATAGTCTCTGCTCCAATAATGTCACCCTGGCGCTGTGCTTCCCCCAGTGCTACTCGATCTACCAAGAGCGCTTTGGCATAGGCCATCTGAATCTGCTCAACCGATTGGATCATGGCAGCCACTTTGGGTTTCACGTTGTGGCTCTGATCGATCATGTAGGCCACATCTAGACTTCTTCCCGGGTCAGCTTCACCGGCAACTAGCTCGTTATATATTAGGAACAACTCATAGGGGTTAGTTGACCCCGTAGTCAAGTCGTCATCGGCATATTTCTTGGAATTAAAGTGAAAGCCTCCGAGTTTGCCTTCATCTATCAAGTATGCCACTATATGCTCGATATTCGTACCTAAGGGGTGGTGACCTAAGTCCACTAATGTTTGGGCTTTGGGACCAAGCTTCATGGCCAAAAGAGTAGCCATACCCCAGTCGGCCAGATCCGTATGGTAGAATGCCGGCTCGAAGAATTTATATTCAATCAACAGCCGCTGATCATCAGCTAAGGCAGAGTAGACTACCTCCATTGCCTCCTCTAGTCGCTGTTTGCGGCCACGGAAATCGTCTTGACCCGGGTAGTTGGTACCATCAGCCAGCCAAAGGCTCAATATCTTGGAGCCAGTTATATTCATGATCTCGACACACTCTAGCAGATGGTCTAGAGCTTTCTGCCGTACAGTCGGATCTGGGTGACACACGCTCCCCAACCTGTATTCAGGCTCTTGAAAGAGATTGGGGTTGATGGCCCCGATGGTCAACCCGAGTTTATGGGCATAGTCCACCACTCTCCCGTAGTCCTCCACCTTGTCCCAGGGAATATGCAAAGCTACGCTGGGAGTTATGCCGGTCATCCTATGAACCTCGGCTGCATCCTCTAGCTTCTCATAAACAGTGCGGGCAGCTCCCCGCTGATGAAAAACTTGGAATCGAGTGCCACTGTCACCATACCCCCAAGAAGGAGTCTCGATCCTTTGGTTCAGCAGCCT
>DAIQRD010000146.1:0-4793 GCA_036786445.1 Bacillota bacterium
GCGTTCCCTATCATAGATGGCTACCCCAACACATGACCCTAACCCGACAGTTACAAGTACACCGTCTGCCCTAGCCACCTCAATCTGTCCCATATTCACGAATATCTCTGCCATTACCCTCTATCCGTTCCCAACAGTATTTTGAAGAACTTGCCAAAGCCCGCTTTGCCGGGAATCAACATAATGTGACCGGCGATTTGCTTCCCTTCGGAAGCAAAGTCAGTCTTGATCACAGTAATAAAGTCATCCAAGATCTCGGCCCCGGCCAAAATCGAGCTCCAGATGGCGCCAGCCATGTCTATAGCTAAACCTGGCACAGAAGGCATGATCATAAGGCCCGTCATCTCAGATATTGCATTTAGGTAGGAAGTAATCACTATGTTCCCGACCTCTTCTAGTACAGAGCACCCCATCTCATCGAACTTGGCTGACTCTTCTCCCAACATGGAACCTACCAGTTCCTTGGCACTGCCCTCGGGGATCAGGAAGGCCATATGCCCATCTACATCTCCGGATACAGCGATATAGATGCCGGCCACGATTGCCTCCGGTCCCCCTATAAGTGTTGTGGTCTCCGGAAGGCTCAAAATCGCAACCTCGGGGACCACCATCTCCAGTTTCCGATCCTGGAGCATCATCGATAGTGCGGATGTAGCATTACCTGCTCCAATATTGCCCAATTCCCTAAGCAGGTCTAGCTGCTGCGGTGTTAGTTGCTGGCTATCATCCATTGACTAGTCCCCCATCTCACTGACCTGACACTTTACGCAATGATTCAATGATTCTCTCTGGCTGGAATGGTTTGACGAGAAAATCTTTGGCACCGGCGCTCAGGGCCTCGATGACCATTGGCTTTTGCCCCATGGCACTACACACAATTACCTTGGCATTCGGGTCTATCTCTAGAATCTTCTTAATGGCCGTGATTCCATCCATTTTGGGCATGGTGATATCCATGGTTACTACATCGGGCCGCAACTCCGCATAAAGGTTGACAGACTCTTCTCCATCCGCGGCCTCGCCTACCACCTCATACCCATTTTTCTCTAGGACGTTTCTAAGGCTCATTCGCATAAAAGCGGTGTCATCAGTCACCAAGACTCGTTTAGCCATTGTTCTCCCTCCGTGTCCTCGTTCTCCTTGTGAGCTTATCGCTGGGTAGCAAGTTCATTGAGAACTGCAGAAATATCTAGTATTAGGGCCACAGTCCCATCACCAAGTACCGTTGCACCAGCCACTCCCTTGACATCACCTAGAATTGAGCTAAGCGACTTAATCACCACTTCTTGTTGGCCCAACAGCTCATGCACGATTAGTCCGGCCTTCATGGCCCCAGCCTCGACCACAATCACCGGCAACCCGTCTCTGTGACTCGATACACCAAAACCCAGTAGCTGGGCCAAATCCAGAAGGGGAAGTACTTCATTGCGAAGGGTAATCACTTGCTCACCGTGGATGGTCTTGATGGCATCCCGGGACACCCTTAAGTTCTCTCGCACTGATTGAATAGGGATGGCACACATCTGCCCACCACTCTCAACCAATAGCGCCCGAATGATGGCTAGCGTCAAGGGCAGACGCAATGCAACTGTGGTTCCTCGCCCTAGTTCACTGCGTAAATCAACTGAGCCATTCATGCTCTCTAAGGCGGCTTTTACCGCATCCATACCCACACCGCGGCCCGACACATCAGTCACTTGGTCATTGGTGCTAAATCCCGGCTCAAAGACTAGTCCTTGAGCTTCCTGAGGAGTCATTTTCCCAGCCTGTTCCCTGGTAATAAGACCAACCTGTACAGCCTTGGCCTTGACTGCTTCAACATCAATTCCTCGGCCATCATCGGCAACCTCGATCACCACATGGCTACCCTCATGCCTGGCTTCAAGGCGAATCTTGCCACCGACAGGTTTACCTTGCCTGACTCTTTCCTGCTCTGTTTCCAGACCATGATCGATGGCATTGCGAATTAGATGTACCAAAGGATCTCCGATCTGGTTCATCAAAGACCGGTCCAGTTCTGTCTCCTCACCGACAACCTGAAGATGAACTTCTTTCTCGGCCGCCTTAGCCAAATCCCGCACCATACGGGGAAAGCGGTCAAACACCTGCTTGACAGGCACCATCCGCAGTTTCATAGCGGCATACTGCAGTTCAGTGGTTACCCGATCCATTTGAGCGACAGCCGCCCGGGCATGTCCATTTTCGATATTCTTTGCCATCTCCATCACTTGTGTGCGGCTGATTACTAGCTCACCGACGAGGTTATTTAGCTCATCCAGGCGTTCTGTTTCCACTCTCACGAACTTCTCTACAATTCGGCCATATCCATTGCCTTTGGTTCGATCCCGGCGAATTGCTATAGCGGGCCCACCTACTGCCTGATCCTTCTGCCCTAGATCCGATGTCACTGCCCCATCTTCCGGAGTTACTTCTGTGATAGTCACTTCCACTATCTCGGGAATCTGAAGGATAGCGTTTTTCACCTCAGGGGCACTTTGATGGGTAAAAAGCAGCACAGTAAAGTAATCATCAAACCGCTCATCATCTATATCCTCGGCGGAAGGAACTGATTTGACTACTGTACCAAGCTTCTCTAGTGCTTGAAAGACAGTATAAGCCCTAACCGATTTCATTAAGACATTCTCTCGCATAACCACAGTTACCCCAAAGGATGAATAACCCTTGCCAATGGCTTCCTTAATCAGCTCTCGGTCATACTCATTCAGGGGCAAGGTGGGAGTATCCCCTACTTCTATCTCCCTCGCTGCCATGCCCAAACCAGACTTCTCGGCATGGACAGAGGTCTTATCCAAGATGCGGGCTAGCTGTTCTTTCAGCGCGGCTGTATCAGTATGGACTGTATCAGAACTAATCACCTCTTCGATAATCAACTCCAGCATATCAACGGAATCAAACAGGGTATTGACGAGCTCCGCTGAGGCCGCTATCTCACCATTGCGCAGAGCATCCAAGAGGTTTTCCATATGATGCGTAAAATCCGCTAGCTGTGTGTATCCCATGGTGCCAGCCATTCCCTTCAGGGAGTGGGCGGCTCGAAACATCTCAGCAATCAGCTCCGCATCGTTGGGTGTCTGCTCAAATTGCAAGAGATTTTCGTTTAGGGACTGAATGTATTCCCGGGCCTCCGCGGCAAACACATCTTTGTATTCCGAAAAATCCATTTGCCTTGATTCCTCCTAACGAGCCCACACCATGCCACTTTACCAAACAGTGGAGATTCTCTCTTTTGGTGTAGAGATCTCGGTGAGCCTCACACCAAACTGCTCTCCTACTACTACGACCTCACCTTTGGCGATGAGGACATCATTGGCTAGTATCTCAATGGGCTCCCCATCCAAAGTATCTAGTTCCACAATAGAACCTGGCCCCAACCGCAAGATGGTCTCAATGGGTAGGCGGCTTCTGCCTAGGATTGCTCTAACTTTGACTGGGATGTTGCGGATCAACTCGATATTCAAATTACCAAGGTCCCCTAAGCCATAGCCCAGGCCCCCACCTTCACCGGGAGGATAGTGCCAGGGCGGCTGCGAACCAACACTCCCTAGATCGGCCTCATCCCACTTAACCGCCGCAACTTCATCGGCGGCGGTGGTGGAGGTGAGCTCTTGCTCCACAGCCGGCCCACCGGCCATATACGCATCGGGACTCAGCAGCCTTGCTACTGTATTTCGGGCAAAGTCTAGCTCGATGAGCTGCAGCATTTCACTATCTATCAATCCGTCAACCTGAAGCCGGAAGGCAACCTGTACCACTGGTTCAGTCACCTGTAGCGCCTCATCGGCGGCCGCCAGATTTAACTGTTCCACGTCAGGGGGAGAGATCTGGATTCTCGTACCGAACATATCAGACATAGAGGTGGCAGATGAGCCCATCATCTGATTCATGGCCTCTGTCACCGCACTAACATGTAGGTCAGTGAGTACCTCGGGAGGGTTGAGGCCATCTTCCCCCATCATGAGACTGGCGATCACTGCTGCATCTCTTTCCTGAATAACCAATAGGTTGCTGCCTTCAAGGCCCTCGACATAGTTCACAGCAATAACTAGACAGGGGATGGGGTACTTGGTCTGCACCTCCTCCCTAGAAGTTAGAGTCACGGTTGGGACAGTGATGGCAACTTTCCGATCCAATATAGCTGAAAGGGCCGTAGCCGCGGCCCCCATGGATATGTTCCCAACTTCCGCCAGGGTATCCCTCTCCAATTCATCTAGCAACTCATCTAGTTGGTGGGATTGGATATCTCCGTCTTCACCAGGGGCGTCTTGGCTACCTAAAGGCTCCTGGGCTGTTTCATCGTCATTGCCATTGTCTGAGTCACCACCTGCGGCTCCCCGCAGCAAGGCATCAATCTCCTCTTGACTCAAAAAATCACTCATTGGCCTCGCTCCTTTCCAAGGGTCGCGCCGCTGTAACCACAATCCCCATCTTGTCTCCTAATCTGCCTGGAGAGGCCAGGAATTTGGCTAGATCACCTACCTGTACCTCCAGGTTCTCATAGCGCTTACGGTCTAGGGTAATCACATCACCAACCTGCAAGTTCAGAAGATCGGCGACAGTGACAGTAGTGGAGCCCAACTCCACATCTAAGACAATAGGAGTCTCCTTTATTTGTGAGTGCAACATCTTTACATCCTCAGGTTCTGCCCGGCGCCGCAAAGAATCAAAGAGGCGCAGAGACGTCAACTGCTTTAGTACTGGCTCCAAAGCCGAATAGGATAGACAGATATTAACTAAATCCCGGGTGTTGCCAATCCCCAAGGTCAGGGATATCA
>DAIQRD010000147.1:0-4763 GCA_036786445.1 Bacillota bacterium
TCCCAGCTTCCGTCCAGGCCACGGTAAGATCGAATCTGCTTGCGTAGTGCGCTTAGGTTGCTACTCATATAAATTCCCCCTCTGGCATTATTAGCGCAAACCAGTTTGTGGTGCAAACCTATTTGTCTTTAATGTACCCGCATTTGTATTGTATGGCAATTCGCTTTTTACGTTATTGTATTGGCCTTATCAGGGAAATTCCAGATAGAGGGCCTTTTTCTTTTCGGTCAGCTCCCGGCGCGATTTTTTCAGCGCATCCATCTTGGGGAGCTTCGCCCCATTCAGTATATCGTTCATAGCGGCCCGCGCCGCCCGGTAGGCGGCAAGCTCGGCCTCATGCTCCGCAAGATACTTCTTGCTGTACCGGGCCGCCTTGCCCTCCTTTTCCAGAGTAACCGCTTCTTCGGCGGTCAAGTCGGGGCCGGGCACCGGGCCGGGCATATCCGGCGCGGCGGCCTCGGGCATGATATGCTCCTCGGGGGCCGTAGGTTGTTTGTTATCTGCCATTCAGTTTTACCTCCTTTTTCGTGGCATGAAAAAAGGCCAAACCTCTCGGCTTGGCCTGTGAGGAAAATACCCCTCCTCTCGATATGTGATTTTATATGAAAATGCCGCCCATGGTCTCCATAGGGCGGATGTGCGGGCTGCCCATCAATATGTGGATAGAGGAACACGCCCCTCAGTGTCTAATTTTGGAAATGAATACATAGAGGGAGGCGACCTTACAGATGATCAATCCGAAGCTACAAAAGATCTGGTATGGGGGTGATTACAATCCCGACCAATGGCCTCGTGACATATGGCAGGAAGACATGCGCATGCTTAAGTTGGCTCATATCGATGTAGCATCACTGCCCATTTTTAGCTGGTCTTTACTCCAACCCGAGGAAGAACGCTATGAATTTGAATGGCTGGATGAGATCCTGGACCTAATGGCTTCCAACGGTATCTATGCTTGTTTGGCTACATCCACAGCGGCCCACCCTGCTTGGATGGCTCGCCGCTATCCTGATGTCTTGCGGGTGGATTTCCAGGGACGTAAGCGGCGCTTTGGTGCCCGCCACAACTCCTGTCCCAACAGCCCTACATATCGCCATTATTCCAAGCGATTGGCAGGCAAACTGGCAGAGCGTTACAAAAACCATCCTACACTGGTGGCGTGGCATGTTTCCAACGAATACGGGGGCCACTGCTATTGCGACAACTGCGCCAGAGCCTTTCGGGTCTGGTTGCAGAAGCGTTATGGTACCATAGAGGAAGTCAACCAGCGTTGGAACACTCGCTTTTGGGGTCACACATTCTATGACTGGGAGGAAATTGTTCCACCCAATATCCTGAGTGAGCATACATCTGAATGGGATCATACCCGCACGGCTTTCCAGGGAATATCTTTGGATTACTGGCGTTTCATGTCTGATAGTCTGCTAGAGTGTTACAAGGATGAATACCACGCCATTAAGGAGCACACCCCAGACGTGTGGGTTACCACCAATTTGATGGGAACATATAAACCACTCAACTATTTTGCTTGGGCCCCCTACCTAGATGTAGTCTCCTGGGACAACTACCCATCCAATCAGGCAGATATGTCAGATATTGCTATGAGACATGATCTCATGCGTGGGCTCAAGGAGGGTAAACCCTTCATGCTTCTAGAGCAGACCCCTAGCCAGACTAACTGGCAGGCCTACAATGCCCTGAAACGGCCGGGGGCCATGCGGCTTTGGAGCTATCAGGCTGTTGCCCGTGGCGCTGATACTGTCATGTTTTTCCAATTACGCCAATCCCAGGGAGCCAGCGAGAAGTTCCATGGAGCAGTCATCCCCCATGCTGGTCATGAACATACCCGGGTGTTCGAAGAATGTGCGCATTTGGGCGAAGAGCTAGTTGAGCTTGGTGACGCTCTCTTGGACTCTCGTACCAACGCTCGTGTCGGTTTGCTCTTTGACTGGGAGAATTGGTGGGCATTGGAGTTCTCCAGTGGCCCCAGTGCAGATCTAAAGTATCTGCCTCAGATTGAAAAATACTACCGGGCCTGCTGGAGTCAGAATATACCGGTAGACATCATCAGCCCTGCCATGGACATTGATGATTACGATGTCGTCATCGCACCTGTAGCGTATCTATTGCAGCCCGGCTATGCCCAACGGGTGGAGGAGTTTGTTTCCCGAGGCGGGACTTTCCTTACTACCTTTTTCAGTGGCATAGTCGATGATAACGATAGGGTTGTCTTAGGGGGTTACCCAGGCGAATTGCGCAGGGTTACCGGCGTATGGGTTGAGGAGATTGATTGCCTGTTTCCCGACATGCATAACACGATAGAGATTCCTGACACGTTACCAGAGCTAGCAGGCAGCCACCAAGTGGGACTCTTGTGTGATCTCATCCATGGAGAGACTGCAGAAGTGGTGGGCACCTATGCCACTGATTTCTATGCGGGTCGACCTGGCCTAACGAGAAACAAGTTCGGCCATGGGTGGGCATGGTATCTCGCTAGCGATCCTAGGCAAGAGTTCGTCAATAGGCTAGTTCGGTACATCTGCAACGAAAAAGGGATTGCGCCCATCCTGGAAACCCCTGCAGGAATTGAGGTCACCCAGCGGGAGAAAAATGGTCAGACGTTCACCTTTGTGCTCAATCACAATGGCGATGAGCTGGAGGTGGATTTAGGCGCAGAAGTGTATTTCGACCTACTGACCGGTAAGGAACTGAGTGGAAAGATCGCATTGCCTGGAAGAGATTTGCTGATCCTGAAGTCATAGAGTAGATTGAGGATGTAGGTGGCGGCCAAAGTGGTCACAGATAGCCTCGGGGCTGGCATTGTGGCTATGGTATTGGCCGCCTTTGTATGTGCAAAACCGTGATGAGATCCGGGATTGGATATTTGGGTTCTAGCTGAGGTTTTCACGTTTGATTCCTCCGAACTCCAGGATAGAGCTGGTTGAGCTTCACAAAGTGGCTATGACATGATATAGTATACCCATTATACCATTTAGGTGTAGGAGGGGTTCTGTGACAGAGCCGTTATATAGAAAAATCCATACTGAGCTTCGTGAGAAAATCGTAAAGGGTGAATACCAACCGGGGGCAAAGCTACCCTCAGAGAAAGACCTCTGCGAACAGTACAGCATAAGTAGGATCACCAGTCGTAGGGTCATGGAAATGCTGGCTGATGAAGGTCTCATTGTGCGCCAGCCTGGACGGGGTTCTTTCGTAACCGAACAGCTTCCCGCAGAGCAGTCTTCAGCAGCCACTTTAGGGGATAAGACACTCATCGGGTTTGTTATTACGGACTTCAATGCCAGTTTTGGGACTGAACTCATTTCCGGTGTGGAACGGGCAGTTGCTGCCAACGGGGCCTTTCTTGTGCTGCGGAGGTCTTTTGGCGTTCCAGACAAAGAAGAGAAGGCAATTGAAGAGCTGCTTCAACTCGGGGTAGATGGATTGCTAGTGTTGCCTGCCCAGGCAGAGCATTTCAGCAACAAGATCCTCCAACTGGTCATTGACAACTTTCCCCTAGTCCTAGTGGACCGCGATCTCAAAGGTGTCGCCGCGACATCTGTTAGCAGCGATAATATATCAGGCGCGTTGCTGGGGGTTCAATACCTACTCCAGTGTGGCCATAGGCACATTGGGCTTGTAAGCCCACCACCCGTTGAAAGCACCACCATAGAAGATCGGATCATGGGATTCGTCCGGGCCCATGCCGAAGCCGGTGTGGCATTTGATAGGGACCACTGGATCGATGTTACGTCCACTTTGCCGGGCTCATTCTATGATGACAATATTGAAAATGACATAGAAAGTATCAAGTTGCATCTAGAGGAGCATCCAGAGATTACCGCATTGTTTGCTATCGAATACAACATAGCATTGCTAGTTGTTGAGGCAGCTAAACGGTTGGGGAGGGCTGTCCCCAGGGACCTCTCTGTAGTCTGTTTTGATAGCCCCGACGTGGGGATTGAGGAGCATAGGTTCACCCACCTGATTCAAGATCAAGAGGCGATGGGTCAGTTCGCACTGGAGGCGCTGTTGACGATGATTCGGGGAGGGGAAGCGCCCAAAAAGATCGTAGTTGACGCCAAACTAGTGGAAGGACTCTCAACAAGATGCCCCATTTCTTGAGAGAGCAAAACAGATCCGGCATTTGGCGGTTCGAACTGTTATAACAAAGCCCGGGAAATGTATTATTTTCGATATTGACATATCATGTTATACCATATAGGATAAAGATAGACCCAATACATAAGGGACAATCAAAGGGGGAGAAAAATGAAACACAAGATGAGATGGACTCGGTTGCTATTCATCGGCATGCTGTGCTCAGCTATGCTAGGTGGACTTGCGGTGGCATCGGCAGCGGCCACTGAGGTGATATTCTGGGGAGACTGGGGTGGAGAAGGCGCCAAGCAGTTTGAGACTATGGTGGATGCCTTCAACGCATCACAGGATGAGATTCAAGTCAAGTATGTACTGCAGCAAGACATGATCACCCGTTTTCTCACAGCTTCGGCTAGTGGTAGCGCACCTGATGTCATGTTTTGGGATCGATGGCGCACTGCCCAATATGCTCCTCGGGGTGTTTTACAGCCCATTAATCAGTTCATGGAGATCGATGGTATTTCTCCCGAGAATTTTTACTCCGAGGCACTGAAAGAGCTTTCACTGAACGGAAACCTCTATGGTCTCCCACTGACAGTGGATGCCAGGGCACTTTTTTACAATAGGGCCTTGTTCGCAGAAGCTGGGCTCGAACCTCCCGC
>DAIQRD010000148.1:0-4713 GCA_036786445.1 Bacillota bacterium
GGCAAATATCCTGTTTCGGTCTGTAGTGGGAAATATGGTAAGGCAGGGGCTCGAAACAGGATATTTGCCACTACAGACCGATCTCGGGGAGCTTTGAAGCAGCTGGCCGACGCCGAGGGCTACCAAACATTTGTGATTCCCGATGATGTGGGTGGCCGCTACTCGGTGCTGACCCCAGTAGGCCTCTTGCCTATGGCAGTAGCGGGCATCGATATCGACGCAGTGATGGTGGGAGCAGAGGCGGCCATGCAGGAATATGGGACTCCTAATCTAGAAGCCAATGCCTGCTATCAATATGCAGCTGTTCGCAACTGCTTACATCGCAAAGGCAAGCTCATCGAGATCATGGTTACCTATGACCCGGCCCTACACTACCTAGCCGAGTGGTGGAAGCAGTTGTTTGCTGAGAGTGAAGGAAAAGATGGCAAAGGATTGTTTCCTGCGGCAGTAGAGTTTACCACTGATCTGCATTCCCTGGGCCAGTATATCCAAGATGGCTTGCGGATCCTAATGGAAACCGTGCTTCAGGTGGAGCGTCCCCGAGTCGAGATTACCATTGGCAGTGAGCCGGAGGATCTAGATGGCTTGGACTATCTAGCTGGCAAAACTATCGATTATGTCAACAGAAAGGCCCTGGAAGGTACATTACTGGCCCATGCCGATGGCGGTGTGCCCAGTGTTGTGGTGGGAGTGCCACAACTCAACGAATTCCATTTTGGTCAACTGGTCTATTTCTTTGAAAAGGCATGTGCCATCAGTGGGTACCTGCTAGGTGTCAATCCCTTCGATCAGCCTGGAGTAGAAGCTTATAAGCGGAACATGTTTGCTCTGCTGGGAAAGCCCGGTTTTGAGCAGCAGAGAATAGCTCTAGAACAGAGGCTAGCCCACAACTGCAAGAAGTAGCAGCAGGGAGGATATATCGGTGATGCAACCTTACCCTTTCCACTTTTGGCCCATATACAAGGAGAAAGTCTGGGGTGGTCTGGGGCTTTACAGGCAATTTGGGCGCCAGCTTCCCGGTAACAGTGTTGGGGAAAGCTGGGAAATTACAGCTCACGAACATGGCACTAGTGTGGTCGCCCACGGACCTTTAGCAGGGAAAACTCTACCTGATCTCATGGCGCTTTACGGTAGGAAACTCATGGGTACATCCCTATCAGAGGCTACCCTGGGCGAATTCCCCTTGTTGTTGAAAATCATAGATGCCCATGATTATCTATCGGTGCAGGTACACCCCGATGATGAATATGCGGCTGATCATGAAGTGGGTGAGCCGGGGAAATGGGAAGCTTGGTATGTGATCGCTGCTGAACCTGGAGCAGAGATCATCTATGGTCTTGATCCCCGCACTACTAGAGAGGATTTACGACAGGCCGTCCACCAAGGGGCCATTCAGCAGTTTCTCCGGCGGGTGCCGGTAAGGGCAGGCGATGTGTTTGATGTACCTGCAGGAGTCGTCCATGCATTGGGACAAGGTGTCATGGTAGCGGAGATCCAACAGAATTCCGATACAGTGTATAGGTTGTATGATTGGGATCGAGTGGATGATGTTGGTAGTCCACGCCCCTTACACGTCAAGCAAGCATTGGACGTGATTCAGTTTTCCGGGCAGAGAACTGGACCTGTGGCAGGCTTAACCATAGAAACCCCTCAAGGTGAAAGGGCTATCCTGGTAGCTAATCGGTATTTCGCCTTGGAGATGCTTACTGTGGACGGGACTATGGACGAAGCAACTCATGGCGAAAGGTTCCATTTGCTCACTTGCCTGGAGGGAGACTTTACCTTACCAGCCCAGGGTGGGTTCTCAGATGCTGTCTATTTGGAGCCCGGAGTCTCCATCTTAATTCCTGCCTGTATCACTGCTTATTCCCTTGTGGGCAAAGGCAAGATCATGAAGTGCTACGTACCAGACATTCGACGCAACATTGTGGAGCCGCTGTCTTTGCACGGCTATACCCACTCAGAGATCACCCAAATGGTAGCGGGTCTCGGCGATTATAGGACCAGTCATCCATCTCTGGTCAGCAGGTAGGAGCCCAGAGGGCTCGAAGGCCACTTCCAGGGATGAGGCCGGCTATGGGTATGGGTTTGGACCCTATGGGTTGGATGCAAAGTCGATTACGTGGAGGGGATGAGGATGGTGGACCGACTGAGCACAGGGTATTGGCCGCGGGTGCTTATCTTGGCAATCCTTGTGTATATCTTGTTTGCCGTATCAGGGTTGCTGCTGGGGCTCGGGGCAGGCGTAGCCGCAGAGCATCAGGTGAGCGGATTCGCATTTACCGCTCTGGCGTGTCTATTGCATGCGGGGATACTAAGCCACTTAATTGTTCGTTCAAAATGGCATGGCTGGCCCTTGATGGTAGCCGTGTTTATTATTTACTATGGTATCATGACTTTTCTAAGCCAGATTGAAACTGTGGTGTTTTTGGAGTATCTTACCGACGTCGTGGCGGCAGAAGACCTACCCGCCCTCTTTGCTCAAGGTGCCATAGTGGCAGGAATATTCTCGCCTGTAGCTGTGATTATTCATGGCAAGTTTCGGGATCTGGGAAGGCCCGGGTGGTCTAGACCAATGCCAACTATGCAGTTGACTGCAGGAGAATGGGCCAAACGCTTGGGGATCATCGCAGTCATTTATGTGGTTTTGTACGTAGGTTTTGGCGCACTGGTCTTCAGGCCTTTGGTGGGTGACGCTTTTGCCGAATACTACGGTGATTTAGAACTACCCGCCTGGGTACTGCTGCTGCAAATGGGTCGGGCTCTAGTGTGGGTTGCCATAGCCATACCAATTTTGCGAATGTTTAGGGGTCATGCTTGGGAAGTCAATTTGGCCATTGCCTTGAGCTATTCTATCTTAATGGGAGCATTGCTCCTGATCCCCACTGACATAATGCCGGCCACCATAAGACTCGGACATTTTGTTGAAGTAGCACTATCTAACTTTATCTTCGGCTGGCTGGTGGGGGCGATACTGCAACTGCCGGGGAAAGCAAGGCCAGAACCAGTATAATAAATACATACCTTCCCATACATAGTATAGGAGCCCCAGTGCCACGCAGCATTAGGGCTCCTGTTTACTGTCAGGCGCTTTGGCTAAGTCGTCACCTCAAGCTTCTAAGTTGATTAGCTTATTGAGCTCTGCTTGATAAACCTCAACCTTCAGATCCTCCACATCTGCCAGCTTAACGGGTTGACCGATGGCAGCAGATTCATAGACAGCCATGGAGATGGCCAATGATTTATAGCCAACTTCACCGGTGACCTCAACTTGTCCTTCGCCCCGAATGGCATCGAAGAACTGCTTTTGCTCAACACCAAAAGTATCAGTGACACCATAGGGGAAGAGGCGCTCTCGCTCCTCAGTTGTCAAGGCTTGCATGTACTTGGTAGTCAGTTCATCCCAGGTCAAAGCGGGCTGGGCTGTGCGGGTATAGAGACCTTCTTGCCATGTGATCACTCCCTCAGAGCCGTATAATGACCAAGTACGATCCTCCCGTCCCGGAGCCGCTCGAGTGACCATCCAGGTGCCGATGACACCATTGGAAAATCGGAAAATGGCAGAAGTTGTGTCTTCCACGGTGCCGGCGATAGGCTCTGCCAAGGTGTTCTCGTCGATCTGCCTTAAGGACCGGGTCTGCCGGAACCGGGGATTCTGGTGCTCTCCGCTTTCATTGAGTTTGTAATATACATATTTCACGGGATCAAAGGTGGTGGAGACAGCATAGACTTCATCGATCTCCCCCACATGGCAGAGAAAAAGATCAGCGAAATGGACTCCACCGTCTAGTGTCCAGCCACCGGCTGCCTTGTTAAGAAAATCTCGCCATCCCCAATGCCAGAGGCGTTCCCCCACATCCATCCAGTTGAGTATCCGGGGAGTGCCGATCATGCCCTGGCGGACGGCCCAGGAGACTGCCCGTTCGCTGGGAGCAAGTCGGTAGTTTTCCGCCACTTGTAGGGTCAAATTCTTTTGCCGAGCGGCCTTGATGACCTTTTGGCCTGCCCGCAGAGTGAAGGCCAGGGGTTTTTCTGTCATGACGTGTTTGCCTGCCTCTAGGCATTGCAGAGCCAGAGTATGATGGATATCATGCTCAGTTAGAATGTAGACTCCCTGGATTTCTCCGTGATGCTTTAACATTGTCTCTACATCGGTGTAGGTCTTGGGAGCAGTTCCTTGTACTTTCTCCAGTAACGAGGCGAGCTTCTCCGCCTTTTCCGCTACTAGGTCACAAGTTGCTACAACTTCAAAATCCCGACATCCTGCATCCCAGAGCGCTTTCAACCCCCGATAATGGGCTTCGGCAATCCCTCCACAGCCAATGAACGCGGTGCGCACTTTGTGCACATCCATCCCCCCCTGATAGCTAGGCTCCAGTTTACCTATCTACCAGCCATGTTTCTCCTCTGGATTATGGGATTCCTCCCCCCTTGGCTTGCAGCTGCCTAGCTATTTCATACTCGGCTGCCCACAGTAGCTTCCCGGACCTCTTCTTCCAGGAGCTTAGCAGTGCGAGAGGGCTGGTACAGGACATTATAGTATTCTGCTAGCATGCGTTTTGTGGAGAAACGATGATAGGCTGTGTCCACGGCTGCCCGCATCATCTTCTGCCACTTATGGGGATGTTCATAGTAGGTAGGAATGACTTCCTCCAAGAGCACCTCATACAGACTAACGAGATCATACTTGGACTGGAGCTCACCTTCGTAGCC
>DAIQRD010000149.1:0-4618 GCA_036786445.1 Bacillota bacterium
ACGATTATCGGTGTGCTGCGAGACGGTAAAGGTGCCTTGGCCGGAGATGGTCAAGTAACCTTAGGCGAGAAAGTGGTCATGAAGCACGGGGCCAAGAAAATCAGGCGGCTCTACCACGGACAAGTGTTGGTGGGGTTTGCCGGGGCTACTGCTGATGCCTTTACATTGTTTGAACGGTTTGAAAGTAAACTAGAGCAGTTTAGAGGGCAGCTAACCAGGGCTGCCGTGGAGCTTGCCAAGGAGTGGAGGACAGACCGGGTGTTAAGGCGTCTTGAAGCTTTGATGATCGTTATGGATAGCAAGCAGATGCTAGTCATTTCGGGGAATGGTGATATCATCGAGCCAGATGGCGATGTGGCAGCCATCGGCTCAGGTGGACCATATGCCCAAGCAGCTGCCAGCGCTCTTTTACAGTTTACTGAGTTATCTGCTGCCCAAATCGCTCAAAATGCTTTATCAATAGCTGCCGAAATCTGTATTTTCACCAATGACAAGATCACCCTTGAGGAGATCGGCTGACAAGTGGGGGGCTTTTAGCATGTCGGAGCTAACACCACGGGAGATAGTTAGTGAACTAGACAAGTACATCATAGGCCAGGATAAGGCCAAGCGGGCGGTTGCCATTGCGCTTCGCAACCGGTATCGCCGTAGGTGTTTACCGGAGGAGTTAAAAGAGGAATTGTTGCCCAAAAATATCTTAATGATCGGCCCTACAGGTGTAGGCAAGACAGAAATTGCCAGACGCCTGGCTCGACTGGCAGATGCGCCTTTTATCAAAGTGGAAGCCACCAAGTTCACGGAAGTGGGCTATGTAGGCCGGGATGTAGAATCGATGATCCGTGAGCTAGTGGAGACTAGCGTCCGTATGGTGAAGGCGGAGCGGATGTTGGAGGTAGAAAGCCAAGCGGCCCAGGGTGTCGAAGATCGACTTGTGGATATCCTCATGCCACTGCCTAGCCGAGAGCATGCCTTTAACCCGCTGGAGATGCTGTTTGGTGCTAGAAGGCCCGAGGAGAGCAATGAAGTCGTGGAGGCAGCAGATAGAGAACGGATTCAGCAGGAAAGAAAGGCTGTACGCCGCTGCCTCCACTCTGGGGAACTAGAGGATAAGATGGTAGAAATTGAGGTTGAGGATAGCACTCCACCGATGCTAGAAGTATTTAGTGGATCCGGCATGGAGGAGATGGGCATCAATCTTCAGGATATGTTTGGTGGCATGTTTCCCAAACGAGTCAAAAGGCGCAAAGTAACCATCCGGGAAGCTAGACGCCTTTTGCAACAGGAGGAAGCCCAAAAACTCATTGACATGGATGAGGTACAGGCGGAGGCCATTTCCCGGGCTGAAAATGATGGGATTATTTTCCTAGATGAAATTGATAAAATCGTGGCCAAAGAGGGAGGCCACGGCCCTGATGTTTCCAGGGAGGGGGTACAACGGGACATTTTACCTATTGTTGAGGGCTCCACCGTAGTAACCAAGTATGGGCCTGTTAAGACAGATCATATGCTTTTTTTAGCGGCGGGAGCTTTTCATAGCAGCAAACCCTCTGACTTAATTCCTGAGCTCCAGGGGAGGTTCCCCATTAGGGTGGAACTATCAAGCCTAACCGAGTCAGACTTTCGTCGGATTTTGACCGAACCGAAAAATGCTCTGCTCAAGCAATACATCGGCCTTTTGGCGACAGAGAATGTTGGCCTGGAGTTTAGTGAAGGGGCTATCGATGAATTGGCTGCCCTGGCGGTACTGGTTAACGAGAGAACCGAGAATATCGGTGCCAGGCGGCTCCATACCGTTTTGGAGCGGGTTCTGGAGGAGATTTCCTTTGAGGCTCCTGAGCGAGCCGGTACCAAATTCGTCATCGATCGGGAATATGTCACAGAAAAGCTGGCGGAAGTAGTAGAGGATCGGGATCTAAGTCGTTTTATCCTATAACTAGGACTTTTGCTCCAGACCCTCGAAATTCCGCCATGAATTGGGAAGTTAAGGCAGGAATTCATAGGGGAATGTGGAAAAGACTACCTGAAAGACTATTGCCTAGGGCAAACCCATTGAAAGATGGGGACGCAAAGTCACGGGCCTAAAGCCACAAACAGTGGACATGGTAGCCGGACCGCCAATAGACCGAGAAGAGGTATATGCCGGGGTTCGGGTCTAGTGGTTAGAGGACATTGACCTGGATCCCGTTTTGCTAGTATCAAGTGTTTGGATTCGTGTGGGTGAGGGGAGGGATGGTAGTGGTTAGACTAGATCTTTTGGGTAGGACAGGCAATTTGTTACATAAATCCTTAGATGCCGAAAGCCTGAGGTTTAAGGTAAGAGCCGACAATTTCGCCAATGTCAATACACCGGGATATAAGCGGCAGGATGTGGAGTTTGAAACCTTCCTGGCGGCCGAACTAGACAAGAAAAGTGGGCAAATGGAATTGAGGAAAACCCATACCCGCCATCTAGATGGTAAGGCAACTGGTTCATCTCCCCGGGTTGTGACAGACAATGCTTCTACCATGCGGTATGATGGTAACAATGTAGATATGGAGCAGGAGATGGTGGCTCTAACAGAGACTGCTGTGCGCTACCAAGTACTGGCCGAGCAGCTGACCCGGCAGATTAGGCAGTTAAGGACAGCTATTAGTGAAAGAGTGGGGTAACTAGGCCTATTTGACAGGAGGGATTCGATTGAGCATTTTCCATGCTTTCCGCATCAGTGGATCTGCATTGACTGCTGAGCGGCTGAGAATGGACACTATAGCCAACAACTTGGCAAATGCCAATAGTACCCGCACTGAAGGTGGGGGGCCCTATCAGCGCCAAGTCCCGGTGTTTGCTGCCCAAGCAGCACAGCAGTCTCTGGGCAATGGTTTTCGAGGAGGCGGGGTACGGGTTGTGGGCATTCATGCTGATCCATCACCACCTCGATTGGTGTATGAGCCAGAGCACCCGGATGCCAACGAGGAAGGCTATGTGGAGTATCCGAATGTGAGTATTGTCACGGAAATGGTAGATATGATCAGTGCCACCAGGGCTTATGAGGCGAATATCACCATTCTCAATTCATCGCGGAACATGGCGCAGAAAGCACTGGAGATTGGTCGTGGTTAACCAGATGGAGCCTGACTTCTAGCGGTGTTAATGTCGAGTCACGTCGAAACACAGAGGTGGACAACCATGAGAGTTTCAACCATAACCAGTCAATCGCCGATTTTCTTGCGGGATCTGGCATCTCGTCCGGAAGATGAGGAATTAGCTTTTGCCGGAGCACTAAAGAAAGCACTAGACTCAGTGGACACCCTAGAAAAAGATGCTGAGCGATTGACTGAAGCTTTGATTAGAGGAGAACCTTCGGTGGAGATTCATGATGTTGTATTGGCCGCTGAAAAAGCTCGCCTAGCCCTAGACTTGACGGTTTCCATCCGCAATAAGTTGGTGGAGGCGTATCAAGAGATCATGCGGATGCAGATTTGACGCAGCTCATGATGGTCGGCAGTTCCGCTAAATGAGGGCTGCTGGAATAGGGATGGTGGCGTGTGTGAAGGAGTTTTTCTCCAATCTAGAGGAACAGCTGAGCGATATTTGGAGAGGAATGGACAATTCTCGCGGTTGGTTGGTATTGGGCTTAACGGCAGGAGTCCTCTTTTTCCTCATCTTCGGAATCATACATCTGACAAGGGCAGACTATGTTCCGGTTTTCACCAAGATGCAAGCCGAGGATGCAGCTGAAGTTGTCTCTTTCCTAAAAGAACAGAGCATACCATACCAGATTGGTCAACAAGGTACGGCTGTTCTGGTTCCCCAAGGGAAAGTCCATGAGGTGAGGATGCAGCTAGCTAGTGAGGGTCTACCTCGGGGTGGTGTTGTTGGTCTTGAGCTTTGGGATCACACATCATTGACCGAGACGGATTTTGACCGTCGTATTCGTCTTCTTAGGGCTCTACAAGGTGAATTAACCCGTACATTAATGGGTCTTGAGGCGATAGAAAACGCCCGGGTACATATAGTTCTGCCCGAAAACAGTCTTTTCATTGAAGCGCAGAATCCCGCTACTGCATCGGTTTTCTTGGTACTGAAGCAGGGGCGTATTCTGCAGGATAATCAGATTCGCGGTATAGCCCACCTTGTGGCTAGCAGTGTGGAGGGCTTACTCCCGGAGAATGTGACTATCATAGATAATCGTGGCAACGTACTATCTGATCGTTTGATGGTCAGTTCCGGAGCGGTCAATAGTGGGCAGATACTACAGCAGCTAGAGATCGAGCACAGCTATGAAACCGCTGTGGAACGCAGTATTCAGGCCATGCTGGAACGAGTCTTTGGCTTGGGTCGTGTTGTAGTACGGGTAAAGGCTGATCTCGATTTCAACTATGAGGAACTGCGAGAAAAACGCAGTGAGCCTGTGGTGGGTAGTAGAGGCGTAGTCATCAGTGAGGAAACCCGTAGTGAGACATATCGGGGAACCGGGGGAGGCGGGGTGCCTGGGGTAGCCACTAATGTGCCAGGCTACACATCGCCGGCGGTGACAGGTGAATCGGAGTATGAGAAGCAAGAAGTAACCCGCAATTACGAGATCAGTGTTAGCGAGAAATATAAGGTGAAACCTCCAGGTGAGGTGCGCAACCTATC
>DAIQRD010000150.1:0-4614 GCA_036786445.1 Bacillota bacterium
GGGCTAGAGTAAGTGCCGCCGCTTCACCCCCTCCTGGGACAGCAGCAAGGGGAGGCACGAGGCTTTGGCCTTCGATTAAGAACCGAGTAGGATGTGATTGGTAGATATCAACCGGCTGAAAGACCACTCCCCGCAGCATGGCCTCCAGGACAACCTCGGCAACCACGAGCACATTTCTTTCTTTGGCAGTAGCCCCATGGCCCTTTTCTGTGATCTCTTGAATGATCTCCCGCACACCGGCCAGGCCATTGCTAGTCAGCCGTACTTCAAAGCTATCTGCACGCACAGAGAAATAGGCTGCGTAAAAGGCCAAGGGATAATGTACTTTGAAGTAAGCTATGCGAAAGGCCATGGTTACATAAGCCACTGCGTGGGCCTTGGGAAACAAGTAACTGATTTTCTTGCAAGAACCAAGATACCATTCAGGTACTCCCACGTCTTTCATAGCTTGAATATCCTCTGCCCTAAGCCCCCTACCTTTGCGCACTCTTTCCATGATCTGGAAGGCTAACTGTGGCTCCATACCTAGTTGAATCAGGTAATTCATGATGTCATCTCTGGTGGCAACGGCCTGGCTAAGATCAGCTATGTCTTCTCGAATTAGATCTTGAGCATTGTTGGCCCAGACATTGGTGCCATGGGAGAATCCACTAATTCGAACAAGCTCACCGAAGGTAGTTGGCCGGGTCTCCTCCAGCATTTGGCGGACAAAGCGGGTACCAAATTCCGGAATGCCCAGGGTCCCCACATCGGTGCCTATGTCCTCGGCAGTGACACCAAGTCCTTCTACCCCGGAGAAGATGGACATTGTCTTCGGATCATCAAGGGGTATCTTAAGGGCATCGATGCCTGTGGCATCCTCTAGCATTTTGATCATGGTTGGGTCATCATGCCCGAGGATATCTAATTTGACCAACTGCTCACTAATCGCGTTATAGTCAAAGTGGGTAGTGATGATCCCGCCTTTGGCATCATTAGCCGGATGCTGTACTGGCGTAAACTCGTTAATGTCATGCCCTTGGGGCACCACAATCATACCACCTGGATGCTGACCGGTGGTGCGCCGCACACCTGTACAACCCCTGACTAGTCGATTGATCTCAGCCGATCGGGCCGTTTTGCCCTTGCTTTCCAAATACTTTCGCACAAAGCCATAACTAGTCTTCTCTGCTAAAGTGCCAATGGTACCCGCCCGAAATACATAGTCAGAGCCGAACAACTCCTCGGTATACCTATGGACGACACTTTGGTATTCCCCAGAGAAGTTGAGGTCTATATCCGGCACTTTCTCACCGTGAAAGCCCAGAAAAACCTCAAATGGTATATCAAAACCAAGTTTATGGTACTGTTCCCCACATTCACATTGTCGATCCGGTAGATCAACACCGGCCTCCACCGAGCCATCGGTGAAAAACTGGAAATCATGGCATTGGGGGCAGATATAATGAGGAGGTAGGGGGTTAACCTCTGTTACCCCACATAAGGTGGCAACTAGGGAGGAACCCACAGAGCCTCGGGAACCAACTAGATAACCATCATCTAGGGATTTCTTCACTAGCTTGTGTGCAATCAGATAAAGGACTGAAAACCCATTACCTACAATGGCATTTAGCTCCTTTTCAATCCGCTCTCTGACAATATCCGGTAATGGATCACCATAGAGCTGGCGGGCACTAGCATAGGTCATCTCCACAACCTGCTCTTCGGCACCTTCGATCTCGGGAGCATACAAACCATCTGGAACTGGCTGTAGCTCGTCAATCATGTCCGCTATTCGGCGAGGTCCGTCAATTACAACCTCCGCAGCGGTTGCCTCTCCAAGGTAGGCAAATTCCTCTAGCATCTCCCCAGTAGTCCGGAAGAACAAAGGTGCTTGTCTTTCCGCATCCTCATATCCTTGTCCGGCCATGAGTATGCGGCGATATACTTCGTCCCATGGCTGCAGGTAATGGACATCACAGGTTGCCACCACCGGTTTGTCCAGCTGTTTGCCTAGCTCCGCCAGGCGACTGTTGATCTTCTCCAAGTCATCCTGTGATGATACCTTCTCTCCCACCAAAAAGGCGTTATTACCCAGAGGCTGGATCTCCAAGTAATCATAGAATGAAGCGATTCTGGCTAGCTCTTGCTCGTTGGCTCCATTTAGGCAAGCTTGGTACAACTCACCGGCTTCACATGCCGAACCAAGTAAAAGACCATCTCTATATTCCTCTATGAGTCTGCGGGGTAGCCGTGGACGGCGATAGAAATACTTGAGGTGAGACAAGGAGACCAGTTTGTATAGGTTACATAGGCCCCGCTGATTTTGGGCCAGAAGCACAATATGGTAGGAGGGAGCTTTCGGATCTTCCCCATCAATGAGGTAGCCTTCCATACCATAGATTACCTTGATCCCGGCCCGTTTACCCGCTTGGTGAGCCTCGGGGAATGCCTGCACAACACCATGATCGGTAATGGCAATAGCTGTATGACCCCAGCTAGCTGCTAACCGAATTACCTCACCGACCTCTACAGTCCCATCCATTGCTGACATTTTGGTATGTAGATGTAGCTCAACCCGCCTTAGGGCCGCATCATCTCGACGAACGAGCTCTTCTGGAGGTTCGCATCTTTGTAGATCATAAGGTAGCATGGTCAGTTCCTGAGTGTATCGATCCCACTGAATGGGGCCCCGAGCACAGATCCATAAGCCTTTGGCCAAATCCGCGGCAAGTCTGGGACTATCTTCATTCTCAAATAACTTGAGTGTAATAGAATCGCCATAATCGCAAATATCAATTTGCACTAGCCGCCGTCCACTCCGCAGCTCCTTTTCATCTATGTGAATGACCTCTCCAGCCACTACATAGGATCTTTCTTCATCGGTAATGAGGGCTATCGGTCTAGGTTCTTCCCTAATCCGGCGCCCTCTTAGGAGTTGGTTATTGTCAGTCTGATTGGCTGAGTCATTTGCTAACGGAGTTTCCTCCATTGTTCGGGCTGCATGTTCCATGACGAAAGACATATACGTAGCTTCATCGGCAGATAGTAGCTCCGCCCCAGAAACCGCATCATGCCCTTCCTCTGTCTTTGCCGGAGCATCAGATCCCGAAGCTTTGATATCATCTGCAGATTCAAAGGAAATGGAACGCACCCCGGGAAGTACAGCTACCAATGATTTGCTTAACTGGTCCAGTTCGTCGGGGCACAAATCGCTGGCAGAGGCCAAGCAGATTCTCCAGGCTTGGCGCTTGGCATGAACCAAAACCTTTTCTACAATAGCGTGGGCGGCTGTTCCTTCACACATAACCGGAAGCCTCGCCGCCCTCAGGAAATCTGATAGACATTGACCCCTAGCCTGGGGAGTGATCATGTATACAGTTGCATTGCTATCCACTTGCAGAACCCTTTCCAGTTCCATTGCCACTTCCATTGCCACATGGAGAGATGCGCTATTTCTGTCGCAAGACCTTAAGGATCTCCCAGTACATTCTAAGGCGATTTTTGGCCCCGGGAAGGAATCCTTGTTTCTCCTCCTTCATAATCTGGGAAACATCCTGCAAAGGCACCTTTTCAACTCGAATAGAGTTGGATGTAGCATATCGGGAGATAGCTACCTCAACACCGTAGCGGCTGTCTTCCAGTTCGGGAATATCCTCGATGATCTCTTTGCGTAAAGCCCTTTGACCCGAAAGAGACGGCGAGATCTTTTGAGCTAGGGTCGTTGCCGGCCGTCCCCCGTGGAAAACCCCAATGGTCATATCTGCCTTGTCACTTAGCACCGGCTCCAAAAGGGCATGACAGTGAGCATCTGTCAGCCCGACCAAATCTGCATCAATGAAAAGCAGAATATCGGCAGAAGTGACCTGTGAGCCTGCCTTCATGGCTCCCCCTTTACCTCGATTGGGGTATAAGTTGACTACACGCACTCCCAAGCTAGCTGCTATGTCAGCTGTGGCATCGGAGGAACCATCGTTGACCACAATGAGTTCATCAATATCTCGGCACCCCAAGAGCGCCTGTAGGATATCGGCAATGGTGTCAGCCTCATTATATGCTGGCACTATAGCAGCCACACTAGGCTTGGATTTGACTGAACCATTTGGGTTAGTGCCTGCATGCAAGCTCGACATCCTCGATGGATCTTGTGATTCGGTCTTGAACATGAGTCACCACTTCATTCAAAAATATAAGATATTCTTCTCCAGAGGTACGCCAACGCACCTCAACTTGTCCATTGGCCAATGCCCGAGGTCCGATGGTAATCCGTACCGGAAACCCGATTAAATCGGCATCCTTGAACTTCACACCTGGACGTTCGTCTCGATCATCTAGTAGTACTTCCACCCCGACTTCACAAAGGTCGTGATATAATCGCTCTGCTGCTGCCCGCTGCTCATCGTCTCGATAGTTGACCGGAACAATAGCAACATGATAAGGTGCAAGACTTATCGGCCAACAGATGCCATCTTGGTCATGACACTGCTCCACCACCGCGGCCATTGTCCGACTAACTCCAATCCCGTAGCAACCCATAATCAGAGGATGTTCCTCTCCCTCTTCATCGGCAAAAGTGGCCCCTAGAGCTTGGCTATACTTGGTGCCAAGCTTGAAGACTTGACCTACTTCAATACC
>DAIQRD010000151.1:0-4551 GCA_036786445.1 Bacillota bacterium
ACTCAACGGTTCTACCTATTCGGCACATGCCCCCTATGATGCAGCAGATCCCGCTCGATCTGCCATAGAAGCTTTTCTGGAAGCTTTTCATCCAATGGGCTTGGGCCAAGCTAGCTTAGTCTTTGTCAACCAGATACCAGAGTCCTTATCCCACGGCCACTTAGTGATCGTCAAGCTCCGTCTCGCCGACGCCCGTAATCAGGAGGCAGAGCTCTTGGGTATAGCCGAATCTAGGCAAGACCTAATGCTTTGTACTGTAAGAGCCTGCCTAAGTGCTTTGAATCGCAAGGTCAGATTGTATAGATAATGATGGTAATAGTTGCCCGGCCAAACCGAACCTAATCTCACCTGACAGAACCGGACCCATTATAGCTTTAGATGGGGAGGGTTCACGTATGAAGCGTGTGATGGCGATTGTCTTCACCCTGGCACTGACCTTAGGTCACGCCATAGTCGCTCTAGCTGATACTGCCCGTCTCAGGTAGGGCATAACATCAATCGGGCCGGGCACTTTTTTATCACAAAGGTGATACTATGCGGCAAACATCGACATTCCACGTATACCTCTGCACTGTCGGGATCGCCGCCGGCCTGGCCACCTATTGGCTGGGCCTCAAAACAGTGAACCACTTCACCATTGATGTTTTGTTTTTTGTCGGTCTTTTATGGGCCAACAACCGGCGCTCTGTAGAGACAGAATCGGGAGCCTTCTCCCTGAATTTCCCCTTGATCATGCCGGTTATGGCATTCCATGGCCCTTTCATCGGTGCTTTGGTCGCCGCTATCGGTATCGCCGATATCGAAGAACTGCAAAGCCCCATAGGTATCATTGTACATAACCGCGGAAGTATAGCCCTCAGTGCATTGGCCAGCGGTATCGTGTTTCACACAGTTTCTGACCAATATGGTTTCACCTTGGCTGTGCTTTTGTCTGCGCTTTCCTACTCATTTGCGAATAATCTCTTTTTCATCGGTGCCAAAGTAGTACAAAGCCTAACTTCTACGACAACCACCAGTGATGGCTTTCTTTACGACGTCTTGGAGAATCTGAAAACACTGATTCCCTCCGCAGCCTTAGGCGCAATCTTCTACTATACCTATGTGTATCTTTCCGTATATGGCTTGGTTGTTTCCTACTTGATAATGCTGGCTTTGCGCTCCCAAACTCTCTTTGGGCTAATTGATACTACCTACCGCTTAGCGTTCATTAAATCTCTCCTTAGGGCAGTCTGGGCTAAAGACCCGGAGCTAATGGAGCATATGGAACGGGTTGCCTTTTTGAGCCGCGAATTAGCCCGCCAATATGGTTACTCACCCCTAAAACAACGGGCTCTAGACGAGGCCTGCTATTTCCATGATATTGGAAAATTGGAGATCAAGGACGAGATCCTCAAATGCCCTGGTCGTCTCACCCAGCGGCAATACGAAACCATCAAGTCCCATCCCGAAAGAGGGGCTCGTTTTATTCAAGACATTCCCATCCCCCTGCTCAACCGGAAGATCATCGAGAATATAGTACTCTACCATCATGAACGCTGGGATGGCACAGGGTACCCCGCAGGGCTTAAGGGGGAAGCAATTCCTTTGGAAGCCCGCATTGTAGCTGTGGCCGATACTTGGGATGCCATGACTAGTCAGCGCTGCTATAAGGAGCCTAGAAGCATTCCAGATGCCATTGAGGAGCTGAAAAGAGTGCGAGGCTACCAGCTAGATCCTGCCGTTGTCGACGTCTACTTAACAATCCTTGACAATGTGCTGGAAAAGGAAAAGCAGCAGGCCAACGCCGCTATGGTGAACAGGCAGCACTCTTCTACTGCTTCTGGTTAGGCATAAGCGTCTGGGGCCTCACGACCAGGTAACTCCCCGTTCCATCATAAAACTCTCCACTTCCTCCCTGGTGGGAATGGCCGATTGGGCCCCTAGCCGAGTCACAGCTAAGGCACCAACAGCATTAGCGAAAAGCACTGCTTCCCGCAGAGTATAACCTTCCGCCAAAGCCACGGCCAACCCTCCCGCAAAGGAATCCCCAGCCGCCGTAGTATCCTCCACATGGACTTTATGAGCAGGGATGTGCTCGAACCCCTCGGCGTTGGCCATTATTACGCCTTCTCCGCCTAGCTTGAGCAGCACGTGCTTAATACCCCACCCCAACAGCTTGGCCGCTATGTTGCGAGCATCATCCAGGTTGTGTAACTCTTCTCCAGCTAATACCTGGGCTTCATGTTCGTTGGGTGTAATAATGTCCACCATGGCCAAGAGATCGCGGCTCAAGGGTCGGGCTGGACCCGGGTCCAAAATTACCGGTACTCCCGCCTGTTTAGCTACCCGAATCACTAACTCCACTGTCTCCAGAGGGATCTCTAGCTGCAACAACACCACCTGGGCTGTCTCTATGATCAGCCGAGCCGCCTCTACATCCTGCTGTGATACACAATCGTTCGCCCCTGGTACTACCACAATGCTGTTCTCACCTTGGTCATCTACCAAAATGATTGCGACTCCTGTGGCCATTCCGGACCTGGCCTTCACAAAATCCGTATTGATGCCATTATCACGGAGATTCGCCAAGAGCTGTTTTCCGAAAATGTCATCGCCTACTCCTCCCACTATCTTGACATTGCCACCAGTACGGGCAACAGCCACAGCCTGATTTGCTCCTTTACCCCCTGGGACCATACGAAAATCCGAACCCAGAAGGGTCTCTCCTCCCAAAGGCATGCGTTTAGTCCTTGCTACAAGATCCATATTAATGCTACCGACAACTACAATATGTCCAGCTCCCATAGGTGCCACCTCCAGTAAGTCATTCCTATAGTGCAATTCAAGCGGTCCAGCAAACGGGGGCTAAAATCCTGCAAGGCGCTGCCCGCTCAGATTCACATATTCCTCTACGAGTTCATAGCCAACATAGTGTCGACCAGATTTCAAGGCTGCTATACAAGTAGTACCACTACCACAGAAGGGATCTAGCACGATTTCGTTGGCAAAAGTGTACAATTGGATCAACCGGTAAGGAAGCTCCATGGGAAAAGGTGCAGGATGACCTATTTTGCGAGCTGACTCAGAGGGGAACTCCCAAACACTCCGTGTGAATTCCAGAAATTCATCCCGTTGTATGGTGCTGGTCTTGGCCTGCTTATCTCGGCCGAACGCACCTTTGCTAAAGACTAGAATATATTCATGCACATCTCGCAAAGTTGGGTTGGACGCAGAAAGCCAACTCCCCCACGCCGTGGAGCCTCCGGCACTAGCTGCTTTGTTCCAGATAATCTCACCACGCATGCGAAACCCAATCTCTAACATATCACCGATGATATACGCGTGTAGAGGAATGTAGGGTCTTCTACCGACATTGGCCACGTTCACACACGCACGGCCACCAGGAACTAAAACCCTAAAGGCCTCCGTAAAGACAGAGCGCAACAAGGCCCGATACTCATCCAATGACAAATCCCCATCATAGTCTTTGCCCACATTGTAGGGGGGCGATGTCACCATCAGGTGGATGCTATTATTGGGTAGTTCGCTCATATTCCGGGCGTCTTTGCAGAAAATCTGGTCAACACATGTCTCTGGTAGGTTCCGTTCCGTCAAATCCTTGAGCTCCACTTCCTGCAAAGCATCGTACAACTTACTGTCGTAAAACACTGACGAATCATGATTCTCTCGCTTGCTCGCCCCAAAGGACCGGGTGGATGTGGCTTGTGCCACAGATGGGACCCTCTCCTGGCCATCTTCTATCATGGTGGTTCATCACACCTCCATTTCCACCTTCTGTCTACTGGCGACATCTAGGCTAGAAAGGTCCGGGATCTCGTACTTATTGCCATCGGCATCTTGGATCACTACATGGGTATCGGAGAACCAGCGAATATCAGCGCGCCGATTCCGTACCTCAAATTGACGAGGGCCTCGGTCTGTCTCTACCCGCCACGTAAGTAAGCTCAACTGATCCTTGATCTCGTAGATTCTCAAGATCCTGGGCAAGTAGTATTCCAGCTCCAACTCCGCTTCGAGGATACGTAAACTAGTCGCCTCCATCCTCCCATATTGCTTCATTATCCCCAGGAAGCCCCCTTCCACATCCTCAATGACCACCATTTCTTGGGGAGCGGTAAGAGGAAAAGCCCACTTGACCCTAATCGGCCCCCATACCTCATTGTTCGCTTCCATATGCAAATGCTGCCAGCTGTCTTTCCAGAACCGAGTCTGCTCTGGGATGAACACTTGGGGAGCTGCTGCCGCCATCTATCCTTTGCCTCCACTTCCATGCACGCACTGCCAATGCTGATGCTAATACAGTACCATATTACTGCTTAACTCCGATTGCATCCGTACTAACCGGGCAAACACCCCATCCATGGCCATCAGCTCTTCATGGCTGCCTTCCTCAACGATTATCCCTTTCTCTAGAACCAAAATGCGGTCTGCATTCTTCAACGTAGATAAACGATGGGCAATGGCAATTGTGGTCCTATTCTCCACCAGCCGCTCAATGGCCTCCTGAATAAGTTTCTCGGTCTCTGTATCCACCGCGGAGGTTGCTTCGTC
>DAIQRD010000152.1:0-4535 GCA_036786445.1 Bacillota bacterium
CTATAAAAACCTTCCCCAATGGAAAACTAATAGGGAGTCTGCTCCCTTTTCGAGAAGCACTAAGGAGGTATTTCATGGAGAGAATCAAGTGTTCTGTAGAGAACTGCACGTACTGGCAGGATAACATCTGCCAAGCCAAGTCCATTCGGGTAGCAACACTTCCGATATCCCCTAGCCGTGCCGGCCGCGGAGATATGGAAATAGGATCTCTTACAGAACAAGATAAAGCCGACTACTCATCGGAGACTCAGTGTGTTACTTTCAAGCCACGGGACAAATCCTAACCGCAAGAGAGCCGAGTCACCCACCAAGGGGCTTGGCTCTCTTGAAACTATAGACAAAAATATCTTAGGCTTGAACAACTTCCTGGGCCAATGCCAACGTATCTCGGGCAATCATTAGCTCTTCGTTAGTTGGCACAACCCAGATTTCAATGCTGGAATCCGCAGTGGAAAGCTTGACTTCTTTACCTCGTATCCGACTATTTAGGTCCATATCCACGGAGACCCCCAGCACAGCCAAGTGGCGACAAACGAATTCCCTTACTTCCGCATCGTTTTCACCAATACCACCGGAGAAAACTATAGCGTCAGCCCCACCTAACTCAAGATAAAAAGCTCCAATATAGTGAACTAGCCGCTGCAAAAAGACATCAAAGGCTATCTGGGCTCTGGTATTGCCCGCCTTACGAGCTTCACCTAGATCCCGCATGTCACTGCTGACACCGGAAAGGCCCAGTAAGCCACTCTTCGTGTTCATCAATTTATCGAGCTCGTCCCAATTTAGATTCAGTTTATTTCCAAGAAATGGAATAAGGGCAGGATCTATATCACCACAACGGGTACCCATCACTAACCCCTCCAAGGGGGTAAAGCCCATGCTGGTATCAAAACACTTACCACCCCGGATCGCGGCGAGACTACTGCCATTACCCAAGTGGCATGTGATCAGATTCAGCTCTTCTGGCTCCTTGCCCATGAGGTCTGCCATCCGTTGAGTCAGATATTTGTGGGAGGTGCCATGAAAACCATAGCGGCGTACACCGAATTGCTCGTAGTATTCATAAGGGAGTGCATAAAGATAAGATGATTTCGGCATGGTTTGATGGAACGCAGTGTCAAATACTGTGACCTGTGGGACTCCCGGCATTAGTGCCATACATGCCTCTATGCCCATAATATTGGCTGGCATGTGTAGCGGCCCTACCTCGATCATGCTCTTGAGCAGAGCCACTTCCTTTTCACCTACTAGAGTGGAGTCTTTAAACACTTCTTTGCCGTGCAGGACCCGATGACCAACAGCCCGAATCTCGGCTAGAGACTCCACCACCCCGATGTCGGGATCAGAAAGCTGTCCCAATACATGGCGCAAAGCCTCTCGATGGTTTGCCAGAGTCTCCTCGCCCTTGGTTTTCTTTCCACCGACAGGTTCGTATGTTACTGGTTGCAGTCCCCCTAAGCCGATTTTCTCTACCAGCCCAAAGGCCAAAACGCTTTCATCTGTCATATCAAAGATCCTGTATTTCAGGGATGAACTCCCGCTATTTACGACAAGAATCTTCATGACCTAGTCCCCTCCCGTGTCGAATCTTCTCAAACCCATCCTATTATAACATGAATGTATACTTCTTCAACCTCGATCCCAGCACCTGTTGCCGGGCCTTTGCTGATGCTAAAGGCGGGAGCATAGCTAGGGATAGTAACCTAATGTCACCGGCGCTTGCCGGTGCGAGGCACCAGCATGTGCAATAGAATACTGCCAGCAACCGCGACCTTAGGTATGAATGCCAAACCTTGGCGATGTGCTATTAGGCCACCCAAGATTGCCCCCCATGCTACGGATCCAGCCTCCACCGAATCCACTAATCCCATGGCCTCACCCCGATGTCTTTCCGGCACCTGATTTGCCACCAGCCCATTCATGGCAGTACGCACAACGCTGCTCATGGGCAACAGATATGCGCAACTGGCCGTAGATACTGAGGGGTACGACATCAGCAGATACATGGCCGTGTACCCCCAGGCGGCTATTTGTAGTACTTGGCGATGTCCCCGCCTTTGGCAAAATCCAGCGAGTGAGCCATAGGCCAGCACCGACAGAAACGTGGATGTGCCAATCAGCAAGCCGTACAGCCGAATAGATCCACCTAAGAGCCCGGTGAAGTACAGCCCAAAGGTAGTAGCTACAACCTCCCAAGTCAGAGAAGATGCCAGTAGATAGATAAGAGCTGTATGGGGAAATACACTAATCCTGCTGTAGGCCCAATGGGGGAGAACAGGTGCTTTACTTCGCTCTTCCACTTGCCAACCGGGAGATCGCACAGGTATGTCCGGCAGAAACAGACCTATCACCACTGCGCTGGTCACTAGCAACATGCAGAGAAGCAAAGGGATCTCCGTTAAGTCCAAATAGCCACTATTCACTACCCAACCGATGGTAACACTACTCACCAAGTAGCCAGCCGCCTCCCATTGGTGCCAGTTGGCTAGACGCCGTAAGCCTTGGCCCGAGCTGCTCAGCAGCAACCAGACCCGGGAGACGGGGTTGAATGCCGAAGAAAGCACGGCCATAAGAGATGCCACTGTTACAACCTGCATCGGTTCAGTGTATCTAGGCAGCAGAAAAAGGAGCATAGCATAGGCCAAGAGACCCCCTGTGATGAGTGCCCGTTGCCGGCCAACTCTGTCGGCGTACTTCCCCCACAAGGGTGAAACCGCAAGTCGCACAAGGGATGGCGCGCCCACAAAGAGACCTATGACCCACAACCGAGTTTCCCCCATATGATTGTGAAAATGAAAAGGCAAATACGCATATACCAACATATCTGCACTCGCCCGCAAGAACACCCCAACATAAAGACACGGAATAACAACCCCTCCTCCCGAGCCAAATCTCTTGCCAAAGGCCCTGCTTCTGCATACCTGCCCATGGGCCCACATACATATTTATTTGACAACTAGGCGAACTAGGACCGGTAATCCGAACTATGCATCTTCAAAGGAGAGGTTGGGGTTGCCCCGAAGGAAATCTGTACTACGTAATCTCCTTGGGCTCGCATTGATCAGTATAGCTTACATCATCTTGGCAAAGCTTCTATACGATCAAAGCCTCCCCATATTGGGCAGACCGGGTGGATTGGTCAGCTTACCAGCGATGGAATTGCTTTACCGTTCCGAGTCACAAGCTCATCTATCTAGACTCTACGGCTCAAATTCAGCCCCTGCTTCCTCGTATCAGGGACAGGAGCTTTACGGCTATGTGGGCGAAGAGCAACTACCATGGTTTGCTGATTACCCAGAGCGCCTCACTGCACTGCAGCGGGAGTTCGATGCCCGCCAGCTGGTAATCGCGTTCCGCACCATTCTTCCAGAACCGCTTTTTGGAGAGGAAGAAAATATCGCCATTGCCGCATCCTATTTGGCCGGAACAGTAGTGTCTCCTGGAGAAACGGCTTCGCTGAATCGCATTATCGGGCCATACACGAGAGCACGGGGCTACGGCGATGGCCCCACTTACATGGGAACCCGCATTGTGAGCACTACAGCCGGCGGTGTATGCAAGATCGCATCGACTCTCTACAACGTGATCATTGGCGCTGATTTACAGATAATCGAACGGCATCCCCACAGCATGCTAGTTCCCTATGTGCCACCGGGTCGCGACGCCACCGTAACATGGGGAAGCAAAGATTTCCGTTTCAGAAATAACAAGAAGACTTCCTTAGTGCTCTGGGCACAATCTATCGACGGAATTCTCTACATCGCCATGTACAGTGAATTTGCCCCACCCACCGTCCAGTGGCATCACAAAGAGCTGCACAGACAACCAACCTGGGCTGTCAAACGGGCCAACCCCACGTTACCCAAAGGCACAACTCGGCGCATAGAGGGCTTTGATGGCCTTTCTGTACAGACATGGATTCAAGTGACTTACCCGGGTAAACTCAGCGACCGCAGACCGCTGGGTACCGATTACTATCGACCTATGCCCCATATCCTTGAATTTGCACCATTGTAGCGGGGAGGGATTTCCGGATGACCGTCGCCCTTTTTGCCGTTAGCCTAGGTGGAGCTATCTGCTGGGGGTTGGCTCCCATCTTCGGTAAGCTTGGGCTAAACAACGTCAATCCCCTTGATGGTCTGGCCGCCAGGACTCTAGTCACTCTAAGCTTTCTTCTGGTCTGGCTCGTACTAAGTAATGGCTTCTTACGCATACTGGCCATTCCGTCCAAGGACTGGTTTTTTCTCGGTATGGAGGCCTTCCTAGCTACCCTAGCTGGTGATCTGGCCTACTATGCTGCGTTGAAATGGGGAGGGGCCGGTGTCAGTGCTGTTGTATTTGCAGTCTCGCCGGTTTTTACCATCTGGCTCAGTAATCTGGTCTTCCAAGAGGCCTTCTCCAAACTCCAACTTTGTGGGGTAGCTATGGTGGCCATCGGCGTGCTTTTGGTCTTCACTGCTTAGCTGCGCTGTGCCAATGCCAAGAACCCAGTAGGTATAGCCTACTGGGTTCTTAGAAAGGTTTTCTGGCAACTA
>DAIQRD010000013.1:0-31334 GCA_036786445.1 Bacillota bacterium
CAGGGAGGTAATGCTGGGATTGGGGTTGGATATTGGTGGGCATAGATCTCGGCAATTGTCAGCAGATATTCTGGCAGATATAGATCTGGTTTTGACTATGACCGAAAACCATAAGCAGATGATTCAAAATGAATTTCCACACTTGGCAGACAAGGTATTTACGGTCAAAGAGTATGGTGGCCAGGTGGAGGAGTTGAATATCAGCGATCCCTATGGCTATGGGTTAGAAACATATCGCCGAGTAGCTGATGAGCTCCAGGAGCACCTAGCCTTGGTACTCGGGAGATTGCAGTTAGAAGCCTGTGCAGAACCAGTTTGAGAATGGCACTGGCAGGTAGATAGTAGAGTGCAGGGTTCGGGTAGTCTAGCAACTGAGTTAAGCAGGAAAAATAGCTGACGCGGTCTAGTGCGCAGCGGGAGGCGACCTAATGTCCAAGGTACATCTCATCGATCACCCCCTAATTCAACACAAGATGGCCATCGTCAGGGATGTGAAGACGGGTCCAAAAGAATTTAGGGAATTGGTGGACGAGATCGCATTACTAATGGCTTATGAAGTGACCAGGGATATTGCATTAGAAGATGTAGAAGTCGAAACACCCATGGGCATGGCCCCATGCCAGATGATTGCTGGCAAGAAGATTGGGATTATCCCAATTTTGCGGGCGGGCCTTGGGATGATCAGCGGTATGCTGGAGTTGATCCCTGCCGCCAAGGTGGGGCATATTGGTGTTTATCGTGATCCAGAGACTCTGCAGCCAGTGGAGTACTACTGTAAATTACCAACTGATATTAGTGAAAGGGATCTCATCGTAGTAGATCCCATGTTGGCCACCGGGGGTTCGGCCATCGCCGCCATTCGTTTCATTAAGGAGAGGGGCGGGAGAAGCATCAAGTTGATGGTACTCATCGCAGCGCCGGAGGGGATTGCCGCAGTACAGGCCGCTCACCCCGATGTAGACATTTTCACTGGTGCCATCGATGAGAAGCTAGATTTCCGGGGGTACATTGTGCCTGGGCTTGGAGATGCAGGAGATAGACTGTTTGGCACTAAGTAGTATATTGGAGTGAAGTGGTAAGGGGGAGCGGTGGGATTGTCTGGATGGGAAGAGAGACAACGTCCCAGTTGGGATCGATATTTTATGGAGATAGCCCATTTGGTGGCAAAACGATCTACTTGCCTGAGGCGCCAAATAGGAGCAGTGCTGGTACGCAACAAGCATATCCTATCTACAGGCTATAACGGTGCTCCCAGTGGTGTCGAGCATTGTCTAGATGCGGGATGTTTGCGGGAAAAGTTGGGTATACCTTCAGGCCAGCAGCAAGAGATCTGCCGGGGTATACATGCCGAACAGAATGCCATTATTCAGGCGGCGTTGCACGGTGTGAGTACAGAAGGAGCCACCCTATATTGCACCAATCAGCCGTGTACTCTTTGTGCCAAGATGTTGATCAATGCAGGTATCCAAGGGATCATTTATGAAGGTGAGTACCCTGACGAGTTAGCTAGGGAACTGCTAGCCCAGGCAAACCTGCCTGTGGAGCGCTGGGGCGCCGTTGACAATGGAGAGAATCAAGGTTAGAATTATGTGTGCTGTGACGAAATAATCTATCTAATAGCATTGTCAGAAATGGGCATTTTTATCGTTGGGGAAGGGGGACCTCATGGGGGATTATGCTGAAGCTTTTTTCATAGCTCTATTATTCAGTTGGCTGATTACGCCTTTATACTGCCGTTTAGCATGGAAGCTGGGGATGGTGGACAAGCCCAATGCTCGACGATTGAATGAGGTTCCGGTGCCCACCGGAGGGGGTCTAGTGATTATTGGTGCCTTCTGGATGGCCATTGGGCTAAGTGGGGCACAACATCCCTCCTTGCGAGGTCTGGCCATTGGTTCTGCCATCATCGGTCTGACTGGCTGGATAGATGATCGGTGGGAACTGAGACCCAGACTCAAGTTGCTGGGACAGGTATTTGCAGCAGTGGCCGTAGTAGCCGGCGGGACTGTGATTCATTTCGTGACAAACCCATTCGGTGGCATGATCTATCTAGGCTGGTGGGGTGTTCCCATAACCATCGTGTGGATAGTATCTGTTATCAATATGTTCAATTTCATCGATGGACTAGATGGTTTGGCTGCTGGGGTGGCGGTCATCGCTTGTGTGCCTCTCTTTTCTGTGGCCCACCAATTGGGATATGGATTCGTGGCACTCTTGCTTTTGGCCCTGGCCGGTAGCACGCTGGGTTTTCTAAGGTACAACTTCAGCCCTGCCAGCTTGTTCATGGGTGATACCGGTGCTATGTTCTTGGGGCTCATGCTAGGTTCCTTGGCTGTAGAGGGCACATTGAAAGGGGCCGCCACAGTTGCTTTGGCCGTGCCAGTTCTGATCTTGGGATTGCCGGTCATGGAGATTGTTTGCTCGGTAGTCCGCCGTTTCCGGAATGGGGTGCCGGTATATCAGGCTGACCAGGGGCATTTGCATCATCGACTATTGAATCTGGGCCTTTCCCAAAGGCAAGCGGTGCTTTTGCTTTACGGCTGGGCCTTTGCCTTTGGTTCTTTAGGAGTCTGGCTGGTTACTGCTCCTCCTGCCCTGGCCACTGGATTGGCCGTGGTTTTTCTGGGGATTCTGTTTCTTCTGGCAGGCCGGTGGGGCTGGACGGGCCGAGGCAAGGGTAGCCACGAGCAAAGGAAGCATTACCTGTGAGTTCAAGGATGGATTGGCTCAGTGTTCAAATGCTAGGCGGAAGCTGACTTAGTGCCCCCAAGATGCTGGGGGCACTAGTGTTATGGGGAAGGGGTATCCACATGGTAAAAGTATTGACAGTATTTGGGACTAGACCGGAGGCTATTAAGATGGCCCCCGTGATCAAGTCCTTTCAGTCTGCAGCCGACAGATTTGATGTGAAGGTGGTAGTCACTGGTCAACATCGGGAGATGTTGGACCAGGTGTTGGATTTCTTTGATATCATGCCAGATCACGATCTAAGCATTATGCGCCACGGACAGACATTAACGGATATCACGTGTGGGGTGCTTAAGGGCTTAGAGCAGGTGCTAATATCGGAAAACCCTGACGTAGTCTTGGTCCATGGGGATACTACCACAACCTTTGCGGCTAGTCTGGCGGCATTCTATCGGCAGATTGCCGTAGGCCATGTAGAGGCTGGTCTGCGTTCGTATAATATGTATAACCCTTTTCCCGAGGAGATGAACCGCCGCCTAACTAGCAGTATGGCAGCTTTCCACTTTGCTCCCACTCGCCCTGCCATGGCTAACTTGGTAAGGGAAGGTGTGCCGGAGTCTCGGATTTTTCTGACCGGAAATACAGTGATAGATGCTCTCTTGGGGACTGTTAAAGAGGATTACGTTTTTCAAGATCCAATACTTAAGCTTCTGGACTTTACTAAGGAGCGGATCATTCTGCTCACCACCCATCGCCGGGAAAACTGGGGTCTTCCCATGGAACGCATCTTCCAGGCTGTAGGCCAGTTAGTTGCGGATTGTCCCGATATACGTGTTGTCTTTCCCGTACATAAGAATCCCAAGATCAGAGAATTGGCCCAGGCAAGCTTGGGAGAATTGCCCCGGGTCAACTTGATAGAACCGCCAGCCTATGAGGAGTTTGCCAACCTCATGGCAAGATCGCATTTTCTCCTTACAGACTCCGGTGGATTACAGGAGGAAGCCCCTAGTCTAGGGAAGCCTGTCCTGGTGCTGCGGGATACGACTGAACGACCTGAAGGAGTGGAGGCTGGTACTGCAATCTTGGTGGGTACTGATACCCAGAGGATTATTCAGGAGGCCACCAAGCTATTAACTGATGCCCAAGCCTATGCGCAGATGGCTCAATCGCCAAATCCTTATGGTGATGGTCAAGCGGCACCTCGGATTGCCCAAATATTGTGGGAAGAAAGGGATCACTGAAATGCATAAACCATCGACCTTCTAACCACACTGGTGGGTGAAGGGGCGATGCGAGATGGAAAGACCGATTGTTCAAGAAGATATGCTTGGTATAGATGGAGAGTTGGAGCCCGCTGGGTCTTTTGGCCATGCAGCGGGCTTTGTCGAGTTTCTCCGGTACATAGGCTTGCGCCTTGTTGTGATTTGGCTGGCTTTATTGCTCCTTTCACATCAATCCTACCTCATTGATGCTAAGCAAATCCTTTCCCATCCCGTGGACATCTTTGCCCAGCGCATCGGGATGACGGTGCATTCAGTCACGGTGGGGGTATTGGTGGATTTGCCGACAGCTCACTCCTTTACAGATCTGAAGCCACAAGTTATGCGAGCAGGCCGACTTATGGGTGCTGTCCTTGCCGAAGGCATGCTCGATGCCCAGCAGACTGCTGATAGGCGGCTCTTGCAATGGGTTACCACCGATGGCCGGGGTCGACAGCTGATCATTACTGGCGCTTTAGCTAAAGAGGGGCAAACGACATTACTCATGGAGTTGACAGATTGGAGACCAGGGGGCAAAGAGCTCATCAAGGATAATGTCATAGAGGTCTCCTCAACAGCTGCCCGGTTTGGCAAAATCCAAGCATCCCATGTTCAGGTGCAGGGGTTTGTGGCGAACCTGGGCCATACGTCTCCGGAGAGCTGGGTTCAGCCTTGGCGATTAACTGATCTAGAGGTGACCCGGACAGGGCAGGCGGTGAAGCTGGAGGGGAGTACCCCTGACTTAGCTCCAGGCCGGCGCCTCCCTGCAGCCTTCACCCTGGTGTTTGTGCCCGATTCCACCACTGAAGGTGGAGGCCGGCTGAGTTTCAGCGTGAAAAAATGATGGCTGGTGTATATGGAAAGAATTTCTGGGAGATGCTAGGTGTGAGGTGGTGGGTATGAGCGAACAGCCTAAAAATACCGGTGGTGTAGGTGGCTGGCGAATATTGAGACTAGTTTGGGTGAGAATGGTCGGCTGGGGTAGCACCATAAGTGATTTCCTCCATTATACAGCCACCCGTTTCCGGAGTGGATGGGGGGCGTGGTGGCAGGAGGCTGGCCGCAGGTTGATTGTCCGGGGATTGACCCGCCTAGCGGCCTTGGTGATCTTGGGCGTGATGGCATCGGCAGTTGTCAATTACACTTATAGGGCGTATTCATTGAGGCAACACTGGTGGGACCCACCAGTTGAGCATGGAGCACAGTTGGGTGTGGAAGTAGCGCCTGAGGTCAGTATTCCCCAGGACGTCTCGGGGTTGGCATCGGAGCAAGATGCTGAGCTCTCCGGTCGCCTTGCACTGGGACCTGGGGCAGAGGAGTTGTTTTCCACCAATTCTAGAGACATGGAGTCCGGAGTTGAAGTGGTGGCAACTTCTACTGAACGCTTTCAGAATTTGACCCCTGGGATCAGTCCAGAGCCGAGAAAGTCAGTGAACCCAGCAAACATGACTTGGCCGGTCCAGGGCCAGGTGCTGGTGGGCTACGGCTGGGTAAGACATCCTGTGTATCGTGATTGGCGCTTTCATCCCGGTGTCGAGCTCTCTACTCCGATGCATGCGTCGGTACAGGCGGTAATGGATGGACGCATTCAGCAGATTCAGAGTGAACGGGCTCAGGGTTTAGTTGTGACCATAGACCATGGTGATGATTGGCAGACCGTCTATCGGGGGTTAGCACAACTGCAAGTGCGAGAAGGGCAATTGGTCAAACAAGGCCAGACCATTGGTTTGGTTGGTTCCAGCGAGCAGGGCCAAAATGGAAGGTTGCTGTTTGAAATTCGGCAGGCAGATACGCCTCTAGAGCCCCGCATGTATCTGCCCTAAAGTCCTCCCGACGCCGAGCGCGACCTATTGGTATAGTCACACTTGTGACGAGAGGGTCAACGAGGTTCCAGCAAGCGGATGATTGCTTGAGGAGCTTCGTTTTTTGTTACCGTTCATACTTGCAGCGTTGGTCAGAATATCCCCGGCCCCCCCGCATATACATGAATTAAAAACCCGTGGGGGGGGACCGGGAAATGAGGGACTATATTCGTAAGCGAGTGCTGGACATCGGCACTTATATTATTTCTACCCAGGCTACTGTGCGGCAAGCTGCGGTGGTGTTTGGTGTCAGCAAAAGCACTGTACATAAGGACATGACGGAGCGTTTGCCCCGTATCAGCGATGACCTAGCCTTACAGGTAAAGGGAGTACTGGAGCAAAACAAGGCGGAGCGACATATTCGAGGAGGCGAAGCCACTAAGAAGAAGTATCGCAAGCAAAGACAGATATCTTAAACCGTTCTCTAGAAAGGTCCCTGCATTTGGCCCCCTTTTTGCATGTGGAGAAGGAATTTCCATCTGCACGTAGAAAGCCTGTACAAATTGGCAGATATTGTCGGTGTGGTATATGTTCTTCAGTGGTAGCACTTGCTTTGGGTTTGTACAAGCTCGCCGATTACCTGCAGATCAAGGTGAAAGGAGGTGGGACAACTGCTAAGGGGGTTATATACCGGTGCATCGGGCATGCTGGTAGGCTTACATGAGATGGATGTTGTGGCCAACAATCTAGCCAATGCCAGTACCGTCGGCTTTCGATCTGCCGATACCGTTCAGAGGGCCTTTCCAGACTTGCTTATCCAGAAGGTAGAAAAACGGGGTCTAGGCCCAGAGACCAGTAGTACGTCTATCGGTGGGCTTGGATTAGGGGCAACTATTGATGGTACTTACACTGACTTCTCCCCGGGAGCTCTGCGGCCAACAGAGAACCCGTTGGACATGGCATTGCTGGAGCCCGACGTATTTTTCACTGTGAATACCGCAGATGGCCGACGCTATACTCGCAACGGTGCCTTTCAACTAGATCCCAATGGGGAGCTTGTGACATCCAACGGTGATCAGGTGTTGGGTATGCGGGGGCCCATTAGGATCCGTGGTGGGAAAGTGGATATCGATGCAGATGGGTTTGTTTATGTGGACGATGTGGTTGTGGACAGGCTATTGATTACGACCTTCGCGGCACCAGATATGCTGCAGCGGGGAGCGGCCCAGTACTTCGTAGCTTTGCCGGAGGCCGGTGTCTTCCCAGCTGCTGAGTTCACAGTGGCCCAGGGGAATCTGGAGCAATCCAATGTCAACGTAGTAAAGGAATTGGTAAAGATGATCAATGTCCAACGGGCCTATGAGGCCAACCAGAAGGCTGTCAAGGCTGCTGATGATACGTTGGGCAAATTGGTCAATGAATTGAATGTCTAGAATCAAACTAAGAGATCTACGCTGCGAGTTGGGGTCAAGCACAGATGTAGGGCAGGACTGCTAAGCAGAGGCCCAAGAGCTGCCGAGCGATGGAAGCAGCTCCCAGATACTCTCCAACCTAATGTGGCGTAAATGAGGAGGACAAGCTGATGATGCGTTCTCTATGGACTGCCGCGTCCGGTATGGTGGGCCAGCAGTTCAATATTGATACCATTGCAAATAACTTGGCTAACGTCAACACAGCAGGTTTCAAGAAAAGCAGGGTAGATTTTCAGGATCTGCTCTATCAGACAGTTCGCTACGCAGGTACCCCCGTTACCGCCGGCGCACAGATTCCCACAGGTATTGAACTGGGTCATGGTGTTCGTCCAGTGGCTACTCAGAAAGTCTTCATTCAGGTGGGATTTCGCCAGACAGACAATCCCTTGGATTTGGCAATAGAAGGTGACGGCTTCTTTCAGATACTGATGCCTGATGGCACCATCGCCTATACTCGAGATGGTTCCTTTAAGAGGGATGGGGAAGGGCGTCTGTCCACCTCCGATGGCTTTAGCCTTGAACCGGAGATTATCATCCCGGAAAATGCCGTCAGTGTCAATATAGGTACTGATGGTACAGTATCAGTCCTCAATGCCGGAGCCAATGAGCAAACATCAGTAGGCCAGATCCGCCTGGCCCGTTTCGTGAATCCCGCTGGCCTGCAGAGCCAGGGCAGAAACTTGTTGGCCCGTACAGCAGCCTCGGGAGACCCCATTGAGGGTACGCCGGGTCTCGACGGATTGGGCGCCATGGCCCAAGGCTATCTGGAAATGTCCAATGTCCAAGTGGTAGAGGAAATGGTGAATATGATTGTTGCCCAGAGGGCTTACGAAACCAACTCCAAGGCGATCCAGGCATCTGATGACATGCTACAGACTGCCAACAACTTGAGAAGATAACCTAACTTAGCTAGGTAGCCAGGAGGTGAGGCCCGTGGAGGTAAGGCGAGGACGCCAACAACGCAGTTGTGCTAGTAGAGACTACATCATGGGCCTAGTTGTATTAGTTAGTAGTGCATTGATCCTGAGTCTGGGGTGGGCTCCCTTGGCATTTGCCGATACTCAGCCCAAGCTCTTGGCCACTATATATCTGCGGCCGGAGGCGGAAGTGACTGACACATCGATAGTATTAGGCGATCTTGCAGAGATTGATGGTCATGGAGATGGGGAAGCCAGTAAAGGCCTGGCAGAGTTGTACGTGGGCAGAGCTCCTCTACCGGGTAATTCCCGGCAAATTGCAGTGGGTCATATTGAAGTGCGTCTGCGCCAAGCTGGTATCCACCCAAGTGCAGTTGTGCTAGTACCACCGCCTGGAGGTGCTGTCAAAGTGACTACTGCCACCCAGGAAGTGACGGCTGACATGGTCACTAAGGCGGTTTTAGAAAGACTGAATGAGGATATCCAAGAGGGGATTTCGGTGTCGGTGGATGCGGGAGATGGCTTGCCTTTGGCAGTTCCTTTAGGAAACCTGGAATTGCGGATGGGTGGTCTGCCGACTAGGCCTGGCATCTTTCGGATTGGTGTCGATATTTATGTTGATGGCCAGCGGCATCGGACTATCCAGGCCCGGGCCGAATTGAGTGCTACAAGTTCCGTCGTATCAGAAGATAGGGTGAGGGATAGGACGCAGCCCATCCTTGTACAAAAAGGAGATCGAGTCGTTATTGAAGCTCGGTCAGGCACGATTATTGTCAAGGCTCTGGGAATAGCTTTACAAGCAGGCAAACTGGGAGATTTGATCCCGGTGGAGAATGCTGAATCCCGTCAGGAGGTAATGGCCCGAATTGTCGATAGTGGTGTAGTTGCGCTGGAGCTTTATCCCTAGAATTGGTAACGGAGATCATGGAAGAGAAGGGGACCAGCATGGTAAGGAATTCTAAAGAGAATAAGGGCAAGGGCACTTGCTTTTGGTGGATATTTGGGATAATCCTTGCCTCTTTGCTAACAGCAGATGCGGCTGGCGCGGCATCGCTCTGGCAGGATACCCAACAGTCCATTTTTACTGATTTAACAGCCCGGAATGTAGGCGATTTGGTTACTATTATCATTGTGGAGCGCACACAAGCCAGCCAATCCACCCAGACTACTACAGGTAAGGATGCTTCGGTAGAATTTGGGCCCGGTGTTGGCATTTTGGATTTTATCCCCCTAGCAAAGGCCAGCACCAAAGATGGGTGGCAAAGTAGCGGGAAAAACGTCCAGGGAGGCAGTCTCTCTGCTAAGATGACAAGTCGAGTCACAGAAGTGCTGCCCAACGGCAATTTGGTCATTGAAGGTCGCCAGAGTATAATCGTGAACCGAGAGGATCAGGAGATCATTGTGCGGGGTGTTGTAAGGCCCGAAGACATTGATCCAGATAATACGATTTTATCTACTTACGTGTCTGATGCCAGCATCTCCTATCAAGGTTCTGGTTCTTTGGGTAGCCAGCAGAAGCCGGGCATTTTGACCCAAATCTTGAACTGGCTTTTCTGATGTAAATCGCCACCACATTGGAGGAAGGTGGAAAGCGTATGATTTTTCAAACCCCCAGGGGGCCAACTGTTTTGCTGATAGCCTTGGTCACGTTGGTGATGGGCTATCCGTTGCATGTATGTGCCAATGGGGAGGCACCCCAGGCGCAAGTGGAAATCCTACCTGTAGAAGAAGCCCCAGCAATTGCAGAGCCCAAGGCGCAACAACCGATGCCAATGCCTGCCTTGGTGAGTCCCAGTGTCCGGATTAAGGACATCGCTCGTTTTGAGGGCATTCGGGACAATCAACTCACTGGACTGGGCTTAGTAATAGGTCTAGATGGTACCGGTGACGGGCGGGGCGCTGGAGTGCGCATGGTAGCTAATATGTTGACTCGATTCGGAATCACTATTGATCCACAGGATTTGCGCTCTCGCAATATAGCGGCAGTAATGGTGACTGCCACCTTACCCCCCTTTTCCCGGGTGGGTGATCGGTTAGACGTGACAGTGTCATCCATTGGTGACGCCAAAAGCCTACAGGGTGGTTTCCTCTTGCAGACTCCCTTACAAGGGGCGGACAATCAGGTGTACGCTGTAGCTCAAGGGCCTCTTTCCATAGGGGGTTTTAATGTCCAGGGGGGCAGAAGCCAGGCTCAAAAAAACCATCCCACCATTGCCAGGGGTCCTGATATAGCCATAGTAGAGCGAGAAGTGGCCGGCGAGTTTCTAGCCATCAGGGATGGCAGGCTCAGATTGATCCTTCACTACGCAGACTTTACCACGGCTTCCCGTACGGCGCAGGAGATCAATGATGTTTTTGGAGTCACTACAGCCGAGGCTCTAGATTCCAGCTCGGTGATGTTGACCATACCTGGAGCTTACCAAGACGATGTCATCAGTTTCTTGGCAGCCATAGAAGATGTTAAGATAACACCAGATACAGCGGGGCGAGTAGTGGTCAATGAGCGGACAGGTACCATTGTGATTGGGCAAGCTGTGCGGATTGCATCTGTTGCTGTGGCCCACGGTAGTCTCAGTGTTACTATTAGTACACAGTCAGACGTAGTGCAGCCCGCGTCTCTATCCTTGGGGGAAACGGCTATACAAGAAAATACATCCCTACGCATTGAGGAAGAAGAGGCTCCACTGATGCTTTTGGGAGCCGCCACCATCGGCGATTTAGTGAATGTGCTAAATGCCATAGGGGCAGCGCCCCGGGACATTATCGCGATCCTGCAGGCCATTAAGGAAGCTGGCGCTTTGTATGGACAATTGGAGATCATCTAGCTTTAGCTTCAAGTAGCGAGGGATTGGTGACCAACTTATCGGGAGGTGAGCTAGGCTACCTTCGTAGCCTAGCTGGTAGGCATGAACAATGTAAGACTTGATATTGCGGCTGGTCTGCAGGCAAACTATGGGACGCCTAAGCGGAGTGAGGGCCAACGCCAACCAGCGTCAGGCGCCTTCGCTGAGCATCTTCAGGATGCCATGGATACAGCTGCAGTACGTAAACTTGAGCAACGTTTGGAGAATGTGGAGCGGGGGGTGGGCTTGACCCTAAAAGCTGACTCCAACCCAGCAAGTCTCCAGGAGCAAAGGCAACAGCTATGGGATGCGGCACTGCAGTTGGAAAGCCTGTTTGTGCACCAGCTGGTTTCCGCCATGCAACGCACTATACCTCGGGGAGAAGGCATCTTGGCTGAGAGCAAGGCTGAGGAGATCTTCCGGGGCATGCTCGATGAACAGTGGTCAGAGCTGATTGCTGAGTCAGGAGATACTGGTTTAGCTCGGCTGTTATATGAGCAATTGGCACAGTCTTTGATAGAGGCTCAGCCGAAAGAGTGATGCCAGCGGATGAAGTCTGTGGGCAGGAAACTCCTGGTTGACGTGGCCTATAACATTAGCTATAATGATGAAGTGAGTGAGACCTCATTCATTACAAGTCCAGTTTGGGGAGGAAGGGAATCAATGGCCAAGCGACTAGATAAGAGGGAGGAGATCCGAGAAGCAGCTATCGGTGTGATCGCAGCTTCTGGATATTACTATGCCACCACCGACAGAATAGCCGAAGCTGCTGGGATTGCGGTGGGCACCATTTATAATTACTTCCGCAACAAGGAAGAGATCTTGGAGTACATCTTTAAAGTAGAGGTTGACAAGCGGTTTAGGTACCATGACACTCTATCGGCCCAGGAAATGCCGGCCCTAGATAAGCTGCGCCAGCTGCTAACTATGCATTTTACGGAGATCATGGGGGAGCCGGCAGTAGGCCAGATCATGGTGCGGGAAAGATATACCTCTGCAGACCAGCAGTTGCCGGGAATTCGTGAGTTCATTCAGGGTGTTCCCAAGAGACTACAGCGCATCTTAGATGAGGCTGTAGCTAAGGGAGAGATACGCCCTTGTGATACAACCATCGTGGCCATAGCTCTATGGGGTTCTGTTGAGGCCATCGTCAGCAAGGCAGTATTCGAGGAGGACGCAGACCAGCAAAGACGGTTGCTTTCACAAGCGCCTACAGAATTGCTCGGGCTCTATTTTGAAGGATTGAAAAAACAGGGGTAAGGTGGGCTTGAGGCACTGCTAGAGGGCCTCTCCGCGGCAGCACATGAGTGAGGGCTCACTCAGGAGAAGGGGAGAAAAACGTGGACTTATTGGCTAAGCTTGTTAGGCGTCATCCCAAGAAGATTGTTGTGGTTGTTCTAGTGCTGACAGCTTTTTTCGGGTACTGGGCTCGATCAGTAAATGTAACAACGAACATTAAGGACTTTTTCCCAGCGGAGCATCCTCAGGTGTTGACCTACGAGGCTGTGGAAAAGGTCTTTGGTAGTGCGGAATTCATTATGGTAGCGGTGAACGGCCCCGATATATTTCAGCAGGGCACTTTGACCCGTATCCAGCAGATGACATCAGATTTGGAGAAATTGGATGGAGTTACCCGCGTTCGCAGTATCACCAATATCGAGGAAGTCCGGGGTAGTGAGTGGGGGATCGAGGTTGCAGCTTTGATTGACCACATCCCCACTGAGGCCGATGAATTGGCTTCCTTACGGGCAAGGGTACTATCTGACCCCATGTATGCAGGCAGCATCATATCTGCCGATGGTACCGCTGCCCTGCTGGTTACCGAGGTAGATCCTGAAGCTGACTCCATTAGTGTGGCGGCCATGGTGCAAGGATTAGTGAAAGACTTTGAGGGCCCCGAGACACTCTATGTCACAGGGACACCGGTGCTTAACGACGTGTTGGCCAGATCCATGGTCGCTGATCTCCGGGTGTTATTTCCCATAGTCTTGTTGCTGGTAGCAGCTGTGCTATTTCTCCACTTCCGTGACATCAAGGGGGTGCTGCTACCCTTTGGCACCGTGATCATCAGTGTAGTGTGGACCATAGGACTGATGGGCCTTTTGGGCAAGCAGCTTTCACCACTGAATGCCGTCATGCCGGTTATCCTGGTCAGCCTGGGTAACGCCTATGGCATCTATGTGATTGACCGCTATCGAGACGAGCTGGCCGGTGGATTACCGTCAGCCACCGCCGTCAAACAGACGCTGTTGTCAGTGGGTGTGGCGGTGATTATGGCGGGGGCCACCACTATAGCTGGGTTTGCCTCCAACATCACCAGCAGCATTACCCAAATGCGAGATTTTGGGATCTTCACCGGTTTTGGTGTATTGGTCGCTTTAGTGATTTCCCTTGTCTTCATTCCCGCCCTCTTGGTTATCACAGGTAACGGCGGCAAGAGACGCCAAGCTCCCATGGTCAGTGATAAAGCGTGTAAAGTAGGAATCCTGGACCGAGGACTGGATAAAGTAGCCCACTTGGTGGTTAACCGCAGCGTACAGGTGCTTTTGGTCGCCATGGGCTTTGCTGTAGTATTTGCCGTAGGCGTTCCCCGTATTTCCACCGACAGCAACTTCTTCAATTTCTTCCACGAGGAGAGCCAACCCAGGCAGGCTTATGATTTCGTGCGAGACAAATTCTCCGGTTCCGAGAGTGTAGAGATTATCATCCATGGCGATATTCAGGATCCCGCTGTGCTCCAGGCTATGCAGCAGCTGCAAGATGAAATAGAGGCTACGGGACTAGTAGGTAAGCCTCAATCGGTTGTCAATCTCTTGGCAAGGACCAACCAAGCGCTCAATGACGGCGATCCCGCTATGGAAGTCTTGCCCACAGGGCGGGAGCTGGTCGCTCAGTATCTGTTGCTTCTGGAGATGAATAGTGAGGGCCTTCTGGACAAATTCCTGACCATTGACTATCAGCAGGCAAGGATTCAGGCCCTAGTCAAAGACTCTAGTGCGACGGGTACAGAGATGCTGTTTAGCCAGATAGACAAGGCTGCAGCCAAGCATTTTGGGCATCTCGATGTAGAGGTTACCCAAACAGGGATCATAGTCTTGATGGACACTATGTCCAAGATGATTATCCAAGGGCAGATCTATAGCCTTATCTTCTCTTTGATAGTTGTCTTTTTCATAGTCAGATTCCTTTTGGGCTCTTGGGAAGGCAGTCTCCTAAGCCTTCTCCTCATAGCCCTAGCTGTTCTGGCTAACTTTGGGCTCATGGGATGGGGCAATATTGCGCTAGACATAGTTACAGTCCTGATTAGCAGTATAGGCATTGGCGTAGGTGTCGATTACTCCATCCACATCTATTCTCGATATCAGGAGGGTCGCCGCAAGGGCCTGGATCGGGAGGCAGCTTTGGTGGGAGCTATTACCACCACCGGTAGAGCCATCGTCTGCAACGCCGGTGCTGTGGTATTGGGATTCGTAATTCTCCTATTCTCATCTTTTCCACCACTTCGATATTTCGGTAGTTTAGTCACCGCAACAATGTTGGTGGCTTCTGTAGGTTCATTGACGATCTTGCCTGCCCTAGTAACCTTGCGGGGTAGTCCTCAGCCTGCAACCAAGGGAAGGGAGGAGTGTAGGACAGAGCTTTCCAGCAAGAATACATGAGTGTTGGGGTAGGGGCCAAGAGACGCGAGGAACTCAACGGCCAACACAGATTAGCGACAAAGGAGCGAGTAACAGACATGTCAATGAGATGGAAAACAGCTATAATGGTTCTCACTATGAGCCTTGGGATTAGCTGGGGAATCCAAGCTGCAGAACTCAATGGATCTGAAATCATTGCACAAGTAGATGAGATGATGCAAAGTGACAGCAAGATTATGCAGGAGCGAATGGTGATCGCCAATGCTGCCGGTCAGCAGAGAACCAGGGAGATCCAGGCGTGGAACAAGCGCTCTGCCCATACCGATAACATGCTGGTGCGTTTTCTAGGTCCGGCCGATGTGGCGGGAACCAGCTTTCTCATGAGTGATGACGATATGTGGCTATATCTTCCGGCATTAGGCAAGGTACGTCGCATAGCGGGCCATGCTCGCAAAGGCAGCTTTATGGGCAGTGATCTGTCATATGAGGATATGGAAGCTTTAGGTAGTACCGGATTTGCTGTCGACTATGAGGCCAAACTGGTGGGTAACGGAGAAATGGCCGATGAGGATGTCTATATCCTGCAGCTTGTGCCTAGGGAATCGGAAACCTCCTACGAGAGGCTAGACATGTGGGTAAGTCAACAGATCTCCCTCCCCCGGCGCATCGAATACTATGACAAGGATGGAAAACTCCTGAAAGTGCTGACCACCCATGGGATCCGGGAAGTGCAAGGCAGGTGGATCGCGGGTCAAATGCAGATGCAGAATGTCCAGACAGGGACCCAGACCGCCTTAGAGGTGACTGATGTGCAATTCCAAGTGGACATCGATGACAGTATCTTCACCACCCGCAGTCTGGAAAGGGGAAGATAAGGTGAGGCGCAATAGTATACAGCAACGGCTGTTCCTAGGATTCATCGGTATGCTCCTATTCTCCATTACAGCTTACGCCCAGGGGCCATATATAGGCGGCAAATGGGAAGCTGAGCTCATGGGATTGACGGACTGCGATCCCATAAAGCTATCAGGTGATAGCACGCTTTACTTGGATATCCAACACTATGCCGATCCGGTGGACCTGAATGTGACCCTTAAGGCTGAGGGCAGCATGGCTAACGATCAGGGGCTTGGATTGGAATTAGATCAAGCCTATGTTGATTACTTGGCAGCAGACTACGATCTCAGATTGGGTAAGCAGAGGGTTAACTGGGGAACGGCTGTAGGCTTTAATCCCACCGATGTGATTAATCCAGTGGATATTTCCGATCCTATGAATGACAAACTGGCCAACTGGGCTGTCAAGGGCGAGTACTACTGGGGACAGACTCTAGAGCTGACAGGAGTCTATGTGCCTTTCTTCCGGTCCAGTCTAGATGCCATCCCAGGCAAACCTCAAATAGCTGTCATATCTCCCGAGGACGATGGGGAGTGGGCTGTTAAGCTAGGTGCTAAGGGCATGGCGGGGATGGATTTCTCACTCATGTATTTCTCTGGTTGGGAGCGTATGCCAACCCCCCGGATGACCATGGGAGGACCCCAGGGATACTATCGGGCAGTAGACATTATCGGGGCCGATTTTGCCACCAGCATAGGTGATCTAGGGCTTTGGGCAGAGGCTGCTCATAGTACTCCCGAAGAGGGTGATGCTTACACTAACTGGGCAGTGGGGGGCGATTATGGGTTGCCTAACGGGCTCAAGATAGTCGGCCAGTATTTCCGACAGGCAACCACAGGCATAGGCAGGGATTACATCCTGCTGGGTCTCGAGAATGAGCTGGCAGTAATCCATCGTTGGAAAGTAGGAGCTGTCTATGATGTTGACAGCGGAGATTATCTGTTCAACCCCGAGTTCAATCTATCACTAGCTGATGGAGCTGAACTGGCCTTGGGCTGGAAATACGTGGAGAACGACAAAAGTGGCCCCGGCGTGATGAATCTCATGTCTCAGATGGAAAGCGAGCTCTATATGCGTTTGGCCATGAGTTTCTAGTTTCCGAGAGGCAAAAGCGATGCAGGGTGGGGCGCTTTCCCCATCCTTTTTTTGTCTCCCAGGGTTGTAGGCCAATTCTTCTAGCCACAAGTGGTGCCTAGCTCGACTTCCCTGCAGGACTTGACCCCATATACAAGGAATTATCCAATAGGATCGGAGGAGGTCGATGGAGTGAGTGCTAGGACTATTGGATGGCGGGCAGTGATCACCCTGTTGCTTGTTCTGTTCTTGAGATCCGGGGGAATGACCAATGCCGCCTCAGTGCAAGCAATACCTGTGCCTTTGGAAAGCTTCATGTATTTCACCACTGATGATAAAATCGTTGTGGATTTCAAATTTGGCCAACGGACTCCATATACCTTGGACTACTCTGAGCTTTCCAGAGAGATTACCATAGAGTTGCCGGATGTAGCTGGCGAGGAATTCTATACCGATGAGGTAGTCAATGACCCTGTGTTATACAGAGTCACTGTGTCACCATTGAGCCCATCCTCTGCGCAGGGGGTGAGGGTGGTACTTAGCCTGCGGCATAAAATACCAGCCCCCTTGGCATTTCACGTAAGTCAGGGCCGTAGGCTCTTGGTGGAGACAAAAAAGGAATTCCGTGAGGGCTTTGAAACCTTTGTGGCTCCTGGGCTTGCCTACGGGCATTGGCGCAAGGATACTCCCAATGGCCCCTTATTTGTCAATTACATGAAGGTCGATCCACAAGAGCCGGGAGTGAAGGTAAGTCCCGCAATGGCGGCCCATGGTAAAGAAGCCGTACACCAGCTAGCCTCTAGGCATGGGGCTATTGCCGCCGTCAATGGGATATATTTTGCCCCAGACGGCAGCCCTTTGGGGATGGTGATGATCGACGGCGAGCTTATTAGCCCCCCGTATCTTAACAGAACGGCGGTGGGTATAAGGGCAGACGGGACTTTTCTCATAGATAATGTGACTATTACTGGCCATGCTCAAAGAGTAATTCAAGAGCAGTCAGAAGGTGCTCTTGAAAATGCCCAAACCCTTGAAGCGGACCAGGATTTGTCTGGGACGCTTTGGGAGATCGATGGTGCTAACCGTCGCCGTCTTGCCGATGAACTGATCGTTTATACTTCAGAAAACGGTATGAGTACAGGGACTAATAATTATGGATGGGAAATAATAGTGGACGGTGGTGAAGTCGTAGGATGGGCGCAAGGCAATGCCGTAATACCCCCAGCGGGATATGTGCTCTCTGGGCATGGTAAAGCCGCCCAATGGTTACGTAACCTGGAAGTTGGGGATTATATTGATGCCGAGTGGCGATTGGTGCCAGATTGGCTGCAGCAGGACATTGTGCATGCAGTGGGTGGAGGGCCTCGGTTACTGCGAGCTGGGCAGCTAGATATCACCGCTGAGATGGAGCGGTTCCAAGCAGACATTACTCAAGGTAGGGCGCCTAGGACTGCTCTCGGTATTACTGCTGCCGGTGAACTACTGCTGGTGGCGGTAAATGGACGGCAGAACAATATCAGCATCGGAATGACCCTGACGGAACTTGCAGGGTTATTACGAGATCTGGGTGCTATCGATGCCATGAATCTCGATGGTGGTGGTTCTTCCACCATGGTGGTGCGTGATGTTGTACTTAATGCACCGTCGGATGGGCTGCCTAGACCTGTGAGCAATGCTCTATTGGTCTGGGCTGGCGGGGGAACACACTAGTATGGGCTGTAATTCAGAAGGCGAGGTTTTGCTTTTGAAACGATTGACGAGGGATGGGGCGTTAGTGCTAACCCTGGCTTTGTGTTGCTGGCTCGTACTCGGTGGCCTCCAGGTCCTGGCTGAAGAGACGCCCGCTACTCCCCATGAGGGCGTCAAGTTCATGGATGCTTTTCCCTTGGGGGAACTGCGGCCTGGCATGAAGGGCACAGGCAAGACGGTGGCCATGGGCACCAAAATCGAGGATTTCCAGGTGGAGATCCTAGGGGTGCTAGCTGGCCAGGAGACTGTTAAGCATCTGGTTCTGGTACAGGTCAGTGGCGATGTTATCGACCGCATGGGCGGTATCGCCTCCGGTATGTCCGGTAGCCCTGTGTACATTAATGGCAAGCTCTTGGGAGCCATCAGCTACACTTTTGATTTGACCGATCATCGCTTGGGTATGGTTACCCCCATTGAGCCTATGCTGGAGCTCTTGCAGTTGGGTAAGGACGTGACAGCTTGGCAAAATCCCGCCGGTGTTTGGCACTGGGCTGATGGCCAAGGGAATGCCCGCCGTGTGGCTGACTATCCCATTGAAGAGATCAATATTGCTGTTGCCCAAGGGGCCGAGGCCCAAGCCTCATATCAAGGAGGGCGCCTGCACATTACTCCTGCCGCTACCCCTCTCTTGGTGGGAGGTATGAGTGAAAGGGCGAGGCAACGTCTGGCGGCTGCTCTTGAACCGCTGGGTATGACAATCAAGGCCGTAACTGGTACTTCCGCTGGTTTCACCGGCAAAGAAGAGCAGGGTGTACCTAAAGTCGAGCCGGGCAGCGCCTTTGGTGTGCAACTAGTCCAAGGAGATGTGGGGGTCATGGCCTTGGGCACTATCACCTACAGAAATGGCAATGAGTTTGTGGGGTTCGGACACCCCTTCATGAATAGAGGTGCAGTAAACCTTTTCGTGTCTACTGCTTACATCTATACAACAGTAAGTAGTCTCTCTATGCCCTTCAAATTGGGGGCACCTGTGGAAGTCGTCGGAAGTCTGACCCAAGACCGCGGTGCCGGTGTAGCTGGTCACTTAGGTAAACTGCCAGATACCGTGGAACTGCGGGTTAAGGTGACAGACAGAGACCTGCAGACGACCAAAGAATTCAAGGCGCAAGTTGCCAACGATCCAGGGTTGATCGTGTCATTAGTATCGGCCACCGCGTTGCAGGGCCTCGACCAAGGTATTGATCGCATAGGTGGCGGCACCTCCCGGATTGTCTATCAAATGACTGGTCAAGGATTGCCTCGGGCATTAGTAAGGGACAATATGTTTTTCAACCCCCTAGATATATCAGCCGTGTCGTTGGCGGAGATGCTGGAGACCCTGCAACTCCTCAATGACAATGAATTCCAGGCCGTGAACCTAGATACCGTTGAAATTACCGCTCAGATCGAAGCCGGTCGACGCACGGCCGTCATTGAGAAAGCTGCACCAACTGTTGCCGAAGCCCTACCCGGTGAGTTGGTGGATGTGGAGGTAGTAATCCGCCCATATCGAGGCCAAAGGGAAACGAAAATCTTGCGGCTAGCCATCCCTGAATCAGCTCAACGTGGTGTAATCCATGTTACAGTGCGGGGTGGGGGTATAGGCTATCTCTATCCGGATATCACCCCCTTTCATGATATCGCTCACCAAGAGGTCAAGAAAACGGACATGGAGGCAGCTGTGGGTCCATCTACCAGTGCAGATAATCTGGATAAGTTGTTGGATACAGTCTTGGATAGGGAGAAACACCATGAGATAGTTATGGAATACATTCCCTACTATGATACCTATGTCATCGATCCTCTGCCAGTTCCTGAGCTGCCCGCAGCTAGTATTGCTGAGACTGACACTGCTGGTACCGATGAAGAATCTTCTGCCAGCGAAAATGGTGGCGGTAAGGCCGAAACTGGTAAACCTGTTTCCTGGAATGAAGAGGGGACCGAGCCAGTGCGTGTCACGCTCCCTACCAGGTATGTCATTGAAGGCCAAACTAGTTTTGAAATTGCCATCGTTAACAGTGATCCCATAGAGGTTTTTGATGGGGCTGAGTCGGAAGATGCTGAGGTGGAGGATGCTGAGTATAGCGATTTTGAGGATGAGTCCGAGGACGGTGGCGATGAGCCCTCTCCTCTGGATAATTTTCGGCAGAAGCCAGCACTTCCCTAGTATGAAATACGGATATCGTTAGATCTAAGTATAGATCACCCCAGAGGCTTAACCTTTGGGGTTTCTATCTGGTAATGCGGCAAACCGCCAAGCACAAATGGCAATTGGCTGCCCAGGGTATAGAATCTGTAGGATTTGCCACACTAACCAAAGCATGGGATATCAATCTCCTAGCATTGGCGGTAGCTTCTGCAAATGGAGGGCAATATCGGTGACTCTAGCACCAATTGCTGCAGGAGGTTGGGAAGGATTCATGGGCTCTTGAGTCGAAATAACCGTGAAGTGAGCACTGTTGAAAATCCGCCGGCCATGTCGATGGAAGTTGTGTGAGGAGGGTGTAGGGATTGCGAAGGAGAATGCAACAAAGAATCATAGCTGGGGTTACGCTCGCCCTCTGTCTAATGCTAGGATTCCCTAGCATTGGGGCAGCCGCAGCAGGGGAGCTGGCTTATCCACTGGTGAGAGAGATTCGTATTGAAGGCCACAATCGAGTGGACAAGTCCATAATCCAGGATAGTATTACCCACACAGTGGTGGGAGAGCCTGTAAGCGAGGAAAAGATACAAAAAGATCTACAGAGTATAGCCGATACCGGTTACTTTTTCGATGTAAGAGCTAGCTTTGCCGAGGGTGCAGAGGGTTTACAGGTTATCTTCCAGGTGGTGGAAAATCCTGTAGTGACCCAAGTGCAGATCATCAATGACGTTCTGCCAGTTACAGAGCTGCAAGGGTACATGGATACTCGTCCAGGGCGGATTCTGAATCTAGCAGAACTGCGTGAGGATGTTAGGGTGCTAGTCGATAAATCCTTTGAGGAATATGGCATGCCTGTACGAGTAGAAGATGTAGTTGTTAACCCGTCAGGTGAGGTTAGAGTCGTCATCAATGAGACTCGGATCGCAGATGTTATTATTACCGGCAATGATAAGACCAAAGACTATGTTATCCTACGGGAGCTCAAGGTCAAATCCGGCGACATATTGGATATGAAAGCTCTCAATCAAGGTTTGCGCCGGGTCCTCATGTTAGGCCATTTTGACGAGGTGGGTCGAGATTTTCAAGATACCGACGATCCCGATAAGATGAATCTAGTAGTATCTGTTACGGAACGCAAGACCGGGGTCTTCGGTGGGGGAGCTGGATATTCCAGCAATGAAGGTTTTATCGGGTATGTCGAGGTGGAGGATCAGAACTTCCTGGGCCGGGGCGAGCGGGTCAATGTCCGATGGGAGTTTGGTCAAAAGAGGAATAATTATGATGTTGGTTTCTTTGAGCCCTATGTCAACGAAAATGGCATGTTTATGGGCTTCAACCTATACAATCGGTCGAGCCGTAAGCGCCGTGATGAGCTTGAGAATATCTACGACCTCCATCGCACTGGTGGCGATGTTACCTTGGGCCAGCCCCTTAATGAGAATACCAATGCATCCCTTCGACTGAAGATCGAAAACACGAGGTTCGATTTGAATGATAAAGATAGCAAAGCTCCGGACTCTTTCAAGGGTAAAGATGGTACTACTCGGAGTCTGAGACTGCAAACGGTGACCAATACTACTGACCATCCTTTCTTCCCCACTCTGGGTATGAAGAATCGTCTCTCGGTGGAGATGGGTGGATACGTGTTGGGCGGCGATAATGACTTTATGAAATATGAAGCCGACTTCAGCAAATATCTCCAGGTAGGCAGTAATGGCCAGAGTGTAGCATTTAGGGTAAACACCGGCCTGATCACTGGGGATGCACCGCTGCAGGAGCAGTTCTATATCGGTGGCTCGGAGACAGTGAGGGGCTACCGCTATGGTGAATTCATCGGCGATAAAGCGGTAATATTGAATGGTGAGTATCGCTTCCCTGTGATGAAGGCTGTCCATGGCGTCGTCTTTGTCGATGCCGGTAATGCTTGGCAGAAAGATAGCAGTATGCGATTAAGTGACTTGCATAAGGGATATGGCCTGGGAGTGCGTCTAGATACACCCATTGGCGTCATCCGGGTTGATTACGGTATAGGCGAGGAAGGTGGCCGTACCTACTTCAGCCTCGGTCAGACTTTCTAACATGGAAGAGGGTCATAGCTGAACTCAATGCCTGTGGTGGCAGCAATTTGTGGCAAGGGAGGTAGGATTGCTCCTTGCAGGCGCACTAGGGCGTTGATATAATGGGTGCATGTGTTTGTGTTAGGTTTACATGCACCCAGTTATTTTTTGCTTTCATAGGTTGGGGGAAGGGGAGGAACTAAGTTGATTAAGCATATTGCTGGTAAAAACCGTATAGCCATCTTTGGGGGAATAGGAGTACTCCTGGTCATGATTGCCCTCGGGGCTTCTATGTCTTTGACCCGTGCCCAACAGGATACTGTAATGGGTTACATCGATTCGGATCGATTGGTGAAGGAATTTGTAGAACCTATGGTGAGAGAGCCTTTGACCCTAGAAACTGACAGACTACAGCAGGAACTCGATGCAGAGATTGCCAAACTGCCTAATGGCGATGAAAACAAGAAATTGGAAGAGGCTCAGGCCTTGAAAAATAAATACCAAGCCGTCCTTGATCAGAAAAAGCAGGAGCTTATTGCTCCCTTGCTGGCTCAGACCAAAACCAGTATTGAAAAGATCGCGGATGCTCGAGGTATTACCATGGTCTTAGATAATACCTACGGATTGGTGATTTATGGTGGAGTCGATCTCACCGAAGCAGTCCTACAGGATTTGGGATCAGGCAAATAGGGAACGGGATACGTTTAGCTGTGTGGGGCGGGGGCATGATGGATGCTTTCGCCCTGTTTTTATGGGAAGGGGGAGTGAAAATGTCTCGCTGGAGAAGTGTCCAGACGCTGGGACGGTGGTCTAGATCGGCATGGAAGCCTGTGGCCTTATTTGCTGTTATTTTGATAATGCTATTTTGCTATGCCGAATATAACTGGAGTGTCCCGTGGACAGCGGGGAAAGTGGCAGGACACAGACAAGGGACAGCTCCGGTTGTCTTAGGTTTAGTTGATATGCCCCGCCTAGAGGAGCTCCACCCCAAATATGATCAGCTATTGGCCATCGATGCACAGATCCTGGCCCGAGAGAAGCAATGGTGGAGCTATGTGGAGTTGTTGACCCGCCAAGCCAAAGTGGATGAGATCAACTCCCCGTCACTGCAAGAGGTGGTCCGTGGTATTGATCCCCAAGCGGCGCAGCTGGAGGCAGCAGCCGCTGTTCGGGAGTCTTTTGAGGAGCAAAGGGAGCAACACCTGGATAACCTGCGGCAGCAGACGACTGCCGATCTTGAAAAGCAAAGAGCCCAGATAGAGCAAGCCCTAGCTAGGGAAGTGACAGAGCTTCAGCAGCAGACGCAGCAAAGGATCTTGGAGCGCCAGGTGAAGCTGGCCATCCTATCTCTCAAGCAGGCGGAGGCAGAGGCATTACTGGGTGAAATCAACGATCTGCAGGCGGAATTCGAAAAACAAGCCCAGCAAGTCGAGGAAAAATACAATGCACGCTTGAAAACCAAGGCAGAAAAGGCTGAAGCAGCGGCGTTGGAGCAGATGCTATCATACGATGAAGAGCTTATGCGACAGACAGTGGCTCAAATCCATGAGTTGGCGGCCCAGCCCATAGAATCAGAGGAATCAGGGGACATCTGGCAACGGATTTTGACAGTTGATACCCCTTCACTGAACACCAAGAACGTCGATGGCCTCGAAAGAGAGTTACTCAAGGCCAAGGCTGTATGGGAGCAAGATATGCAGACTCTGTTGGCCCGGCGAGGTAAGATCGTGCAGGATATTGATCAAGATATAGAGGCTAGTGTCAGCCTAGTTGCTCAGCGAAAAGGCCTAACACTGGTAGTCGATGAAAGCCAAACCCATGCCGAGGGTATAGATTTAACCAACCAAGTATTGGATATACTACAGGGTGAGGCATAGTGTAGAGGGATGGAGGTATGGACATGTCTAGGACTCCATGGTGGGTCATTGCTGGGGCAATTGCCCTTGTTGCCGTAATCGCAGGGACAGCTTGGTCTTTGAGGGAACCCGGGGGTGGTGTGGGCGTCATTGATCTGGGGAAGGTGGTAGCCCAAAGCCCTTTAGCTCAACGCTACGAGAAACAGCTAGCAGACAAGTATTCCGCACTCCAGGAGCAGCTGGAGGAGGAGAAAACTAACCTTGATGAAGAGAGCCGCAAGGCCAGAGAAAAGGAACTGATGGCAGAGTATCTAAGCCTGAAGCAGGAACTGGAGACCAAGTTGGAGAAGCAAATCGATGAAGCGCTGGCGACCATCGGAAAACAGAAGAATCTCAGTGTAGTCGTGTACAGAGAAAGTGTGAGATATGGCGGCGATGATGTCACCGCCGAGGTGGTCAAAGCGCTGAAATAGAGTCTCAAAGCATCATGATTAGCACCGGGTTTGGATAGCGGATCGGGGGACACCGGTTCGCTATTTTTGTGTGTGGAGCCTAGAGAAATCGGGGGTTGAGGAGATTGCGGAGATTAGAGGATCTGTCTAGAATCGTTGCGGGTGAGTTGGTAGGCAATGGCGACTTAATGGTAAAGGGGATTGCGCCCATCGCAGAGGCAGGGCCTGAGGAGATCACTTTTGCAGAGAGTCTTAAGGTTTTGGCAAAGTATCGGGACACAACCGAAGCTGTCGCCTTGATCGTCCCAAAAGATGCCCAGGATGTAGGGCGGCCCCATATCAAGGTGGCTAATCCCAGGCTAGCCTTTGCCCAGGTGCTCAGGGAATTCGCGTGGCCGCCTGAAGTCATGCCAGGCATCCATGGCAGTGCCGTGGTGCATGAGACTGCAGAATTAGGTGACAATGTGGCCATTGGGCCCCAGGTAGTAGTGGGAAAAGGGGTTAAGATCGGCGCAGGCACTATTCTCATGGGCGGGGTCTACATAGGTGCTGAGACAATTCTGGGTGAGAATTGCTTGGTCTACCCCAATGTATGCATACGGGAACAGCTCCAGATCGGCAATCGGGTCATTGTTCATGCGGGGGCCATTGTGGGTGAAGATGGTTTTGGTTTCGTGACATTGCCTGATGGCCATGTCAAGGTGCCCCATATAGGGACAGTCATTATTGAGGATGATGTGGAGATCGGCGCCAATACTGCCATAGAAAGGGGTACCTGTGGCTCTACTATCATCGGCCGGGGTAGCAAGATTGGTAACCTTGTGCAAGTGGGCCACAATGTCAAGCTAGGGGAGAACTGCCTAGTTGTAGCCATGACCGGTATTGCGGGAAGTGCCATCATAGGTGATCGAGTAACCCTAGCTGGCCAGTCGGGGATTGCCGGACATCTTACCGTTGGCAATGATTGTGTGGTAGCTGCCCGAGGTTTGGTAGCAGGTGATCTGCCTCCTGGATCTTTTGTTTCGGGCTTTCCTGCCCGGCCTCATAGAGAGAATATGCGAGTCATCGCTGCACAGCGCAGATTGCCGGAACTCATGGATAGGGTCAAGGAATTGGAGGGTAAACTAGCTCGCCTGCTCAATGATGGGAGCAACACCTAGTGGGCCATTGGGGACGGGATATGGAATATTTCACTAGGGGTCTAGCGACAGGAAAACCCTGCACTGCTAGCGAATAGGGGATCTATGTAGGTCTCAAGGAAGGGCGGCGGCACGATTCCCCAAGACCTAGTGGCAGAATATGTACTAACATATGTGGCACTACTAGGAGGCAACTTTATGAAGAAATTACTGCTATGGCTGTCTTGTGTAGCTGTTTTACTCACTTTTTCAGTGGGGGCAGCTGCCGGTACTACTGTCTTGGGGCCTTCGGGTCTAATCAAGGTACCTACCGCTGATGCACTAACGGCAGGTGAACTCAGCTTAGCGTACCACCTGGAAAATGGGAAGGGTATTGGTAGCCTGACCTATGGGCTAACCGATAATATTGAAGCCGGTGTATATACTGGTCGGCGAGATGCTTACCTGGGGTTCCATGCCAAGGCAGTACTGACTGAAGAGGACAACAGCTTGCCAGGTGTCGCCGTGGGGCTGGCCAATGAGTCATTCTACGTGGTTGCTAGTAAGCGATTGCCTAGAGCCGGTCTTAGAGGTCATGTAGGTGTGGGGACTAACACCTATGATGGGCTGTTCTTGGGTGTGAGCAAGATGCTCAATCCCGTGACAGTGGAATCAGGGGTAAAGAATACCGGCATGCCTGCCACGCTATTGGCTGTGGAGTATTTGAAAGGCGGGTTTAACCTGGGTGCGGAAGTAATTCTCACACCAGAGGTGCGGATCAAAGTAGCAGCTGAGGATCTAAAGAATGTGATCTTGGGTGTTAGTTTCAAGGTATCCATATAGCCAAGCGATGGTTTAGGGATGTCTTTAACCAGCTCCGGAGAGGGAGTAGCAAAGGAGGGCTACTGCTTTGGGATGGAAATGTAAAAGGGTAAGCTGGTTTTGGGGATTATTGGCAATGGTGTTGGTGTTGGTGAGCTGCAGCAGTATGGCTGCAGCCTTGGCAGGCGTCAGGGCTTTAGGCATGGGTGGCGCCTATACAGCAGTTGCTGATGATGCAGCAGCAGTATTTTGGAACCCTGCTGGTCTTATGCAGATTGACGCCTCCTCTGTCAATGCTGTCCTTGCTTTACATGGAGATGAGGAGGATAGTTACGAAAGCTGTTTCAGCTATCTAGAACATGACAGTGGCTATGGTGCCGGGGCTTTGACTTGGTACTATGGCAGACTAGAACCGGTGGCTAATCCCGAGGGGATTTTGTATGGGGAGACTCACGATTTCAGTTATGCTTTAGCCAAAGCCGCCGGTGAACATGTATCTCTAGGAGGCAGCATCCACTACCAGAGGCGACGGGAGCCAACGGAAAAGAGTTCATCGGCAGAGTGGACCGGTGATATATCGGGTATGGTGAAGATCTCCGACACATGGCAGGCCGGGATTACCATGCTTGACGTGTACGGGGCTATCAAGGATGGTAATAGTGGCGATGACAAGGCTGATGGTGCCCGTGGCAACATGATGGCAGGTTTGGCCTTTCAGCCAAGTGGCCAGATTACCCTAGCTGTAGACGGGTATGATCTGCTTAACCGCTTGCATGCTAGATCACTGCGATTAGGTGGCGAATACAGACTCCCCCAAGGTCTGGCACTCCGTGCTGGACTACAAAGAGGAATAGATAATGACTGGGAAGCGTGGACCTGGGGGGCTGGGATGGATATAGCCAAATGGCGCATGGAATATGCTTATCTCGGTGGTGATTACCATGGTGTCCATACCATGGGTGTCACTAAGTGGTTCTAGATGCTGTAGTGATCAGCAGAAAGTAGGGAGGGTGCCTAGCACCTTCCCCTAGCGGGAAGGGAAGGGGCATGGGTTATATTATCACCGGTTCAGAATTGCGGACAGCAAAGAATAGCCCGGTGACGTTACTGGACCGCTATGTGATGCGGGAGGTCTTGGGCCCTTTGTTGCTCTGTATCGGGGGCTTTACCATTATCTTGCTCAGTGGATATCTTTTTGATCTGATGGATTTGGTTTTTATCAAGAAGGTGCCAGTAGTGACAGTGCTCCGCCTCTTGGGCTATAAACTGCCTTCGATAATTGTTTTGACTCTGCCCCTAGCTGTACTCTTCGCCACTTTGTTGGCTTTGGGACGTTTGGCCAAAGATAATGAGCTAACCATCATGCGGATGGCGGGCTTAAGCATATTGCGCATCGTCGTGCCAATTCTGGGGTTGGGTATTTTGGTGAGTGGAGTTGTCTATTTCGCCAATGAGAAGCTAGTACCGGAGATGAATCACAAAGAAGCTAACCTGATTCGCAGTATTGTGTTTGCCGATGCCCCGCCTTCCGTGGATGAGCAAGTGTTTTTCCGTGACCCCGATGATCGTTTTTTCTATATTGAAAAGGTCGACAGTCGCAGTAAGCGGCTGCAGAAAATCATGGTCTATGATATAAAAGCCGGCCCGTACCCTCGATTGATTACTGCTGCTACAGGACGTTATGGGGAGAGTGTGTGGCAGCTAGAGGACGGTATGGTGCAGGAACTAGATGAAGACGGTTTCGTCAAAGGCCAAGCACGCTTTGAGCATATGGAGTTGCCTCTTATGGGTAACCCGGAGAGATTCTTTGGCCAACAGAAAACAACTGACGAGATGAGCCGCGGGGAGCTAAGGGAATACATTGATTTGTTCCAGCAAAGTGGGCTCTCGGTGGATGATTTTGTGGTGGACTACCATCTCAAGCTAGGGCTGCCCTTTGCCAGTCTGGTTTTTGTGCTTTTGGGTGCCCCTTTATGTTTTTATTTCAGCCGGGGTGGTAAGATGTTTGGTGTTGTTATCAGCCTAGTAATCATGTTCTTATACTATGTAGTTACCTCCATAGCCCGTTCTTTAGGGGCTAACGGCATGCTCCCCCCGCTTCTAGCTGCTTGGCTCAGTAACATGTTGTTTAGTGGCTTGGGTGTGGGGTTCTTGGTTTGGAACCGCTAGTCAAGAAATACCAGGGATGGTCTACCATAGGCAGGGATTGCCTAAGACTCAAAGGAGGCCATCCCTTCAGTGTCCCACTATAGACATCTGCAGACGTTAACCATTGCATTATTCCTACTTCTGATCTTGCCAGGATTTGGATTAGCTAGTTCTCCACCAGTCAGTGGTACTCCCTTAGTGCCACCGGTGCAGGTCGGAGCTGCTTTGAGCACAGGGCAGGTTGAGACCATCGCTTTCTCTCTCTTGGGCAAATCTTCTACTCCGTTGCCTTTACAGGAGAAATTCCATGTCACTCTTTTTAGCAATAGTGGTATGCGGCAGGTGACAGCCAATCTACAGTACCCCATGTCTGGTGATGCTACGGGGCCACTGAACATCTATGTGGAAGTCGGAGCTCCAATCAGCGAGTGGCTGATCACCTCTTTGGTCCGGGAATTTGAGCAAGTTATTTATCCTACTATCCATGAATATTTTGGCACCGAATCAGATATCGATGGCAACGGGCAAATCACTCTGCTGATCACTGATCTAGATGCTGATCATATTAGCGGGTATTTCGATGCTCGCAACCAGTACTCTAACAAAGTGGTGACTAACAGCAATGAACGTGAGATGATCTATATCAATTCCCGCATGTTAAGCTATGGGCTCGATACTATGCTGCAGGCACTAGCCCATGAGTTCACCCACCTCGTACAGTGGAACTACCATTGGAATTATTCTCCCGATAGTATTTGGTTTACCGAAGGTATGGCCATGTATGGCGGATATTTAGTGGGGAAAGTGAGTGGCCAAACTGGGTATTGGGATTTTGGTTCTATCCATGACTTCCTGCGTTCATATGAGAATGTGACTGTGCTCGACTGGCAGCAACGGTATGCTGACTATGGAGCGGCCTATGCTTATATGCTGTATCTATCTGAGCACTACAGTCCCGGTCATCTGCGGCGACTCTTTCAGGATCCTAGAAATAATCGATTGGCAGTGCTAGCCGATTATCTGGCGAGCTACGATACTACCCTTGATGCGGTGCTGGCCGATTGGGCTACAGCCAATGCCTTTGATCTGCCTAGTGGTCACTATAGCTATGCCGACCTAACAGCTGGCTTGAACACAGCATCTTTGCCGGTGTTGCCCCATGGTGCCATTACTGTACCAGCCTGGGGCACTCGCTATTGGCGTTTGTCAGACAGCGGCAGCAAAGGTTTGTCTATTCAAATGCCAGCTTACTCCGGGCTAGCCGCTCGTCTAGTGGAAAAAACCGGCAATGGTCAATGGGTGGTGCGGGAGTTGCATAAAGTCGGTAATCAGCTGCAATATCAGCGGAACCCGGGCGTGAGTGTCACAGAATCCGTCTTGGTCTTGACTACCACCGGTGAGGATGCTCGGGTGACGGTGGAGACATTTATACCCACTGCCCCTCCGTCTGAGATCACAGTAGTTGTAGTGCCTGATTTATTGTTGATGGGCCGTTACGCAGTCTTGGTCAAGGCGCCTGGGGGGTTGGACGGGCCGCCGACGGTGGAGCTGAATAGCATGACTGGTGAGGAGACTCTAAACATTGCGAGAACTTGGCCAGAACAGACCTTATACTTCACTGCCCCATTTGCCTCACAGAGTCTCGGGGGTGGCCCCATCCAATTGCTGGTTAAGGGCTATAGGAATGGCCAGGAGATTTTGGTGCGGCAGATAATAGATCTGTAGTGTGTGATTAACGGCGCCAGTCTGGGCATGGGGCGGATGGGCGCAGGTGGAACCGGGGAGGACGAGTAGCATGGCAAACAAGGAACAGGGAGACTATCATGGCATGGAGAGGACAATTGGACAATGGGGCATTGCTCGGAAGCACTGGCCACAGCTTGTCTTAGTATTAGTGCTTCTACTTATCATAGGAGCCGGCTGTGGACCCAAAGGATTTATCATAGGCACAGTGTTGTTGGGAAATGAGATTCTGGCTGATCGGCAATTAGTGGTGAGCGTGTCTGGGCGGAATGTCTCGGTGAGAACTTCACTAGAGGGTACTTTCGAAATTACTGGTGTCGCGCTAGGACCGCAGAACCTCATAATCTCCTTCCATGATCCTGATACTAACCGCTTGTACAAGCATGAATGCTCAGTACAAGTAGGCATCCAAGGTGTTACCGGGCTAAGTATAGATCTAGCGGTTTCTCCAAAAACCTTTGATGAGGTTATACAGGTGGCCGAGCGTCAGCTAGCTCTCGGCCAGTGGGAAGTGGCACGTCAGCATTTAGATGATCTAGCTGACAGTGTGGCAGATCCTCAAGAGGCTAAAGCATTGGAATTGGCTTGGGGATGGTTTTACCTGCAATCTGGTGAAAGCCATGTGCAGGCCGAGGCGCATTTCCAGCAGGGCCCTGACCCTGGGCGGCGGGGCAGAG
>DAIQRD010000153.1:0-4432 GCA_036786445.1 Bacillota bacterium
GCTATAATTATCAGTCGAGTTATGTGCTGCAAAGATTATCACCTCATGGGAATTTTTCCGCGCCGAAGGCCAAATTCCTCGTGGTCGCTGAGACTTTATCAAGTGGCTTCCATTCCGGGATCCCCGTCGTCATGGCAGAGCTGTTGTGCCTGCCCCTGTTTCTGTCAATGACTTACAGCTTTGCAGGTATTTTCCCATTACTGGCGAAAATCACCCCTCAGAAGGTGATGTTTACCACTTCACCTTCTGAGGGGTGAGCTGTTTTGAGAATAACCGTGATTACCGCGGATGTTATCCAGTCTCGGGGTAGGAGTGACGTGGTGGCACGTCTACCCGAGCGGCTTTCCAGACTCCAACATCCGCATCTAGTAGCTGGCTTTACCATGTCGCGGGGAGACGAAATCCAGGGTGTGCTGTCAGGCTGGCTAACTGCTCCCGAAGTATTGCGACTACTGCGTTACACCTGTCGCCCTCTACAACTGCGTTTGGGCATTGGTCTGGGGGTTCATGCAGGCAAAATGGCGGAGAACCCTTGGGACCTAAATGGGCCAGCCTTTTTCCGTGCCCGCTCTGCTTTGGACGATCTAAAGCGCAGTAAGCAGGCCAGTACAGAGATTGTAACCGGTGGTGCAGAGGAGCTCGATAGACTGCTCAACGCCACATTGCTGTTGCTGGATACCATCCTGGCGGGTTGGACCGAGGCACAGTGGGAAGCAGTCCACGTCTATGAGAGTGTGGGAACCTACGCAGCTGCCGGCGACAGGCTGGGTGTGGCACCCCAGAATGTACACAAGCGCTGCCAGGCAGCCCACTGGGCTGTGGTGCGGGAGGCAGAAGATGCACTGCGGTTGGTCGCCAGCATCCTGTCACCCTAATAGGGGTGAATGTCGGCAGATCACCTGTATGTGGGTGAGGAGGGGTCGATAATGACAATGCTTTGGCTGTTGGTATTCGCACACGTCACCACCGACTTTCTCTTTAGTTCTCACGAGCTGTCTGGGGTTAAGCCGGATAACCTACTTAGAAAGGGCCTTACCCATGGGCTGATCGCTTTTTTCTGCACGTTGGCTGCAATGCACATCTTTGGGTGGCAAGTCGCCCTGGTTGCCGTGGGATTAGTCACCACAGGTCACATTCTTTTGGATGTCTTGATGAACCTGGGGTGTGCCCTATGGTCGCGCCACCGAGGAACTCCAAAGGAGCCAGGATTAGGTATTTTGCTCACTGATCAGATACTACATTTTTGGATACTGGTCTGGGTATGGCGGCTAGTTGAAAGCCCACCTAGCATACCAGTCATGGCCTTCTACCAGAGCATCCTGCCATTGCCTGCCATTGACACTCTGCCCGATCCGGGACGGTTTGCAGCGGTAGCATCTGGTCTCATATTGGTTGCCTTCGGTGGCGCAGTATTCGTCAGAAGAGCCTTGGACAGTATATTCTGTGATGTGCAGGGACTGCGAGACACGGAGAACTCAACGGGTAAGTACATAGGTATACTGGAAAGGCTTTTGATCTTCATTCTGGTTCTGACTAACTCTCTGGAAGGAGTGACCTTCCTATTTGCCGCCAAATCCATCACCCGCTACAAGAGAATCTCTGAGGAGCAAGGCTTTGCTGAATACTACCTGATTGGAACTCTACTTAGCGTTGTATGGGCTCTGACCATCGGGCTGGGGTTGCGTGCCATTCTTCGCAATGGGCTGTAACTTAGCAAGCCAGGTCCGCGGGGCAGCTAGCGGGATGGGTGATACTGTCTTTAGGAGCTTGCGGCCAGCGGTGTTAGGGGCATTGAGTCCTCGAGAAACACGATGCTCAACAATCAGCGTCGGCAGGAATCCTGGACAGCCCGAGCGAAGGGGTGACACACGGTGGGTAACATCGAGCAATTTGAAGCACTAAGCGGGGTTGCAGTTCACCTTGGAAAGAGAAAGGTCGTATGGTGTTACCAAAATTGACTACCGGAACTACAGCCTGCCACCATTTCGGAGCCTGCGGAGCATAGCGCTTTCGACCATGAAAGGTTGACAGGCAGAGTAAGCCTTTCAGGGGGTCTGGAGAGGGCGCGGGGGAGAGGAGCTAAAGGGATGAGAATGAGTCGCTACGCTGTCATCGACGTTGAGACCACTGGATTTTCGCCAGTGCACAACCACCGGATCCTGGAAGTTGCAGTGATCCTGGTTGATAATGACGGAAACATGGTATTTGAGTGGGACACGCTGATCAATCCCGTTCGTGATGTTGGGGCGACTGAGATCCATGGCCTCAGTGGAGCGGACGTCTACTCGGCTCCGACATTTGACCAGATCGCACCCGAACTGGGATCGTTGCTTAGGGGGAGGGTGCCGGTAGCGCATAACCTGTCGTTCGATGCACCATTCTTAGCCGCTGAGTTTGCCCGTGCAGGATACTTCGTTGGGCTTGAAGGAACCTCAGGGCTTTGCACCATGAGGTTGGCATCGCACTACCTTCCGGCAGGCCCCAGAACGCTAGAAGCCTGCTGTAACTGCATTGGCTACCGGCTTGAATCAGCCCACGCTGCTCTGGAAGATGCCCGGGCCACAGCCCAGTTACTAGCTTACTACATAGGACAAGATGATGACTTCGCCAGGTATTGGGCCGACGAGATTGCTGCCGCCCAGGGAATTGCGTGGCCGGCGATGCCACAAGTGACCGCGACACGAGTGTCCCGGGAGTCGATTGCTTTCGGAACGGAGGAGCATTTCCTCCGGCGACTGGCGTCAAGGGCCCCCCGCAAGATTGATACTGAAGCAAACAGCTATCTCGCAGTACTCGACCGTGTTCTTCTTGACCGGCGGATTAGTTATCACGAAGCGGATGAGCTGGTTGCCATCGCCGAGGTGAATGGCCTGTCTCGAGAGGATGCGGTGACCATCCACCGGCTGTACCTGACAGGACTTGCTCGCCTAGCACTTGAGGATGGTGTTGTGACTCCTGATGAGAGGTCTGACCTCAAGTTGGTAGCAGCATTACTTGGGCTGCCTGATGACAGCGTCGATTGCGCACTCGACTCTGCGACACAGCAGCAGGATGAGGTCTGTGAGGTGGCACGATTCGAGCTCAAGGTTGGCGATGCAGTGGTTTTCACCGGTGAGGCCCCTGGAATTAGCCGAGTGGACTTGGAGTACCGGTCTCGAGTAGCCGGATTTCGTGTAACCGGTGGGGTGAGTAGAAAGACAACGCTTGTTGTCGCGGCTGATCCGGATAGCCTCAGTGGTAAGGCCCGGAAGGCCCGTAGCCTCGGGGTTCCTATAGTAGACTATCCGACGTACTTTCGGATGCTCGATTCTGTTCGGTGCTCGGAGGTTAACCCAGCGTAGGGTAGGTGATTTAGTCTTCACTAGGGTAGGAACTTCGCAAGAGTCGGCCGTAAGTCTGGAAGTTGACAGGACTACTCAGGGGTGGAGGTGCTAACTTGATATGCACTGATCTTCAAAAAGCTCACTTGGAGGAAGCCTGTGAGCTATTTGCTGCTTCTTACCGCTGTCAGCGGGAACGGGTTCCTGTTTTGGATGAAGACAACGGAAGTACAGAAAGAATACTGCCTATGCTGCAATGGTGTCTTGAAAATCATTCGGGGGTAGCAGTATTCGAGAAGAACAAGATGATGGCATATATGACAGGGTTGTACATTGATGGACTGCTTGGGGTACATAAAGGGGTTCTGAGTCCTGAATGGGCACACGCTTCATCAAATGAGAAAGCTTTTGAAGTCTATAGACTCATGTATCAGGCAATAGGGCAAAAGTGGGTTGATGATGGTTGCCTTACACATGCAATTGTGTTTATGAGCTATGCAGTCGAAGCCCAAGAGGCTTTCTGCTGGAATGGATTTGGAGGAGTATGCATTGATGCAATAAGAGAGGTTAAGCCTATAGAAGTTAAGTCGCCCAAGGAAGTGCGCGTGACTCTCATGGAGGATAAGGATATTAAGGAATTGCTGCCTTTAGTAGATGGACATAACCGACATTTGGCCAAATCACCTGCATTCAAGCCATATATTGAGCCTGAAAGTACAGTTGGACTTGGCGATATGTTGAGAGAGCCTGGAAATCTTGTATGGATGGCTTGGGACAGTAACGAAGCTGTTGGGTATATGAAAGTAGCACCGATCGAAGACGGGGCCGCATGGATTGTTAATGGAAAAGGGAAGTTTGCTGTGAATGGTGCTTATGTGAAGCCTGAATACAGGGGAAAGGGTATCGGTAAGCTGCTCCTATCTACCATCATGGAGTGGGCAACAAAGGAAGGATTCAAGCGATGTTCAGTAGATTTTGAGGCAACAAACATAGAAGCATGCCGATTCTGGTTGAGACATTTTCGGCCTGTATGTAGGTCCATGGTACGACGGCTGGATGAAACGATCTTAAACACAATAAGATGAAGTGGCAGATTGCGTAAGGTTTTTGTT
>DAIQRD010000154.1:0-4428 GCA_036786445.1 Bacillota bacterium
GCTCTGCGATGCGAGGGTGCGGCAGCGGGCGAAACAGAGGGTGGTGGGATACTGTGGACGACAGTGGAGGTAGACTATCCAGGGATGAATCTAGAAGAATGAATAGACAGCGTGGAACACTTAACTGCCATCCAATGTTCCCGCCTGAGCGTAGAATGGCATTCTGAGTGATCTAGCCATGATTGCCAGACCTCCCCGCTGTCACCATGTGCGCACGGCGGGGATTTTTGTCTTTCCCCACGGGTGAGATGACCCCTGCAACGATTGTACTCACTTGACTCAAGAGAAGGGGAGACAGAGATGGTAACCATGGAAAAGAAGATGCAGACGATCCCCCAAACTACCCGAAAGCTGCACGACATAGCTCAAGGTGATGGCGCCTATGCGCTGAAGTTAATGAAATCTACACCAAAAGGGCTAACGGAAGACGAAGTAATGCAACGCCGGGATATCTACGGCACCAATGAAATCGCACATGAGCAACTATCCTCCTGGTGGATCCACCTAGCCCGGGCGTTTGCCAACCCGTTTATCGGCGTACTGTCAGTACTAGGCGTAATCTCCTGGTTCACTGACGTGGTATTTCCTGGACCGGAAGCCGCCGATTGGACACAAATTGTGATTCTCCTCATAATGATGGCTGCCAGCGGTCTGCTTCAGTTCTGGCAAGGATATCGCTCTCAGCAAGCTGCTGAGCAACTCAAAGCCATGGTTCAAGTCACAGCCACTGTGACCAGAGCCACTTCGTCTGAAAGTGCTGATTCACAGAAATACGAGGTTCCTCTGGCAGACTTGGTTCCAGGGGACATCATCCATCTTTCTGCGGGTGATATGGTTCCTGCAGATGTACGATTGCTATCCTGCAAGGATCTTTTTGTTAGCCAGTCAGCCCTTACCGGGGAATCTATGCCAGTAGAAAAACCAGATATTCTCCTTCACAGGGAAAATCGTAACGGCGGCACCGGCAAAATGCCCAGAGAGCTACTGGAAGCTGACACCCTCTGTTTTATGGGAACCGACGTCATGAGTGGAACAGCCACAGCTGTTGTGGTGGCCACAGGATCACAGACGATTCTAGGTTCGCTAGCTAGTCGAGTACTAGATCAACAGGAGATCACCAGTTTTGATCAAGGCATCAGAAGTGTGAGCTGGGTCCTGATCAGATTCATGGTGATCATGGTGCCAGTGGTGTTTGCCGTCAATGGTTTCACCAAAGGCAACTGGGCCGATGCCTTCCTGTTTTCGCTGGCTGTAGCTGTGGGCCTTACACCGGAAATGCTTCCTATGGTGGTCTCCGTCAACCTCGCCAAGGGCGCCATGCAGATGGCTAAGGAAAAAGTAATTGTCAAACGCCTCAGCGCTATCCAAGATTTCGGAGCCATGGACATCCTCTGTACCGACAAGACTGGCACTCTTACCAAAGATCAAGTGACGTTAAGAGAGCATCTGGACTTGAATGGCCGAGACAACGAGAGCGTGCTACGACTAGCCTATCTGAATAGTTCCTTCCAGACTGGTCTCAATAACCTGATGGACAGGGCCATTATTGAACACACGGATTCCCAGCACCAACCTCAAGGATTGTCGCATTATGAGAAGATCGATGAAATTCCCTTTGGTTTCATAAGGCGGCGGATGTCAGTGGTTGTGTCGAATCGGCCGGAACAGCACCTGCTCATCTGTAAGGGAGCTTCAGAAGAAATGCTTGCGCTTTGCACCCAAGTAGAGATTGATGGGCAGATCTTGCTACTAGACCAAGTGATGCAAGGAAAAGCCCGGTCCTTGGTCAGACAGCGCAATGAAGACGGGATTCGCACCATTTGCTGACTCAGAATCTGCTATATGACTTTTCCCAGTTGTCGCTGCCCTGGGACAACATGGATCAAGAATTCCTAGCTCGACCCCGCAAATGGGACCCGAAGAGCATAACTCGGTTCATGATCTATATTGGGCCCATTAGCTCGATCTTTGACATAGCTACTTTTGTGGTCATGTGGCGTGTCTTTGGTGCCAATTCCGCACGGCACCAGAGTCTCTTTCAATCAGGCTGGTTCGTTCTTGGACTGCTCTCCCAGACACTCATAGTTCATTTAATCCGCACTGAAAAGGTACCTTTTATCCAGAGCCGAGCCACCAAACCTGTTCTTTGGCTAACTGGTGCTATCATGGCTATTGGAGCAATCGTTCCTCTTACCAGATTTGGAGCCGGCATCGGGCTGCAGCCCCTTCCCGCCGCCTACTTCCCCTGGCTGATAGCACTGCTGCTCGCCTACTCCGTTGCTACACAATGCGCAAAGAATTTGTACATCCGTCGCTTCTCCAGTTGGCTCTAGGTCCACGAGAATCCGCCATGGGGTGCGCTCCCTCTTGCGCATCCCATGGGCTCACCCGCTGCTTGAGCACATGGTTCTCTACAGCCACTTGTGTAAGAACCGGAAGATCTGAGACCTCATGTCAGCAGTCTCGAAATGCCCTGTATTATAGCGCAACAGCTGCCACGCATCATTGGTACCTAGTTCGGCGTATGTCTGTCTAAGCGCCTCATCAATACGGTCCAGGCCCTTAGGTGGTGTTAAGGGATCGTGATTTCCCGCCAAACTAAGATGGGGTCGAGGGGCAATCAACGCATTTATGGATACTGTGTCAAAATACTTAAGCAGGCTAGGAACATAGTAATACAGCCCATGCTCGTCCAGTCCCCGGGCCTCTATTAGTGCCTGGAAGTCAGTGAGACAGCAAATATCCACACATACCTTGACCCTGGGTTCCAGGGCCGCTACCCACCACGCCATGGTACTACCCATGGAAATACCCAATGTGCCTATCCTATCTCCATCTACATCGGGGCGACTAAGCAGATAGTCGATGGCTTTCAGGCTATCATATACCATTAGACCCCAAAGCACTTGGCCTTGCCAAAGCAGTTCCTTGAAAAGCTCTGATTCTGTCTTCCCCCGTCTTTCTCCGAAATTCCAGGCATCGATAGCCAAAGCCCCCCAGCCATGTTCAGCCAGGGCTTGGGCATATGGCGGATCATGCAGATATTCCCTGCCGTGAATCAGCTCATCCTTGCCCAGTCGATAATTGCCCCCATGGGAGTGGTTGAATAGGATTACCGGGAATGGCCGGGTGGCTTTTTGGGGCCTAGTAAAATATGCAGGCACTGGCTCCACGCAATTTAGGTCAAGGAGCCATGTCTCCAAAACGTATGTATCCCGATCTTCTTGAGACAGTTTTTCTCCACTAACATCCCTTTCTCGAGGAGGTAGATCCCCTAAGAGTGCATACAACTGTCTCCGCTGATCCTCTTGCCTCTTCTGAGTCAGAGCCATGATCGAGCCTCCTTATGGTGTTAGGCTGTCAATTCGTAATTAGACATGCTATGAATTTCGCCATGATGGAAGCAACACCTTGTTTGGGAAATCACTGTTGAGCTGGTGAGGTTGGATCAGATGGGAAGCACCTACCGGGAACGTCTACCGGCGACCGGTCGGCTAATACCACCCAAAGCCAAGGACAGCAGGTAGGCGATACCGGCTGTCATCACTATGGTGGCTCCTGTAGGTAGATCTAGTTGATACGAAAGGGCTAAGCCAGTGGCGTTAAAGAGTAGGCTCAGACCAGCTGCCAAAACCATCATCTGGGCTAGGTTACTAGCAGAACGACGGGCAATTGCAGGGGGCAGGGTAAGTAATGCAATGACCAATATCAAACCCACGATCTTGATGAGGATTACTACAGTCAACGCGATGAGCATCAGCAATAGCAGGTACAGGAATTCCACGGGTAGACCTCTAAGGCGGGCATGTTCTTCGTCAAAGGCAACGGCAAGAAACTGCTTATAGAAAACAATTACCGTTAGGACAATGCACACATCTAAGGCCCCGATCAAGACAAGATCATTACTGGATACCATCAGTATGTTGCCAAACAAAAAAGTCATCAGATCTACATTGTATCCGGGGGTGCGGGAGATAAACAGCACCCCTATCGCCATCCCTATTGCCCAAAGAGCACCAATGACAGTATCCTCATGCTGCCTAGCCCGCAAGCTCACTAATCCGATGATCAGAGCCGAGAGCAGAGCCGAGACGATGGCTCCCTTTGTTGGATCGAGACCAAAATAATAGGCGACACCCATGCCACCCAAGATAGCATGGGCTATACCCCCACTGATCAGAGATATGCGCTTCACTACGACATATGTCCCAGCCAAACCCGCAGCTATACTGGCCAATATCCCTGCCAGCAAGGCATGCTGCAAAAACGTGTACTCTGCTAGGGCTCTCCAGAATTCCTGCATCACTCAATCACCTTTTCAGAAACTCCCGTTACTAGCGGAGGAAAAGAGACTCGCCCGGGATTTGATCTTGTTTGTGACGACTCCCCGGACTGAAGTCCGAGGCTTCTCGGTTCATCTAGCCTGCT
>DAIQRD010000155.1:0-4368 GCA_036786445.1 Bacillota bacterium
ATGCCATCAATATCCAGGTTTTCATTGAAGCTGTTGGCTACATTCACAGCATCTTGCCCAGTCATGGCATCTATCACTAGCAATACCTGGTCTGGTGAGACAGCTTGGTCAATGGCTTGTAGCTCTGCCATGAGCTCCTCATTGATGTGCAATCTACCGGCAGTATCCAAAAGCACAATATCATTGGCATGGCGCCTGGCATGTTCCACAGAGGCTTTAGCAATATCCACAGGGCTTACTTGATCCCCCAGAGTGAACACTGGGGTCTGCAATTGCTCTCCCAAGACCTGGAGCTGCTTGATAGCTGCTGGCCTGTAAACGTCTCCTGCCACCAAAAGGGGACGGTGCCCTTGTTTGCTCAGTAGGTTGGCGAGCTTAGCTGCGCTGGTTGTCTTTCCCGCCCCCTGCAATCCCACCAACATCACAACCGTCGGTGGTTTAGAGGCCAATTCCAGCTTACTTTGAGTGCCTCCCATTAGCTCGGTGAGCTCCTCATGCACGATCTTAATCACCTGATGAGCCGGTGTCAGTGAAGCCATAACTTCCTGCCCCACTGCTCGCTCACGCACCCGAGCCGTAAACTCCCCTACCACTTTGAAGTTTACATCAGCCTCTAGAAGGGCCAACCGCACCTCTCGCAGGGCCTCTTTGACATCTTGTTCAGTTAACTTACCCTTCCCCCGGAGCTTTCCCAGTGTCCTTTGGAGTTTGTCTGCTAGATTACCGAAAACCGCCATCCTGGGCCCTCCCTAACCATAATCTACTTGGGGCAGATCCCGCCCACACAGCTTCCTATCCGAGAGGTGGAAGATCTATATATCCTCGATCACTTGCGCCACCAGATTCTCTAGCTCGGCCAGCTGCTCTTGCCAAGCCCCGCTTGCCTTCTCGTGGGACAACATCTTCCCTAGATCCGCAAGCTTTGTTTGAATCATCTCTAACTGCACCCGTTGTTTTCCCGATCGTTTGATTAGTCCGAGCTTCTCTTCGAAATCCATGAGGGTGTTTTGCGAGCGACGAAGAGTATCATAGACGGCCTGCCGGGTTACACCATACTGCTCGGCGATCTCGCCCAAAGACAGATCATCCTGATGGTATAGGGAAAAGAACAGGCGCTGTTTATCAGTCAAGAGCTGACCATAGAAATCAAAGAGCAAACCCATATGCACAGTTTGGCTAATCATCTTCGTTGCCCTACCCCTGTTAAGCAAAAATGCTTTACAGCAGTAGTATACTAGCCTAAGTTCCCTGTGTCAATACAAATCACAGTGATTGTGCTGTAGGTCTGTGCTACTATCATGGTGTAGGAGATGGGTGATATCATCTCGGGCAAGGCAGTCTTTTTGACGGATAGCCAATCACCTAGGTATGTAATCAAGCCTCAAACAAGGCATTGACAAACTCCTCCGGCTCAAAATCTCTAAGATCATCATAAGCCTCCCCAATACCAATGAGACTAACCGGCAACCCCAGTTCCGCCGCGATGGCAACAATAATCCCACCTTTGGCGGTGCCATCCAGCTTGGTCAAAACTAGTCCACTCACATCAACTGCCTCACTGAACAGCTTAGCCTGGGAGAGAGCGTTTTGCCCCGTGGTGGCATCCACCACCAAAAGCACTTCCGCGGGCTCGCCATCTAGCTCCCGCTCGATCACACGACCGATTTTCTCCAATTCACGCATCAAGTTGGTCTTGGTTTGCAGTCGACCAGCCGTATAAATGATCACCACATCACACCCCCGGGCCCGCCCGGCCTGAATCGCATCAAAAGCCACCGCCGCTGGATCTGCCCCAGTCTGGTGCTTAATGATATCCACACCTACCCGATTGGCCCAAATCTCCAATTGCTCAATGGCCGCCGCCCGAAAGGTATCCGCGGCACCAAGGAGCACCTTTTTCCCTTTAGACTTAAAGCGATAGGCCAGCTTGCCAATGGTAGTGGTCTTGCCTGCGCCATTCACACCTACTACCATGATCACCGCAGGATGAGTATCGGGAAGTGTCAAGGGAGCTGTGTGAGCTGAGAGAATCTCCTGGATCCTCTCTTGTAAGATGGGCCTTAACTCGGCAGGATCGGTGACACCTTTTGCTTTCACCGTTTCTCGCACTTCGTCTACCAGCTGCAAAGTGGTCTCTACACCTACATCAGCTTGGATCAAGATCTCTTCTAGCTCCTCAAAGAGCTCCTCAGTGATGCTTTTGTGGCTAGAGAGCAAGGCATCCACACGAGCCACAAAAGCCGAACGTGTCCTCTCCAAACCATCCTTAAGGCGACTAAAAAACCCTCTGCTCTGCTCAGGCTGTTGTTGTCGGCTCTCCATATTGCCATTCTGTGATGCTTCTTGGGAGTCCTGTCGGCTTTCCAGAGCAGACTCCATCCCGACAGGTAGTGCCTTGTCTTTATCTGGCTTCCCCTTTCGGCGTAGCCAATTGGAAAATCCCACATTAACTCTCCTCGCATATTAAGATTAGGGAGATCGTTTTTTGGGTCTTCATCTCCCGTCAAACCCCTGTAATGTCTATTCTAGTCCCGCTGCAGCTTCACTAAGCTGTACCGAAACTAACTGGGAGATATGGGCTTTGTTCATGGTAACACCATAGAGCATATCAGCGGCCTCCATGGTAGCGGGCCGATGAGTAATCACGATAAACTGCGTGTCCTGGGTGAAATCTTCTAAGAGCCCAGTAAACCTATGGAGATTACTTTCATCTAAGGATGCGTCAATCTCATCTAGCACACAAAAAGGACTTGGCTTTACCCTAAGCAGAGCAAAGAGTAAACAGATGGCAGTCAGGGCTCGTTCACCCCCAGATAGGAGATTGATGTTCTGTGCTTTTTTCCCCGGGGGCCTTACCTGAATATCCAGGCCGACTTCCTCTAGACGGGATGCATGAAGTAAGACGAGATCGGCACTTCCACTTCCAAAGAGTTTGGTAAATACAATCTGGAACTCCTTTTGTACTGCTCCTAGAGTTTCCATGAACCTCGTCATCGACACAGTATCCATCTCATCGATAATATGACCTAGCTGCTCTTTAGCCTCCAATAGATCTTGCTGTTGCCGCCGAAGATAACCATAGCGTTCCCTTACCACTTCAAAGTGATTGATCATGTCGGTATCCACCGGCCCAAGCAGCTGGATTTGATCTTTAAGGGCCCGGATTCGTCGGCGTACCTCTTGAACGTCTCCGTCAGGAATCGGCAGATCCTTTAGATCATCTGGCTGCAGATTGTAGTTGTCCCACATCAACTCAGTTAAACGAGCCTTCCGCGATATGACCTGATCGAGTACCCGGGTAGCATTAGCTAGTTCCCCTTGGAGCTGCCCCTTTGCTTCCAGCCTCGCTTTGTGAGCTTCTTCTCTTGCCGTTAGGTCACTTTGTGTCTCCTTACGCAGCTTGGTCTGGGTCGATTGCCTTTCTTCGGTTTGAGAGAGTTTGACCTTCACCTGTCTGTATGCTTGGTCTAACCTCTTGACCTCTGCCTGTAACCTGACCTTTTCTTCTTCTACTGCCGCGCTGGTCATTCTTATTTCATCGATTCGGTTGGCCTCCTCTGCCAAGATACTTCTGTATCTAGCTGCCTCTTTCTTGCCAGCTTCTATCTGGCTTTCCAAGGTGGCCAAACTCACTTTAGCTGCTGTATAGTCCTCTTGAGTGTCAATTTGGTCTTGTTCTAGCAAGGCCAGGTCAGTCTGTAACTGAAGGAGCTTCTCTTGCCATATCTGGGCTTCCTTTTCCAGGCATTCCAGCCGCTCTAGCCGCTGTGTTCTCTCATCTTCTTCGGCCTCTAGCCTAGCTCTTAGTCCCTCTACCTCGGCATGTACTGCGAGGGACTCCCTATCCCAACGGGATTTCTCATTTCTCTTTAGTGCTACTTCTTTCTCCAATTCTTTAATATAGAGCTGGGCCCGGTGTAGCTCTTCGGTGAGGGCTTTGGCCCGCAATCCGGCTTGCCTGAGCTCGCTTTCCAAGGCTTCTGCAATTTCCCGTTCCTTTTCCAGGCTAGCTTTACTTGCCTGGATTGCTTCTTCTAAGCGGGACACTTGCTGGCGTCTCTGTAAGAGGCCGTTTCCATCGTTTTTTGGCAAGCTGCCACCGGTAATGGCACCTCCCGGAGAGACAGTATCCCCCTCCAGGGTAACAATACGGCTATAGCTACTGAGCTCTCGGCCTAGGGCTACAGCAGTATCAAGGTCTTTGGTTACGACAACTCTGCCGAGAAGATACTGAACCATAGCTCGATATTGTGGTTCATAGCAAACAAGCTCAGAGGCAACCCCCACTACACCTTCCCGCCTAAGCAAAGCTCGATCCCGGGATTGGATAGAGCTTACCCGCAGTCCATCTAGGGGCAAGAAAGTGGC
>DAIQRD010000014.1:0-7373 GCA_036786445.1 Bacillota bacterium
CACTGGACAGAACATGGAAGCAGAAAAATACGATAAAATTGATACTATTGCAAAGGTGTGCGTGGTGTTAATCTTCGCCACCTGGATTATCTTGGGCGGTACGACACTGTTTTTTGGCAGGTCACTGCTTGGCTTTTATACCTCTAACCCGGAGGTTATTGAATTAGGAATGCTTCACATGAAGGTCATGATGGCTGCATATTTTACGTGTGGCACGATGAACGTATTTCCGGGCCTGACCCGTGCGATGGGGTATTCCATACTGCCTATGCTCTGTACACTGATAGGTGCCTGTCTCATGCGCATTGTTTGGTTGGCTACGGTCTTTACCTGGTACCCTACAATGATTGTGCTCTTTATGTGCTATCCTGTCACTTGGGCGTTGGCAGGGATTGGTCAGGTGGGTAGCTTCCTTTACGCACGTCGCCAAGTTCGGAGGCGTGCCATACTAGAATCCGGACTTGCGGAAGATGTCACGTGATCACTTTTGCCCCCAACAGGCGATTTGGTCCGCTAGAATGGGAAGAAGGTGGACTTGTATTATTTGACTACAATTGCCAAGTTGACGCGCCGGCTATTACTCCGAATAAGCGAATGGCTCTGTTTGCAGCAAGAAAGATGCTACCGGAGTACGTCTTTGACACTGCACAACTAGAGAAAAACCCTATTACATTTCCTGAAGTGCAAACTTTAATAGATGGTATCAGTATTGGCGGTCGGAGGGTTGAGGATGTTCAGCAGGTGCTCAATATCCGGGACGCTTGGTCTATGCTCTTGCGTTCCATAAGCGGAGACACATTCGTAGTAAACAAGGAAATGTTTCACGCAGTGAATGCTCTGATTGCTAGGGAAGAATCACTTGAATGGGGCGTATTCCGTACCGGTTCAGTTGGGATAGCCGGGACAGAACACTATGAAGCTCCTCCCTGGCAGGAACTCGAGGCGATATTTGATCAAGAGGTAGGGGTTATCCTAGACTGTGACAATACCATAGAAAGAGCCATTAGGGTATTCCTTTGGGGAGCACTGAACCAGTTCTATTGGGATGGCAACAGACGCACAGCTCGTCTGATGGCCAACGGGACTCTGATCGATAAGGGGTACGGCGTCTTTAACATCAAAGCGAAGGATATACTTGAGTTCAACACCCTTATGCTAGAGCTATATGATACTAGGAAAGCAGATCGGATCATGCTATTCCTTGCTGAAAAGTGCATTTGGTTGATCGAACCAATCATCCTTTAAGGCTCCCCATCGTCATTCCTTCAATGAAGTATTTTTGCGCACATAGGAACAGAATTAGGATGGGGATGATGGAAAAGCATGATCCTGCAATAAGAATATCATAGTTGTTTCCATATGGAGTAAGAAGTGTATTCAAACCAATCGCTAGAGTGTACTTATTCCCGGAGCGCAGGACGAGCATTGGCCACAGAAAGTTATTCCAGCTGTTCATTCCAACCAAAATGGCCATAGCCGACATAGCAGGTTTCATTATGGGTAGAACCAGGCGAAAGAAGATTCCGTATTCAGTGGCTCCGTCAACTCTGCCGGCGTCTACTATGTCCTTTGGGATACCTTGCAGATACTGCCTGAAGAAGAATATCGTTGTCACCTGCGCCAAAAATGGTAGCATGACACCCCAAATGCTGTCCAATAGCCCCATGGTATTGGCCTGGGAATACATGGGGAGCATGAGGATCTCAAAGGGAATCATTAGTATGAGAAGCAAGCAGGCAAAAATGAGATCCTTGCCTCTAAACTGGTACATGGCAAAACCATAGCCCACCCATGCACTGACCATCAGCGTAAGACCAGTCTGTATCAACGTGAGAACCACGCTGTTTTTGAACCACAGGAGGTAGTCATGGGTAATATACGTGCCATCCGGCATGTATCCGGTAAACAGATATACATAGTTGTTCCAGGACATGATGTCCCAGTCCAGTCTCAAGTTGAGTCCATAGCGGAGGAGCTCAGAGGCCGGTTTGAACGATGCCAGTAGAATGGCGAAAAACGGAAGCAATACTGCGATTCCCAACAGAGTGAAGAGGGCAATAAGCAGCACGCGGCCCTTTGGATTATAGCTCCTGTGTTGGGCTAATGTCAGGGTTTTACTCTTAGCGGCCATCCTAATCACGCTCCTTTCCCAGTACACCTGTGATACGTAGCTGGATTAGGTTAATTATCATGGCGATAGCTAGGAGGGCGAGGCCAACAGCCGAGGCATATCCCATGCGGTTTCGCTCCCATCCCATCCGATAGAGGTAGCCTACGATGGTCAACCCGATACTCTTGGGTGAGTTATTGCCGGCCCAAAGCATGTAACTCTCGGTAAACATGGCGAGTCCGCCATAGATGCTAATGGTCAGTACATAGATAACGGTCGGTTTGAGGAGTGGAACAGATATGTATCGGAACTGCTGCCATCCGTTTGCCCCATCGATCTGAGCGGACTCGTATAGATCAGGCGAAATACTCTTCAAACCAGATAGGTAGTAGATCATGTTGACGCCTGTCCAGCGCCAGCAGGCAAGCAGAATTAGGGCGAAAAAGCTTGTTTCCCTCACTTTCAACCACTTAATGGGAGCTAGGCCGAACAGAGCCCGCATAGAGTTCATCAGCGAGCCTCCCACCTCACCAAACATCAAGCGGAAGATGGTTCCTGCCACCACCACGCTAGTTACGATGGGTAGAAACAATAGGGCGCGATAGAATGAACTGGCAACCATGTTCCGGCTGCTGATGAGGCATGCCAAGACAAGGGGTATGGGAATAAGGAGTGCGCAAGTACCGACAGTATACCACAGACTATTGCTCACAGCTGTCCGAAAGACCCTGTCACCCAGGAGTCGCTGGTAGTTATTCAGCCCAACGTATGTCACTTGCCCCGGCAGAATGTCCTGGAAACTCATCCGGACGGTGCTGATCAACGGGTAGACAAAGAAGATTAGAAACGTAAGGACGAAAGGCAGCACAAATACGTATGGCGCCACTCTCTGGTTGTAAAGGATCCTCCTTACTCGGCTCATTTACTACTTTCCCTCCATTTGCACAAATCGATAGGCGGGTAGTAAAAGGTGGATACACCGAGGTGGTATACCCACCTTTCCCGATTCCAAGAGCTCTAGAAAATTTGGCTTTCAATCATGTCCTGTGCTTCTTCTAGAACTTCGGCAGGATCAAGTGTGTCTTCGAACAGCTCGTTGAGCATGGTGGTAACCACATAGGTATTAATGACAGGAGAATTGATAGTGGACCTGATCATCATGATCTCATCTGTGACTACGTTGAGCACATCGAAGGGGTTATTCACGAAATACTTGACGTACCGATTCTCTGGATTGTGAGTCATCTCAGTGTCAGTCCAGAGTGCAGTGTTGCAGGGGTCAAATCCGAGATCTTCCCAAATCATGCGGTTGCCCTCTTCGGACAGTTTCGCAAAGGCAAGCCAATCACTAGCCAGAACGACGTCTTTCGCTGTCTTTGTCACAACAGTACCAGTGCCACCGAGACCGACTGAACGCGGCATACCTTCCGCAAAGACCGGCACAGGCGCTAGAGCAACTTTGCCTTCCATGTCGGGGATCTCGTCGACGTAGCGGCTCATGAACCACAGAGGCATGATCACGCAAGCCACATTACCCTGGTTCACAAAGCCCTTGCCACCTTCGGTATCCGGTTGGCCATCGGGGCAGGTTGTCATGATCGCTTCTTTGACCATGTCCTGCATCAGAGTAACAGCTCTGAGCATCTCAGGAGTGTCAATCAAAGGCTCGCCATCTTCGGTCACGAAGTCAGTGTTCTGTTGAGCAAGCATGGCTGCCAAGGTCCAGTTAGCACTGGTTTCGGCAATACCCATGTGCTTGTCAGGATGCACAGCCTTCAACTTGCGGCCGGCCTCGATGAAGTCGTCCCAAGTTTTGATCTCGTGGTAATCCACACCAGCATCCTCTAAGATTTCCACATAGTAGAATGCGACTGTGGCACCTACGTGAGTTGGGGCACCGTAGATCGTGCCATCTTTGGAGTAGATTCCCAGGCGGGAAGGCACGATATCATCGATGTAAGGGGCAAACGCTTCATTTAGAGGGACAAGCTGCGGCTCTCCCACGAGCAGATTCGGAAAGCGGCCGATTTCCACGTCGCAGATGTCAGGAGCGCCTACACCAGACTGGAGTGCGATCTGGAGCTTGTTGTGCATGTCATCATATGGCAGCACTGTTGCCTCCAGCTTGATCTGGCGATCTGGATACAGCTGGTTCCAGTTTTCGGTCATTACTTCGTAGAAGCGTGCATGTTGCGCAATGAAGGTCCAGAGGGTAAGCGTAGTGGTATCAGCACTAACAGTACCGCAAAACATCACAGCAACAAGACAAGTGATGAGCAGAACGCCAAATAGCTTTTTCATTATTTGACCCTACCTCTCAAATAGTTTTGCTTAAACCCTTCTGACGGCTCACATCTCTGCTGGTCTGTCATATCTCACCTCCTACACAATCTCACGGGCAAACTATCACTTAGGCTCAACAAGGTGCTAAGCTGGCAAGCTTGATACAAGCACTGGCCTAGGTGGTAATGCATGTAGAGTACAACATGCTCGTTGGCGTTTATGAGGCAGGTCTCAGACTGCGCGTAAAAAACAGTACAGTTTAGTAACAGCTTAACATTTGGGTACAATAGTGTCAATAATCTAAACCCAGCAAATAGTGAGACGTAGTGTGAGGCGTCGTTATACCCCATCCGGTAGCCGGCGCTGGGCGCTTCAAGGTTCTCAGCGAGCATCAGCGGGCGGGCCTCTTGGGGTCGCACCCGTTTTTGAAACTGCAAGGGACTCATGGCAGTTACAGCTTTGTAGCGGTCATCGCCCGGAAAGACATCCTTCCTTTTCCTGTACACTCCTCTAGGCCATTTAGAGAATTGTACAATAATTTGCGAGTATGATTATACCGCGCTACATCCCAGCGTGCTATGATACAGTTGAGCCAAAGAGAATAATCTCAGTTCCTGGGAGGCTTGTTTTCGGTTCATGGTCAAGTCCAGAGCGATTGCCAATGGGTTTTGGCTTTCAATAGCAATACTTATAGACGTTTGACAGAGCTGCTCACTGGCACGGGATCACACCTTAGCTACGGTGTTGCGAGAACACTGGCAACTTGCTGCAATGCTCCGCTGGCTAAAGCCCATGTTGCTTAGCCTGACGATATCTCGATATTTGCTCATCTGAATGACCCCCACATAGATTTGTGCGCCATTTTCAGGCCACACATATCTTCACTTTGCATCAACATATCCGACTTATCATGGAAGAAGTAAGAAAATGGATGGACCATTAGAGAACATGGAAGTGTTAGAAGTCCTTGGCGGTACAAAAAGATAGGAGAACTAAGATGAAAGTAATACTGGTCAATGGTAGTCCACATAAGGAAGGGTGCACATATACTGCACTTTCAGAAGAGATGATGCTGTCACTCGGCGCAGGGGGAGAGCATCTTCCGATATGGGCTGCCTTTCTTCAGAGGGGCAGCCTACCCCTCCACCTTCCGGTAGGCAAGGACCAGCGCATAGAGGGAGATGAAGAGGAGCGGCAGGTGTAGGATGCCGTTCCACCAGAGAACCTCGGGGTGCAAAATGAAGTTGACCAAGGCATTATAGAGCCCGATAATCAGCCCGGTCAGTGCGGTAACCCGTAGGAGCGGCATATTAACCCGCGGGTAGAAGAAAAGCAGGACAGCGAGGTAGATCGGGGTCATCATGCAGAAAGCTAGGCCTGTTCCGGAAGTCAGGATATAGACCGGGTCAAAGTCGGGCGCCATTGTCTTCATGTTGATCGGCCCCCAGAAAGCGAAGAGCGCCGGAAGCACAGCCCAGTAGTTTCGGAAAGAGCGTTTCCCCGGGCGAGACCAGTCGTTTTCTCCGGCCGTTGCCTCCCAGAACCAGAACAGGGCAACAAAGAGAAACATCAAAAGGTTGCTGATGAGCACCCCCCAGCCGTATTCTTCGGTCGATGCTATACTCTGTAAAAAGGCAACAAGGACATAGGTGAGGCCTGCATAGACACTGAAGATCCGACTACTCTTTTCCCCGTACAGGATAAGTCCGATGATTAGTATGATGGGGATGATCTTGAAAAGCGGGTACCAATTCTCCCAGGAGTAGACAATCGCTTGACCCAGGATCGCCTGGACCACCGTTCCGGTCTCGACGGGATCGTATCTTTGAGAAGTGTAAGGCGGAATAAACTGGATCAAAAAGACAGAGAGAAAAAACCACCACCTGCGGGTTATCCGCTCCAGGCCCTCTTGGATCTTAACATGCCGTTCTTTATTCATGATCTTGCCTCTTTCCGGTAGGATAGTCTTTCTTAACAAATCATGTCCCTCTAGGAAAGCTGTAATCGGAGGAGCAGTTGTGCTCGACCAATTGGGTCAAATCCGTCAGATGGCTCGGTGATTGGATGCTGCTGCAGATAGACTTGCTCGCAACGGCGTGCACTAGATACAGTCAAAAGCCTTTCTGGCCCTGTAGAACCAGAGAATTGAGGTTATTGCATTATATTCCGCGCAATTGCGGATAGTCCTTCGTAGTGCGATGCTCGACTAAACTATTGCACTCGGCTGTATTTGTGTCACCAAGTGCTCAACAAGAATGCCTGAGTGTAAGCAATCCGAGCAGATGTGGCGTTGCAGGACTATTAGGAGTTTTCAGGAATATTATCCGTGACCAAGCGAGGGGCCCAGATTCTAACGTTGTTCGCATGCGACTAGTAATGTCACAGACAACCACACGGCTTTAGTCAATAGATCCGCTGTACTCAGAGTCGAGGCTTGGCTTAGCAGAATCATTTTGAAAGGAGATCCATGGCCATGAAAACCCGTAAACTTGGCAGTGTTCTTGAAGTATCTGTGACCTTTTTTGACACGGCTGAGGTATATGGAGCGTACACCAATGAGGAACTGGTGGGCGAAGCGTAGGAGCCTTACCGGGCACCAAAAAGCTTGAACGCTTGAAAGAAAACCTGGAAGCACAGGACAAACTGACCGGTAGATGAATTTTGTCTAAATTCAGTAACGATATAATCGGAAAGGCAGGCTCATCCAATGGAAAGAAACATTCTTGTTGTTTATTATTCTCACTCAGGAAACACACAGAAAATCGCAACGCTGATTCAGGAGAAAACCGGTGGAACCCTTTGCGAAATCCAACCAGAGGCTCCTTATCCATCTTCCTATAATGCTGTTGTGGAACAGGCAAAGAAAGAGATTCAGGCGGGTTTCCGCCCCGCACTAAAAACCAAAATCGAGCACATTGAATCGTATGATACGATTTTTGTCGGCTCACCCAATTGGTGGAGTACGATTTCGCCAATTGGG
>DAIQRD010000014.1:7383-30683 GCA_036786445.1 Bacillota bacterium
CCTCCGATTGCGTCTTTCCTCGAAGGCTACGGTTTGTCCGGAAAGACTGTCGTGCCGTTCTGTACCCACGGCGGAGGCGGAGCGGGACGAATTGAAAGTGACATTGCGAAGCTGTGCCCACAGTCAACTGTGACACCCGCTCTTGTCATCTACGGAAGCGGCGGCGGGAATGCTGAAGCTCAGGTATCTGCGTGGTTGTGCAGAGTGGGGGAGAAGACAAGGGGGTAGGTAAAAGTGCATCGTTTTTTCGAGCACTTGACGGCAGGGGTAAAGTTTAGTGGAAAAGCGCCCACTGATGTCGAGGCTCTCTTTGTGAAATGGGGCCGAACACATACGTTGGAGCATTGTGTGCGGGTTTCCCGAGAGGCATGCCAACTGGCAGAGCGGTTTTCGATCAACGGCACTGAAGCCGAGATGGCAGGTCTTCTACATGACATAAGTAATATTGTACCGAGAAGCGAGATGGTAGCTTTGGCTGAGTCTCTAGGGCTCGACATCTTGCCAGAAGAGAGGGTCTTTCCGGGAATTCTTCATCAGAAATTATCAGCCGAGATGGCCAGCCAGATCTTCCGGATAGAGAGCACATCCGTCCTTGGTGCCATAGGATGCCATACGACATTGAAGAGGGGGGCTTCGTCGCTAGACAAGGCTGTTTTCTTGGCAGACAAGATTCAGTGGGATCAACCCAACGGGGCACCTTTTGGAGGTGCTTTACTCATTGCCTTGGACAGATCATTGGACGATGCTGTGATATGCTATCTCAACTATCTATGGGAAAGGCGAAGCGATCTAGGTGTACTACACCCTTGGATGGTGGAAGCACGGGAGGAGCTAATGGGAATGGGCTCAAGCCTTTCGTCTTAGCTCTCTCTTACCGTGACGAAGTGTGCACAAGTGATCAGCAAAGAAGTGTAGAAACGCCATGGGGGCCGATAACTAACCCCATTAGCCGAAAGCGGGCATCAAAGGCGAAGACTTCCTTGATTCCTAGCCGTCGACAGATTGGCCAGCTGGTGCAATCGGTAAAGGAAATCTCTATCGGTGTTACCAGTACCTAATCCGATTAAGTCCTCCAAAGGGTCTCCCTCTGCGACCTTTTCTTTCTTATCCGCCACATATGATGACAGGGCCTCTCGGATGACGGCCGCTTCGCTGGTACCCTTCATGAGCGCCAAAACTTTCAGGTCTTCATTTTGCTCTGGAGTTATATATATCTGCTTTCTAATCTTCCTGGTGGTCATATCGCTATCCCTCATATCTGTTTCATATCCATCATATGCTATTATGCATTGTATGTGAAACGATGCCTAATGGAGAGAGTAATTCATGAGGTGTATGTCTTGCCCAAGCCATGGAGTGTGGAGGAGATCTGTATCGGATAACCGGTCAACGAGCTTTCAGTAGATCCAAGGGACTAGATTATGAAAGAAGCAGGTCTTTACCGAAATCTGTATAAGTATGACAAGAGGTTCGATTACCCATTTTTATCACCAAGTCCATGAGTGTTTGTCATAAAACGTGGACGAGAAAAGGGGGGATGAAGTCGTCGGGGAGAGCCGTTCCCAAATACTTCACGAACTTGCCTTGTGGCTATCGCAGAAGGGATATGCCTATGGTGGTGCCCACTTCCTTTAGATACCGGAGGCGAGGTACTTGGCGCGACGGAGCCCAGTTATGCCACTTCATGGTGGAATGTAAGAAAGCTACGGGAAGACCCGAATTATCGCTTTTGGTTACAGATCAACAGAAGGAGTTGCATCTTGAATGAAAAGGGTTATATCGATTCTGCTTCTGGTTATGTTAGTAACGTTGCCCTGCACAGCAGCTTTCGCCCAGGTCAAAGTGGGCGTCGCGATGCCTACCCAGAGCCTCCAGCGCTGGAATCAAGATGGTAGCAACATGAAAAAACAGCTTGAGGCGGCGGGCTATGTTGTTGATCTACAGTATGCCAATAACGACGTGGCTCTGCAGATTTCGCAGCTAGAGAATACGATCTTGGGCGGGGCTGAAATCCTCGTCATTGCTTCCATAGATGGCAGCGCCCTTGGTACAGTCCTAGAAGTTGCCAAAGAGGAGGGCATTCCTGTTATTGCCTATGACCGCTTGATTATGGCAACTGATGCGGTGTCCTATTATGCTACCTTTGACAACTACATGGTTGGTACGATTCAGGGCAAATACCTCGTCGAAGCATTAGGCCTTGATACGCTAGAGGGTAGCGTCAATATCGAGATCGTGGGCGGTTCCCCCGATGACAACAATGCTCGGTACTTCTACCAGGGTGCATATGATGTAATCGCTCCCTATATCGAGAGTGGCAAAGTGAAGGTTCCTTCTGGTCAGATTGCTTTTGAGGCAATTGCCACCCCAACTTGGGCTTCCGAAAGGGCACAGGCCAGGATGGATAACCTGATCGCGGCCCACTACTCCGACGGTACTACGCTCCACGCTGTGCTTTGCTCCAATGACTCTACGGCCCTGGGTGTAACCAACTCCCTTGTAGGCGCCGGCTTTGAGGAATTCCCCATTATCACCGGTCAGGATTGCGATATTGCCAATGTCAAGAACATCCTTGTTGGCAAGCAGTCTATGTCCATTTTCAAAGATACGCGTACCTTAGCCGAAAAGGTCGTTGGTATGGTAGAAGCCATTGTAAATGGCAAAGAGCCGGAGATCAATGACACAGAGACCTATGACAATGGCGTGGGTATCGTTCCCACGTATCTATGTGCACCAGTATTTGCAGATATCAATAACTATGAAGAGCTATTGATTGATAGCGGCTACTACACAAGGGAGCAGTTAGCCAATTAGCATGCATGGTGTTACGGCGGATGGGTATCTTTGGTGCCCATCCGCCCCTTCGGTACAGGGGGCGATGATTTGGCAAGAAAATTACTGGAGATGCGTTCTATCACCAAAGAATTCCCCGGTGTAAAGGCACTAGATAATGTCAACATGACTGTGGAAGAAGGAGAAATCCATGCGCTTGTCGGGGAAAATGGTGCTGGAAAAACCACACTGATGAACGTTTTAAGTGGAGTTCATCCCTATGGAACTTATTCCGGTGATATTCTGTTTGATGGCAAGCAGTGTCGCCACCAGAGTATCACCGACTCAGAGCGTTTGGGTATTGTCATTATCCATCAGGAATTGGCACTGATACCCTATCTGTCTATTGGTGAAAATATGTTTCTTGGCAACGAGCAGCAACAGCGGGGGATAATCAACTGGAACCAGACTTACCAGAAAGCGGAAGAATACATGCAGATAGTGGGTTTGAAGGAAGATCCCCGCACTTTGATTAAGAATATCGGCCTCGGCAAACAGCAATTGATTGAGATTGCTAAGGCCCTGGCCAAGAATGTGCGTCTGCTAATTTTGGACGAGCCTACCTCTTCCCTCAACGAGAAAGATGCCATAGCCATTCTAGATCTACTTCTAGCATTACAGCGGGAGAAGGGCATCACATCGATTATTATTTCACATAAGCTCAATGAGATCTCTTATTGTGCCGATAGAATCACTATCTTGCGGGATGGGACAACCGTTGAAACTTTGGATAAGAGGGCAGACGAAGTAACAGAGGCAAGGATCATTAAGGGCATGGTTGGTCGGGAAATGACTGAGCGCTATCCCGCCCGCCCTGATAATGTTCGCCCGGAGGTTGCACTAGAGGTACAGAACTGGACTGTGTTTCATGAGCTGTACACAGAGCGCAAAGTTGTGGATAATGTGTCTTTCAGAGTCCACAAAGGCGAAGTAGTAGGGATCTATGGCCTAATTGGCTCTGGGCGCACTGAGCTTGCCATGTCCATTTTTGGCCAAGCCTATGGGACCAAGGCTTCGGGGACATTGATTAAAGATGGCCAGATCCTGGAACCCACTTCTGTCCCAGAGGCAATTGCCGCAAAAATGTCTTATGTTACCGAGGATCGTAAAGAATATGGCCTCATACTAGGCAATAGCATCATGCATAATATTACCTTGCCCCGCATGGATTATGTTGCGAGTAAGGGACGGATTGATCCGGATCTGGAACGAAGTGTGGCAAACCATTACAGGGAAGCCTTGGATATCAAAGCACCTAATGTCGAGCAATATGTGGGGAATTTATCTGGTGGCAATCAGCAAAAAGTGCTTTTGGGGAAATGGATTTTCTCGAAGCCGGATATTCTCTTGCTTGATGAGCCTACCCGGGGCGTAGACGTCGGGGCGAAATACGAGATTTATCAGATAATCAACGGCCTAGTGCAGCAGGGGAAAGCCATCTTGTTTATCTCCTCCGAACTCCCGGAGATTTTGGGCATGTGTGATCGGATTTACGTGATGAACCAGGGCAGAATCATCGCTGAGTTCCCTCGGTCGCAGGCAACTCAGGAAGGGATTATGAATTGTATCATGCAAGAGAGTAGAGGGGAGATCGGAGCATGACCAGTTTACGGACGACATTTCGCAACAACCTCAAACAATACATGATGCTTTTGGCACTTCTAGTGATTGTCTTGGCTTTTCAGGTGTTGACTAAAGGCGTTTTGCTTAAACCAATGAATGTCTCCAATCTAATCTTCCAGAATGCCTATGTGGTTATTCTAGCCGTTGGTATGCTCCTTTGTATCCTGACCGGTGGCAATATTGACTTGTCAGTTGGTTCAGTGGTGGCGTTAGTGGGGGCCTGCGCGGGGACGCTTATCATCTCCTGGGGGTGGAATCCACACCTATCCATTTTGCTGTGCCTTGTTATTGGTATCGCAATCGGCGCTTGGCAGGGTTTTTGGATCGCTTATGCACGGATCCCCGCTTTTATTGTGACTCTTTCCGGAATGCTGGTCTTTCGCGGGTTGACCCTGATTGTCTTAGGTGGACTTACCCTAGCCCCTTTTCCCAAAGCATATTTGGGTTATTCTACAGGATTTGTTCCTGATTTGCTCGCAAATGTGCAGCTCTTTGGCGTAAAGAACACCACTTCGCTACTTGTAGGCATATTGACTGCTGCCATCTTCTGTGCCGTGCAACTCATCGGCTACTATACACGGAAGAAGAAAGAATACACAGTGGAAAGCATCTGGACTTTGGTGGTCAGATTGATAGTGATCTCCTTTGGGGTCATCTGGCTATTTCGCACCCTTGCGTACTATCGGGGAATTCCCATGGTGCTGATTACTGTAGGGATCATTTTGATGGTATATAGCTACTTCACTTCCCATACAGTGATGGGCCGCCATTTGTACGCTCTAGGTGGCAATGAGAAGGCTGCACGATTATCCGGTGTAAAGACCAATAAGATGCTTTTCCTTGCATATGTCAATATGGCTTTTCTGGCCGCTGTTGCCGGTATCGTGTTTGCGGCACGACTCAATTCCGCCTCACCACAGTCTGGTCAGTCTTTTGAACTAGATGCCATTGGTGCCTGCTTTATCGGTGGCGCAAGTGCGTATGGTGGTATTGGCACGGTGGGTGGGACTTTGATTGGGGCTTTGATCATGGGTGTACTCAATAATGGAATGTCCATTATGGGAATTAGCTCCAATGTGCAGCAGGTGGTCAAAGGCTTGGTATTACTGGCAGCTGTCGCCTTTGATGTGATCAGTAAGCAAAGGTTATCTCTTAGCTTCTTGCCCCGTTTTGGCAAGAAAAAAGTGCAACATAGCAAGGGAGCAGCAGGGCTGGATGCTTAGCTAGTATCGATATGGGAATCCGTCTGGCGAATGGGATATGCTGTGTCATGAAGAAATGCCGATGGGTCAAGCGGCAAGACAAAGATAACTATAGTGTTGCAGTTGCAGGGCTAGATACTCCCATCTGGCCCTGCGGCATAACGCAGGCGGGTACCACACCGGGGTATCAGAAAAAGCCCAGGAAGAGCCGCACAACCCCTCCCGGGCTCTATAATCGACTCTAAGGTTGAAGCCTGAGCCCCCAATTTAGCCAGATCAAGTCTCCCGGATCCAGACCAGCATTTCCCCCGGTAGCCGGTTACACCATGTGCTGTATGGAATTGCAGTTATCTCAACGGTCCTGGTGCCAGGCGGGACCTCTACAGGACAGTATAGAGTGTTTTCCCATGTAGATTCATCAATCCGTTGGGCTTTACCCTTGATTACCATGACCCCACTGAGCAGTTCTGGTTGCCATTGGGCGGTTAGCTCCGCTGAGGGTGGCAGGATCATACTGGAAAGGTTAGCGCCGTTATCCACTTCCTCAAGACAGTAGACTATGGGGCCCCGTTGCAGGGCCACCCGACCGGCATTTTCCCTTACCTGGGGATTGGCCCGGATGCGCTGAATAGGCATTGCTAGAGTCAGCTGGATTTCATCGCCGGGCTCCCACATCCTACTTACATATGCATAGCCTTTGGCAGTGATAGAGGCAAGGTCTGCTGGCTTACCATTCACAGCCAAATGGGTTTTCTTACACCAGCCTGGAATACGCAGGGCAATGGTGAATTCGCCGGCCTGATCTGGTTGAACGGTGACAGATACTGTTTCCTGCCAGGGATAATCTGTTTCCTGGGCAAGCCTAAGCTTTCTGCCCCCTAGATCCAAGTTCGCCTCATTGGCTGCATAGAGGTGAATATAGGCGGTATCCGCGCTGTGGGAATACATGTATTGTCCCAAAGAGGCTATTAGTCGGGCTACATTAGGCGGGCAACAGGCACAGGAGAACCACCCCTGCCGCACGGTCTTTACATGCCGTAGGTCATCTCTCACCTTACAGGCCTCTGGCCAAACCTCCAGGGGATTGACATAGAAGAAGCTCTTACCATCTAGAGATATCCCGCTGAGCACCCCGTTATAAAGAGCCCTCTCTAGTACATCCGCATATTCTGCGTCAATGTCAGTATGCAACATCCGATGGGCCCAAAATACCAACGCGATACTAGCACAAGTCTCTGTATAGGCCCGATCATTGGGCAGATCATAATCTAGGGAAAAGCGTTCCCCATAGTGATCAGAGCCCACTGCACCTGTAATGTACATTCGCTGGTGGGTTACATTTTCCCATAACCTCTTGCATACATCCAGCAACTCATTATCATTGGTCTCAGTAGCTACATCTGTGACACCACTAAACAGGTAAAGCGCTCGAACCGCATGACCTTCGGCAGTCTGCTGCTCGCGGATGGGTAAATGCGCCTGACTATAAGCTGGACCCAGATCAGGGAGGTATGGTCTTGGACCCGCGCCTCGCTTTTCCTGCTCAATTTCGTACCAGTGTGGTTCCTGACCCCGCTCATCGATGAAGTACTTGCTGAGCTCTAGGTATCGCTCATTGCCAGTTGCATTGTACAACCTGACTAGAGCTAGCTCTATCTCTGGATGCCCAGGATATCCCCGCATCTGATCAGGCTTATGACCAAAGGTCCTATCGATATGATCAGCGAAGCGACACATCACTTCTAGAAGCTTGCGCTTGCCCGTAGCCTCATAATATGCCACAGCGGCTTCCATCATATGGCCGGCGCAGTATAGCTCATGCCAGTCCCGAAGATTGGTCCACCGCCTATCGGGTTCAGCCACAGTGAAGTAGGTATTTAGGTATCCATCGTCTTGCTGGGCTTTGGCAATCAGGTCGATGACTTCATCGGCGATTTTCTCTAACTCTGGATCGGGTTCAGCTGCCAATACATAGCTCACTGCTTCCAGCCATTTGGCCACATCGCTATCTTGAAATACTCTCCCGAAAAACTCACCTGTAGACTCTCCGGCTGCGATGCGAAAGTTCTCTATGGAATGACTTGGGGGTACTCCTGGAATGCGATCATTGAGAGCATCCCATTGGTAAGGGACAACTTGATCCTTGATCAACCGAAAACGATTCTGCCATAGTCTGTCATTAAGTCTCACCGCGGCCAGGGAGATAGGTTTGGCTTTCATTTCATCACCTCTTGTCTTGGTTTGAGTAACAACAGAGACTAGTTACCTAAAGACCTCAGCCAAGGATACCATAGTAGTCATAGAATGCATGGGATTGCTCCTCAATGGGCAGTGAGGTCACACTACCTCTGCAGCTTCTTGATAGGGAAGTATACAGTGTAGTGTTCGTCACGTATATCATATAGAGGTACGAACCGAAATCCTCGATCTTGGTTTACAGTTCTATAGTTGGGCAGCCACCATTCCCACTCCCGTTCATTGTCTGGTGTGAGGATAGTTCTAGGATCATCTGGGTCCCCATAGAGGGCTCGCTCTTCATTACACAACCCGGCCAACACTACGGGTCCATCCATAAAGGCTACTGTTCCTGGCATATCCGGCAGTGGCTCGGTGATTAGCCCCTTGGGCAGTTCCACATGGATCCGATTTTGGCTCCAGGTGCGATGAAGCCTATGATAGGTGGATGGCTGGTGGGGGACTTCCTCGGGGATTCCGTCGACTGTTATGCGTGGCGTTCCCTGTAGCCACCAGGGAAGGCGAATATCCAGAGTGAAGTCTACAGGATGCTCAGTTTCGATTACTAGGTCAAATGCAATACTCTGGGGGCGGCGGGGTTGCTCTTTTTGAGTATCAAGGGTTTGCGTGATCTCTACGTTTGTGTCGTTATAGGTCCAGGTGAGGCTGTTGGGTATGTACTGATTGATTACTAGGCCCCCGTCGGTGGCGAAATAGATACTGTCGTAATAGATGCTGTGGGCTTGGACTAAAGTACCATGACAGCACCAGAAATCCTCGGTTGGTGTACCCCATTTTTTTACTGCACCGGCCTCTAGGGGTAGGAAATAGGCCACCATGCCCGTGTCCGGATGCTGCTGGGCCAGGATGCCGTTATACATATTGCGCTCCCAGTAATCTGCGTACCTGATATCGCCAGTCCATTGGAATAAGTACTGTGCCAAGCGCATCATGTTATAGGGGACACAGTGCTCTTGATTCTTGTCTCCAAGCCGGGCGGACAATTGGCCAGGCGGTGTCCAGATCTCTCCACAGGTCTGACTGCCGGTGCAGTAGGTACCCCGGTCATCGACGGAGAGCCTCCAGTAAGCTTCAACGATTTTGCGCCATCGTGCATCGCCCGTTACTTCCCAAGCCCGAGCTGCACCGTGCACTTCGGGGATGGTGGTGTTGGCGTGCATGTTAGTTAGAACATCCTCACCGGCCAATAGGCGGTCAAACAACCTTCGTCGATCGTAGCGGTGCATGAGCTCCAAGTGTTCTTGCTGCTTAGTCACGGCATAGAGATTGGCCCAGACTTCTAGCATGCCGCCGGTTTCCACATCGAGGATATCATCCAATTGCTGCTGGGAGAATTGACCCGTCCAACGGTGAAACCATTTGGCCCACTTGATTAGGATATCTAGGGCTTGCTCATTGCCAGCTAACTCCAACATGTCATATAGGCCCATTAGCGTTTTGTGGACCGTATAATGGGGTGCCCATACACGTTTACCTTTAGCTATCCAGTCAAAGTATTTCTCCGGGATAGGTCCTACCCACTCACCGCCATTTTCTTCTTGGCAACGGCCCAGTTCAGAGACTATGTAATCGGCTTTGGTTTTGATCTCGGCATCCTTTGCCCACGCATACATACGAGCTGCACCTGATAGCCAATGGCCTAGGAAATGTCCCCGCAATTGGCAAGTGGGGGACTCCCAGCCCCAGTGGCAGTTGGCTGGTTTTGTGGCAGAACTCCAAAGGCCAGCTTCTAGGTAGTGATTTTGCAGCAGATTGTCGTTATCGAGACTCATCATATACTTACGATTGATGCGGGACCTTTCTCGAAAGAGACTGGGCAATAACGTAACACTGCCGGGTGCCATGGGCCTGAAAGATTGGTTCATGACGCTCCTCCTTACTTAGTGTCACTTCAGAACTCTGCTATCCTTTGATCCCCGATAGGGTGATTCCCTGAATGAAGAACTCTTGGGACAACAGGAACACCACGATAACTGGCATGACACTTATCACTGAGCCAGCCATCAAGACGGGCCAATCCGTTGTATACATGGTCTGTAGAGCGGCCAGACCCAGTGGCAATGTGCGCAGCTCTACGCCGTTAATGAAGATGAGGGGTCTGATAAAATCATTCCATGTTCCCATGAAGGTGAAAAGTCCCAAGGTAGCCATGGCGGGCTTAGATAGAGGGACGAATATGCGTGCGTAGATGCCGAAGGGAGTGCAACCATCTATCCTTGCCGCTTCCTCTAGTTCCATGGGTATGGTAAGGAAGAATTGGCGTAACAGGAAAGTGCCAAACGGACTAACGAGGGCAGGTATAATCAGAGCTCTATGAGTATCAACCCATCCTAGAGAGCGCATCATCAAAAAAACAGGGATAAGGGTCACATGGAAGGGGATAATCAGTGTTGCTAAGTAAAGTGCAAACAGCGCATCTTTGAATGGGAATCTCAGTCGGGCAAAGGCAAAGCCACCCATGGAGCAAGTAATTAGCTGGCCTATCGTGACGACTATTGAGATCTTCATGCTGTTCACAAAGAACTTGATGAAGGGAAAACGATCAGCTATGCGTAGGTAGTTCTCCCATCTGATTCTTTGCCCAAACAGGGTTGGTGGAAATCTAAATACTTCCGAAAGAGATTTCAGTGACGTGCTTACCATCCATATGAACGGGATTAGCATAGTTAGTGCTCCCAGGATCAGAATGGCATGTGCCATGAAGCGGACGGTGGGATTTGATTTCATATGTCTTCACCCCCATTCAGTACATAACCCAGCTCTTGGACCACCAAAGCTGAATCAAGGTGACTATGAATACCAGGAAAAACAGCATGTAGGCCATGGCACTTGCGTATCCCATCTTGAAGTACTCAAAGGCACATTGGTACAGGTAGTGAACGAGTACAGAAGTACTGCGAGCCGGGCCACCCCTAGTCATTACATACACGAGATCAAAGGCCTGGAATGAGCCAATGATGGACATGATCACCACAAAAAGGGTGGTCGGGGATATCAAGGGTATGGTTACGTACCACATTTTGGCGAACCGACTGGCACCATCAATTTCTGCCGCTTCATAGTAGACGTCTGGTATTCCCTGTAATCCAGCTAAGAACAACACCATATTGAAACCAAGGCCTTTCCAGATACTCACCAGTATTACGGCGGGCATCGCCCATTTCACGCTAGATATCCAATTAGGACCTTGTATGCCAATGAGTCCGAGTAAGTAATTGATTAAGCCAAACTCGGGATTGTATACCCATTGCCATACAATTCCAACGGCCACCATGGAGGTGATCACAGGCAGAAAATAGATGGCTCTATATATCTTGACAAATGAGGTTCTTTGATTTAGTGCCAGAGCTAAGAAGAAGGCGATGACTATGCCTATAGGTACTGAGCCAATGGTGTAGTAGATTGTGTTCCACAAAACTTTCCGGAACGTGGGATCTATCATCAGCTCACGATAGTTTGCCAAGCCTTGCCACTGCATAGGGGTCAGCAGATCCCACTTGACGAAGCTGAGACCAAAAGAAGCTATCATAGGAAATAGCATGAATATGAGAAATCCGATGAGGTTGGGTAAAAGCAGGACAGCAGCCCAAAAAAGGTCACTATACGCAAGATGCCTAAGAAACGATGTCCTATGTCTACTTTCCACATCCAGCCCCCCCAAGAGGGGCACACCCCGGTAGGACACCGGGGTATGCCTGTGTCTACATCCTATTTTGCGTCGGCAGAGAGTACACGGTCTACTCTATCAGTCAACCGCTGTAGTACAGCATCAAGCTCTTGGTCATCGTGCCAGAAGTAATCTAGCTCTTCGGTAAGTATGTCCCAGGCTTCTTTGGAGACCATGATAGCTGGGTGGACTCTGGCATATTTGGTGAAGAAGGGTATGACCTCGTTGAACCCTGGGGGATGAACTGTTGGGTCAAGCCATTCTCCAATCCCCTGGTCGGTATACATTTCGGTTCGGTTAGGCATCCATAAACCGCTGCGCACCAGATCAATCTGATACTCCTTAGAGGAGAGGAACTTGACCAAGCGCCAAGCCGCTTCGGGATGCTTTGTTCCCTTCCAGATGGAATGTAGATGGGCAGTACCGGCGGTAGCAGGGACCTTAAAGACCGGTAGCGGGGCAACTCCAACTGGGAAATCCATCTGAGAGAGTTCCTGCAATGCCCAGGAACCATCTGCCAGCATAGCGACTCGACCGGTCTGAAGCATCTGTGCGGCACTCATGCCGATGTTCTCCATGTAAGAGGAATCAGGCGAAGCTCTATGGACCTTACGTAGGTCCAGTATCCTTTGTAGTGCTTCTTTGGCATTAGCATCATCGGCTAGTGTACAACGACTATAGTCCTCGTTGAATATCTGTCCTTGGTTGGACCAGATCATAGGGATCCAGGGGGGAATATTTTCAAATCCGTAAGCACCGAATTGGACTACCCTTCCGCCCTTCTCAATGGTCAGTTTTTTGGCTACACTGACGAATTCATCCCACGTCCACGCCTCATCGGGATTGCTAGGGGGGGAGGGGATGCCTGCCTCTTCAAACATCTGTCTATTGTAATACAGCACCGGAGCTACGATGCAGCTGCTAATTCCGTAGATATGGCCATTGATTAGCATTTTCTCCTGATCCAGAGGAATGAACTCATCTAGGTCAAACTCGGAATCAAAGAAACTGGTAATGTCGTAAAGTACATCACGCTTCTGGAAATCGCGGTAGAAGGGTTCAGCTCCCAAGAAGAAAACATCTGGTGCTGCTCCTCCCGCCATCATGGTCAGGAGTTTTGTGTGGTGTTCGGCGAACCGCCCTGCTATGTATTCAACTTCGATGTCTGGGTTGTCTTGCATGAAGAGTTTCAGGCCATCCATTACACTCTGGGTTTCCAGGGGGCTAGCTTCCCATCCCATAAACTGCAACTTCACTTTGGCACTGGCGACTGGAGCCAAGGCCATGACGCATAGTGCCAGTGCAGCAACAATAGAGATCAAACATGTCCTTCTTCTCACGAAATTCGCTCCTTTCGTTTCGTAAACGGGGATCAAAAAGTATTGGTCGAAGGCCAAAAGCGTGGTCTGCTTCCGAAATCACCACCTTCCGTACGGGCCGTCGGTTCGCCCAGATATTGGCTGTTCTCAAATAGCTTTTTGAAGGGGAACTATCCATGGTCGGTTCGTCCATAAATCTCCGTTCATACAACATTGAGTGTTTCTATCGAGTCGTAGCTGCTAACACTCTGATGTCCGCAGCAGACTCCCTCTGAACCAAGACAGTGGGAACTACGATCTTAAGCGGGTAGTCCCTGTCTCCACCAAGCTGCTCTAGGATCAGCTGGGCTGCTAATTGCCCAATCTCCATTTTCCTAACCAGTACAGTCGACAACCGGGGTTTCGCTTGGGCTGCCATGTCGATATCATCAAAACCCATGACGGAAATGTCCTCTGGGATCCTTACACCTGCTTCGTCGGCTGCATCATATGCGCCCAAGGCCAGTAGGTCAGAGGCAGCAAAAACAGCTGTGGGAACAGGTCGCATCTTTAGTAAACGATTCATTGCTTCACATCCATCGGCTTGCTGCCATCCCAACGAAATCATGCGTTCCGCCAGAACTGGCAGTCCCTCTTGTTCCAAGGCTTCAGTATATCCGGTTTGCCGTTCTCTTGATGGGGTGCTGTTGGGCGAACCCCCAACAAAGGCAATATCCTTGTGCCCCAAATTAATGAGGTGATTGACAGCCTCCAGGGCCCCTTCTCTGTTGCTGATTGCCACCACGTCTACAGTATTGAGCTCAACCGAGGGACTAACTAAGACCAAGGGCAGCTGAGTTGATCTGAGTCGCTCCAAGAGTCTTCGATTGCGAAGTTCGCAACAGATCATGCCATCGACTTTCTGGGTAAGGAGAGCTAGTCCCTGATCACTGAAATCGTTCTCGTTTATGGACTGGACAAGACAGTGATATCCGTTCTGGGAAATCGTAGTCTCTACACCAGTCAATATCCTTGGATAGAAGATGTCATCATTGATTGAGGAGAGTGGATCTCTGCGGTAGCAACGTATAAAGGCGATATTACCGGTCTTGTACTTGTTCGGCGAATGATTGTGGGCAACATAAGTCCCCTTGGCAGGTACCCTGAATAGTATACCTTCAGTCACAAGTTCGTCGATGGCCCGCCTTATCGTAGTCCTGCTCAGGGAAAAGATCTCACATAGTTCTCGTTCAGATGGGATCCTTTCACCGGCAGCGTACTCCCCAGAGATGACTTTGCTCATAATGTTTTGCTTGATCCGTTGATACTGCACGCTTGCCATATTGATATCTACCGGCATTGCACGGGCTCCTTCTACTTGGTTATGTACTGGTCATTACCAGGGGGAGGTCAGTGCACTTGATCTGGTCATCCCATGTATCCGGTAATGACCGGTTGATCTCATTATGAACCATACAGCAATATCAGACAAATCAATAATTCGAGCATCTCAGGCAATTGGGACAGGCAGAGACTGGGTATTGGCCTTTATCAGGCCGAGGCTCACTATCTTAGATATGTGGCCGGTTAGCTCATTATGGATGATTGTGTCCACCCGAACCCAATCCGGAAACGGCTGAATGTTGAAGTAGGTTTCCATAAAGCAGTCAAGGCCAGCCTAGTGAAGATCCTAGAACTGATTGACTTGGCCAAGAAGATCAAGGCAATGCTACGCCCGCTCAGATCTTGGCTGTGAAGCCGGTGGATTTCGGGATACTTGATCACTCTGGGCGCGTCCAAACTGGACATGCTGATTAATCATTGGGTCCATAGTAAGTGGCGGGAGTGCCACCAAAACGCCCAAGCTAATCAGGGAAAATAAAGCAAGTATCCCAATAAGTAGTGTTGTCCTAAATAGCCCTCAGAAAGTGTCGTCTCTGTAGCTCATGAGATGGGAATATTGCAGGAAGCATAAACTGGCAGTTGGGGAGCTCGTGCAATGGCCTCCTGGGTGGGATACCACCATTGGGGTTCACTCGTAGACGGAACGTTCTCTATATTACTGCACCAGCCACTGATAATCTTGCCTGCAATCTACGATATAGTCCACGTAGACTGTTTGAGCTTTGATCTGATACAGAACGAGATACCGTTTTGCTACCAGCATTCTGTGGTACTTGTTGGGTGGAATAAATTGTGCCTGCAAGTAAGGATAACGTTGTGGCATTTGGCCGAGGGAGCGTACGGCATCCATCAGCTCGTTTTTCAACTTAAGGGCGATAGAAGGGTTTTCCTGGGCCAGAAAACGAAGATGGTCAGCCAACATCTGATGGAAGCGATTGGAAACAATAACCCTATAGTGAGGAGTCTTTTCCATGTTCCACCTCGTCAATAACTCTTTCCAAACAAATATCTAGTTCTTCGAGTGTCATACCTGCCCGGCCGGCAAGACGATCTTCTTCGACAGCTAGTAGCTCTTCTCGCAGCCTCAGCATTTTCTCCCGGCGGGTAAACGCGTCTATGTCCATAACCACAAGATCACCCTCGCCATTTTTCGTCAGATACACAGGTTCACCGGTAGATTTACATAGCGCGGCGATCTCGTTGTAGTTCTGGCGGATTCTCGCGGACGGTTTAATGTGCATAAGCTCACCTCTCGTAGCAACATTGTAATCGTATTATACCCATTTTCTACTATGAGATCAAGGTTCCAGCTGTTACATCACAGACGAGATCACATTGTCATGGTACCAAGAGGGTACAATGGCTAAGATAGAATTTCCCTTACTCGCCCTATCTCACCGCTTTGGAGGCGTACTTTGATTCCATGGGGGTGATTGGGAGATTTGGTGAGGATATCCTTCACTATACCTTCCGTGAGTTGGCCTGTTTTTTGGTCTTTCTTCATCACGATCGCTACCTTCGCGCCTATTTGTACATCAGAGCGTTTCCTACCATCCATGTCTTTTGCTCCTTCGTGTTTTTCGATTGATTCCATTCCAATATATCACATGACCGCTAAGCGAATGTGTCCGTAGGTTATATGGAAGCAAAACCAGGATTTCTTACCAAATCGTGAGTAAGCACTTGCTAAGTGTCCGAAAAAGGGGCAGAATAGGAGAGACAACTTAATAAGGGAGTTTTTATATCATGCTAACTTTTGCAGATTTAGAGATATCAAACGCAATGACAAAAGCAGTTGGGGATCTTGGCTACAAAGAGCCAACCCCGATTCAAGCTCAAACTATACCTCCGATCTTGCAGGGCAGAGATGTCACGGGCCAGGCCAAGACTGGCACAGGAAAAACCGCAGCCTTTGGCATTCCGCTCCTGGAGCGGATCAAACCGCAGGATCGCTCTGTTCAGGGTTTGATATTGTGCCCAACTCGGGAATTGGCTATTCAAGTGGAACGGGAGTTGTCTCTTCTGGCAAAGTATAAGTCGGGGATTCGAACTCTAGCAATATATGGAGGCCGTTCTATCAATCCGCAGATTGACGCGCTGAAAAGAGGAGTACAAATTGTTGTAGGGACGCCGGGGAGACTACTGGACCATGCAAGGCGCAAGACGCTTCGGCTTGACGCAGTAAAGATGGTGGTGGTTGACGAGGCTGATGTAATGTTGGACATGGGATTTGTAAATGATATTGAGGCAATCCTTCGACAAACACCATCAGATAGGCAGACACTGTTCTTTTCTGCAACCCTGCCTAAAGCGGTCCTGGCTCTAACCAAGAAGTATCAAAGAAATCCCCAGTTTATTCGAATTGAGACCAGGGGGCTGACGGTGGCCCAAGTGAGGCAAGAGTACTACGAGATACCAGCCCCATCGAAGCGCAAGGCTTTGGAGCGGCTTCTCAACGTTTACAACCCTTTTCTGACCTTAGTGTTCTGCAACACCAAGAGGCGAGTAGACCGCGTGGCAAAGGTGATGAAAGGCCATGGATTTCGGGTAGAGTCTTTGCACGGAGATATGAATCAATCCCAGAGAAACCAAGTTATGCGGAAGTTTCGCAATGGAGACTTGGCGGTACTGGTGGCCAGTGATGTGGCTGCCCGAGGTCTAGATGTCGAGAACATCGATTTGGTCGTCAACTATGACCTGCCTCGAGAGCTGGACTTGTATGTACACCGGATAGGGCGCACCGGACGTGCCGGAAAATCCGGTGCGGCTGTGAGCTTTGCGACTGGCTTGGAACTTCGCCAGATAAAGGATATCCAGCGGCATACTAAGGCTAGTATTAAGCGTATGGATTCTGCCGCTTTGCTAGAGTAACGACAACCCAGCGATCCATTAGGGCCCCGGTCTCTCAGCTCCCTAGGAAATCGGGGCTATTCTTCGATGTTTCCATCCTGCTCATGCTATATACATTGCTTATCCATTTCTTGCTCTTCAGTCTGTAAACACACCAGATAGACTTTATCACGAAGTCTATGCGAAGGAAGAAATAGACCATGTAGGGTGGGAGTTTCCAGACAAAAGCGGCCAAATAACCAAGGGGAATGGAACCTATCCATAGAAATAGCACATCGGCAATCATGAGGAACTTGGTATCACCACCACCCCTGAGCACCCCTTTTGTCATCACCGATTGAATTGCCTGAAACACAACTATGAAGCCCACAACCGACATAAGTTGAGTGGCGATCATCTTGGTTTGGGGCGTAACGTTGTAGTAATTGACTATGAGGGGTTTCAGTCCATTGATAAGTAAGCCTCCAAATGCACCTATGATGATGCTCAAAACCAGAAATGTAACACCCTGCTCCTGTGCCTTATCATATTCGCCTCGTCCTACGGTATTGGCCGTCATCACACTGCTGGTGCTGGAAAGTCCCATGATAAACACTGTACTGAGCTGGACGGTGACAGTAGTTATGGCATTGGCAGCTACCATCTCTGCTCCCATTCTTCCCATGATCATGGCTAAGGCGTTATTGCCTAAGGTTAGAAGACCATCACTTATGATAACAGGCACAGCTATGTGCACGAATTGTTGAACGATGGACCTATCGATTCTGTCTAAAACGTCTTTCAGCCGGAATCGTATGCGTTCATCAAAAAACAGTACGTAGCCGAAAGTAACGCTGAATTCCACCATTCTTGCGATCAGCGTGGCCAGCGCAGCACCGGCAATCTCTAACCTCGGTGCGCCAAGGTTGCCAAAGATAAAGACCCAGTTTAAGAAGATGTTGATAGCAAAGGAAAAGCATGAATTGTAGAATCCGAGGCGAACGATACCAACGGTGCGCAGTACAATAATTGTGGTGAGGTTTAGTCCATGAAACAAAAACGTAAACGCTAATATCTTGAGGTACTTAGCCCCGCTTTCAATAACCGCGGCCTCTTTCGTGTAGAACGACATAATTTGCGTAGGATACAAGAAGGCGAGGACGGAAAAGAGCATGGCAAGGATCGTGCAGATCCTCAACATAAGGGACAGGGTCCTGTGGATGGATTTCCTATCTTCTGTTCCCCAGTATTGCCCTGTCATAACGGCGGCGCCACCGCCCATTCCAAGACACAGTATGCTAAAGATGAAGAAGAACTGGTTTGCTAAGGATGAGCCAGAGAGTTGCATCTCTATTTAGCCAAGCCTTTAGGTAACAGAGGAAAGGAACTTTCAATAAACCCGCAGAAAAGAAGGATTATTTCATTCCGTGTAGAATGAGTATACCTAGACAATGGATTTACGCCGAGAATATCAAGCTAAGTATTGGGGAGAGGTACATGTTTGAAGAATCTGGATTGGATAGCAGAGGACAGGATTGTCTATTAAGAATAAGAAGCGGGTATGTCGAACTGTCAGATGCACCGAAAAAAGTTGCTGATTGCGTTCTGAAGAATCCTGCCAAGATCGTTCACCTATCGGTGAATGAAATGGCTGAACTGTGTGGGGTTAGCGAAGCAACTGTGGTGCGATTTGCCAAGGGTCTTGGCTACGAAGGCTTTCATGCAATGAAGATCTTCCTCGCTGGGGAGCTCAACAATGTCCCTAGCAATTACCAGATCCATGAAGATGTCCTTGAGACTGATGATACTCGGACACTTCTGCGCAAGGTATTTACCAGTGAGGTTCAGGCGCTACAGGATACTCTTGATGCCATCGATGAATCGGCTTTTGAACGGGCTGTAGATGCTATAGTGGGTGCTAGGCAAGTAGGTTTTCATGCTTTTGGCAACTCTCGTACGGTCGCTATCGATGCCCACTACCGCTTCTTGCGTATAGGATTATTGTCGTATGTAAGTGTCGATATAGCCAATGATCTTATCTTAGCTTCCATGATGACACCAAGAGATGTGGCTTTTGGTGTCTCCCACTCAGGTAGCTCCAAACATACAGTAAGGGCCTTGACTTGTGCAAAGGAGGCGGGCGCTACTACCATTTCCCTTACGGGTTTTCCCAGATCTCCCATCACAAAAGTTTCGGATATTTGCCTATACTCTATGGCTCGAGAGACCATGTTTCGGGAGGAAGCTATGGCATCAAGGGTAGCACAAAACTGCATCATGGATGCGTTGTATGTAGCAGTGTCGTTTCGGCGCTTGGAGGAATCCCATAAGAATCTGAGGACGACAGCCAAGATTCTTCTTGACGAGAAGTATTGATTAGCTTTGCAGGCAGGATAGAATCACCGTTATTTCTGGGGATGCAAGGCTAGTCGAGAAGCTTGGTTGTCACTTAGAATATTGGGCTACAATAGGCCCGTTTACCAGCTTAAGAAATGGGGGGTGATGCGGGAAAACGGCGACGTATATAGTCGCTTGCAGATTCGTCACCTAGTTATGTTGAGGAGGATGATGGTATTGGCATACTCTAAATTGCGGAATCTAGCAAAGCCTGTCCTTTCTGTAATGGTGCTTAATCTCCTGATGTTCGGATTGAGCTTCGCAGCACAAGCGGCAAAACCCTATGAGGGAGTGACTTTGGTAGTCTCTCGATGGGCTGGGGATCCTTTTGAAAGTGCCACTCGTACACTAGCCGATCAATTCGAAGCAGAGACGGGTTGTGAGATAATCATTGACGCTGTGCCTTGGGAGAATTTGCGAGAGAAGCAGATCTTCGAGATGGCCAGTGGAACAGGTGCCTATGACATTCTGTACATTCATCCCTTTTGGTACGCAGAGATGGTAGATGCCGGTTTTCTCCTGGCTCTAGATGATTACCTGACTGATGAGGAGTTAGCTTTGTACGTTCCATCTTTGTTAGATGCGTCTAGAGTGGATGGGAAGCTCTATGGTATATCCGATTGGATTGCCACGATTATCCTGGCATACCGTACAGACTTGCTGGCGGAAGCTGGCCTATCAGCACCTGAGAGTTGGGAAGATGTTATAGCTATCGCAGAGAGATTCACAGGTGATGGTCATTACGGCATTGCACTACCAGCGAAAAGAACAGGTGCTCTAGCTGATATCTTCTCTACTCTACTTCCTGGTGCAGGGGCATGGTATCTAGACGAAAATGGCAAACCGAATATCAATACCCCCGAGGCAGCAGCGACAGCAGCCTTCATCGGGGAAATGATCAAATATGCACCTCCGGGTGTGCTCAACTTCCACTGGGATGAGGCCGGCAACGCAGCAATGCAGGGTAAGGTAGCGTTGATGGTGGCACAATCAGTCAATAGTAGCTGGCTGAACGATCCTGCCCGTTCCATCACTGCCGGCAAGTGGGGTTTCACTAGCTTCAAGTACCAGGGTAAGCCCACAGGCCTTGTCCAAGATTATAGTTGGTCTGTGGCTAGCGATACCAGACATCCTGAAGCAGCTATCGCTTTTATCCGGTGGCTATCTGAAACAGAACAGCAACGCTATCTAGCCCAGAAAACGGGAACCGCTGGGGCTATGTATAGTTTCTATGAGGATGAGGCTTTGGTTAACAGCATGCCATTTCTCACTGCTATGCTGGAAGCCTTTACCAATGCTATGCCGCAACCCTCTTGGTCACAGTGGGCACAGATGCAAGAGACCTTGGAGCTATCTCTCCAGAACATATACTTAGGTAACGAAGATCCTGCTACAGCTATGGAAAAACTGCAGACTGTCATGGAAGAACTCTTCTAAGATGTACTAACCAACCGGGCAAAGGGGGATCACCCTTTGCCCGGTCCACTAAGGATTGGGGGGTGCTACGGTGGAGAGTGAAAGTGAGATAGGCAGAATCAACAGACGTAAGAAGATACGAATGTGGCTGGAACTGAACGGAGGGGGGTATATGCTGCTGGCCCCAACCCTCGTCTTTATTCTTCTGTTTATAGCTGGGCCAATTATCTATTCGTTTATTCTCAGTCTGTATGAATGGCGTTTGACCGAGATCGGCAGGCCCAAGAACTTTGTACTCTTTGAAAACTATGCTGCATTGCTTAAGGATCATGTGTTTTGGCAAGCTATGAAAAACACAGTTCTCTTTGTCATCGGTAGTGTGGGTATTGAACTGATGCTAGGCTTCTTGGTGGCGCTCCTTCTTTGGCAGTTGCCTTGGGGTAAAGGCTTGGCTAATTCCATTATTTTATTGCCGATGATTACTGCTCCCGTGGTAGTGGGTTTGCTCTGGCGCTACATGCTAGATCCCCAGTTTGGCATAGTCAACTACGCGTTGCGGGGTATTCTGCCGGGGGAAGTAGCATGGTTAGGTGACATAAACTTGGCACTACCTAGCGTGATTCTGGTAGATGTTTGGCAGATGACACCTTTTGTCGTATTAGTGCTCCATGCTGGTCTGTGTTCCATATCAGAGGAATGGCTGGAAGCGGCAAAGGTGGATGGAGCCACCTATTGGCAAGTTGTCTGGCATGTGGTACTACCCTTCTTAAAAGGCCTTATCGTGCTCGTTTTGATGCTACGAGCCATGGACACATATCGCGTTTTTGACACCATCTACGTACTGACTAAAGGTGGGCCGGGATTAGCTACGGAGACCATAGGCATTTACACTTACAAGTCAGGCTTTTCCTTTTTCAAGATGGGCTATGCCATGACTTTGTCAATAGTCAGTCTAGCCTTAGTATTCGTCTTCAGCATTTTTTGCATCCGAATGATGCGAGAACGGGATTAGGAGGTGAAATAGCATGAAATCATCTGTAGGCTCCAAATCGATGCTTTACATTTCTTATATCTTGATCATCCTGTTCTTGATCTGGACTGCTGTTCCCCTTCTAGTCGTTCTCAATCAATCATTCAAGCCGACTTTGCTGATGTTCTCGGATCCGCCTAGGTGGTTCTTCAAACCTACTTTGGAGCATTACTACAAGGTGTTTGCCCGCCAGCAACTGCACAAGTTCATGTTCAATAGTCTCCTCGTGGGGTTGAGTACTACAGCTTTGTCCTTAGTCCTAGGGTCTCTGGCTGGTTATAGCTTTGCACGACTACCTGTTAGGGGCAAGGAAAACTGGGCCATCCTCATATTGCTATGCAAGATGATACCTGCTGGAGCGTTGGTAGTGCCCATGTATTATATCGTTAGAAGAATCGGGCTGGCTAACACCTACGTCGGGCTCATAATCGCCCACACGACGTTTAGCTTGCCTTTTGTGGTGTGGATGATGCGGAGTTTTTTTCAGGAAATACCCATTGAGCTGGAACAGGCCGCCATGGTGGATGGTTGTTCCAGGTTAGGGGCATTTGTTCGAATTACTGCACCTCTTTCCGCACCTGGTCTCACGGCCACCGGTATCTTGACTTTGCTCTTGTCGTGGAATGAGTTTCTGTTTGCTCTAGTTCTATCGGGTCGTAACACCCGCACTTTGCCTATTGGCATCTCTGCCTTTGTAGGAAGTGTATCAATTGACTGGGGTGGAAGCTCCGCTGCAGCAGTAGTGGCGATGGTACCGGTGTTTATTGCTGGCCTTATGGTGCAGAAATATCTAGTGAGAGGTTTGACAATGGGGGCGGTGAAGGGCTAGAAGCTATATAGGGCTGACCATAGTGCTATCGGCAACTCTCGCATGTTAATGAAAGTTTACTTCAAATATACCAAATAGCAGAAGGATTATTTCAGGCAGAAGAGAATAGGTCACTTGTATATACGAGAAATGGCCATGAGACATAGTACAGTTCATGTAAAAGCCAATAGAGGGGAGGTAAGAAGATGAAAGCAGCCTTGGTATTAGGAGAGGTTTGCCAGGATATTATTGTCCATGAGCCGCGATCAGTAAAAGTATTGGGTCAACCAGTATGGGCAGGTGATGTTCTCACAGTTACAGGTGGTTCGGCAGCCTTTGTATCTATGGCGCTCACCCGGTTGGGAATTCCCGTGGAACTGTGGTCCTCCGTAGGGGAGGACGAGGTGGGCACACAACTCATAGATGAACTGACAAAGCGGGGGATTGACTGCAGGTTTGCCAAGAGACTCCCAGGCTATGAGACAACCCGCAGTGTCATTGTCTGTGAGCAGGAATCTAAGAGCTTCATAGGTTGTAC